>JAQVKF010000194.1 GCA_028694795.1 Thermoguttaceae bacterium | reverse complement strand
CTCTTTTCAAAAAATGAACCCACAGCCACTGATTCCATGGAGTGGAATATTTTCGTGCGTGATTTTCGCCGCGTGGCGAAATAGCGTTCGGAATAGGTTCCCGTCCGGCTCATGTCTTCCACAGCATGGAACCAACAAGACCATTCCGCCAACCGTCTTAGGCAACATTCGCCTTAGCAAAAATCAACCGACCTAAGGAAATATAGCATGATATCCACTCCACCCCATATTGTCTTCACCTCTGCGACGCATCACAATCGCCGCGACTCTGTGCCCGCTCGCGATCGTCGGAATAGCGGTCGCGGCAGGCTTCATTTCGCCCGGCTGATCTGCCTCTTCGCAACATTTTTCTCGTCAAGCCTTACGGCGAACGCTCAAATTCCGGTACGTATCATTTTAGACACCGACATCGGTAATGATGTGGACGACGCGTTATCCTTGGCCGTGATCCACACGTTGACTCATCACGGAAAGTTCGATTTACTCGCGGTGACCTCTTCCAACGGCTCTCCGACCACCGTGCCGTATATCCAGATGCTGAACGAATTTTATGGATATCCCCAAATCCCGATCGGCGTCGCGACCCAACCGGCATGTCATTCCGATGGAAATTACATGCTTCCCGTGCTGCGACAAATGAAACATGGGGTGAACGCGGTAGATGCTACGAATGCGTCCCAGTCCGCCAATGGGACGGATAACGTAAATCAACCGGACGAAAAGACGGGAATAGACGAAACAAATGGGGCAGATAAAACAGATGAAACAGCCGCAGATGCCGTACCTTTCCAAAACACGCCGTCCGCGGTAAAAGTACTGCGACAAACCTTGGCACGGGAGCCGAATCAGTCGGTCGTGATTGTAATGACAGGATTCGCCACAAATTTGGTGCGATTACTGGACTCTCCAGCGGATGAAATATCGCCGCTTTCAGGCTCAGAACTGGTCCAACGCAAGGTGCGACTTCTTTTTGTGATCGCGGGAGCGTTTTCCGAGGCATATCAAAATCTACGGGAAAACAACCTTTTGTGCGATCTCCCGGCCGGTCGTCGGCTTGCGGCGGAATGGCCGACGCCCATACTCTGGAGTGGTTACGAAATCGGAAAGCAACTTGTGTTAGGCCCCGAATTTCTCGAACATCAACTAAATCCTCAATCTCCGGTGTATCTTTCGTATCGAGCTTACGGTTACGACCATTTGGCTCTATGGGATCTGGTTCCGCCGCTGGAACTCGCCTATCCTGAACAAATATTCACCCAAAGTGAAACAGGACGCGTCACCGTCCGCGAAGATGGCACGAGTTACTTTATCCCCGAAGAGCACGGTCGAGATCGCATTCTTCTGCAACAAACGCCGGAACAGCTCACCCGCGCGATGGATCTACTGCAAGGATTCCTTTCAGAACCAGTCATCTTGCCGAAATGACACCTCGCACAACGTACAACGGTGGTCATTTTCCTCGCAAAAAATGAAACGGGCTGATGCGGATACATCAACCCGTTTGAACGAAACGCGCAAGATCATGAAGCATAGAGACGCTCTTCCCCACACTCCAAAGAATATTCTACTCGTTGATAATCTCTTGACGAATCTTTTCGAGACCTTCCATATTGCCGCGCAACACCTCTTCAGCGTCCGCATCCATGTGGCACAAAATACTGATCATACCATCATAGCCACTATCGCAAATCGCGCGAATCATATCGCGTTCGCAATCGCCCGTACCAATCGGCAGAATCATCTTTCCATTCTGCTCGCCATTTACCACCATGCCGTTGAGGCTGATGTTCACCAAGTACGGCAACATTTTCTGAAGCATCGGTTTGAAATCGCCAATGCGATGATGCGCGTGGTGGAAATTGTACGTAATGCCAACATTACGCCGGTTCGCCGCTTCGATGATCCGAATCATATTTTCCGGCTCGCCAAACCAACCGCCATGATTGTACAAAAGTACTGAACCGTCGATCTTCCTCATCTCGTCGGCCAGCCATGCAATTCCGGTCGCAATCTTTTCGACACGCTCGTTTTCATCGGCAATGCCTTCAAAACCACCCACTAACACCCATAATTGACAACCACGCACATTGCGACGCTGCAAAAATTCGACAATCGTCTTCGAGTACGATTCATTCGCGGGGTCCAATCCACAAACGAGCCAGAATCCGGTCAATTCGATGTTCTGTTTCGTCAATTGATCGAGTTCGTCATCAAATTCGGGAATATTGTTGTCACGCCAATCGTAAACTTCTTTCGTCAGCCCGAGTTCTTTGAGCATGGCCGCACGTTCAGTCGGCGTTCGATGTTTGGAATCGAACGGCACAATGCACCACGCCGCGAGATTTTCCTTCGCCAACAATTTTTCCGCCGCAGCCGCGCGTTTTGCCTTTACTTCCGCATTCGCCGCCTCTTCCGCATAACTTTGTACCGCAAGACCGCACAGTAGCGCTATCGCCACCACCCCCATCGCTAGGGCTTTTTTCATTTTATTATTCCTTTCATTGATTACGAAACGGCTCCGCCCACGAACCCATGTTCATCAACCGATACGGAACCATAACACAGACATCCCGGTCACAAACCGGGTGATCCTCCCACCTTTTTCCAATCACACACATCACCGGCCACCCAAACGACTCAGGGATCAACCGACCGCTCGAACACAGAAGATATGGAAGGATTAACCCATCGGAATGAATCATTCCAATCACGGATTCGCGATGATCTCCTGGCGGACCTTTTCGAGTCCTTCCAAGTTGCCACGAATCACTTCTTTCACATCCGCCATAATATCACAGATCACGGAAATCTGACCATCGTAACCACTATCACAAATGGCTCTGATCATATCTCGTTCGCAATCGCCTGAACCAATCGGCAGAATCAAACGCCCGTTCTTGTCGCCATCAATCACCATTCCGTTCAAGCTGATATTCTTCAGATACGGAACCATCTTCTTGAGCATCGGCTCAAAATCCGCAATCCGATGGTGCGCATGATGGAAATTATAGGAAATCCAAACGTTCCGGCGATTCGACGCTTCAATAATCTTAATCATATTCTCCGGCTCGCCAAACCATCCTCCATGGTTATACAGAAGGACCGAACCGTCGATCTTCTTCATCTCATCCGCAAGCCACTGTACCGCGGTCGCGACCTTCTCGACTCGCTCGTTCTCATCGGCAATGCCCTCGGTCCCACCAACCACTACCCACAGCTGGCATCCCCGGACGTTCCGTCTCTGAAGGAATTCCACCACCAGCTTCGCGTGACGCTCATTCGCCGGATCCAATCCACAGACCAGCCAAAAACCGGTCATTTCTATATTCCGTTTCGTAAGCTGATCAAGCTCATCGTCAAATTCCGGAATATGGTTATCACGCCCGTCGTACACTTCCTTCGTCAGTCCGAGATCAACAAGCATCTCCGCTCGCTGCTCCGGAGTACGTTTCTGCGTATCACTAGGAACGATACACCAAGCCGCGAGATTCTCCTTCGCAAACAGCTTCTCAGCCGCGGCGGCCCGCTTCGCCTTCACTTCCGCTTCCGTCGGTTCCGCTGATATCCCCTGGATCGCCAAACAGCAGAACAAAACCATCGCTACCACACCCATCGAAAGGGTTCTTCCCATGATGCCATTCCTCCCGTCTTAAATCCTCATACAACGGAAGGTCCCCACTCACTGTGAGGCCCTTCTTTGCTTTAGGCCAGATCAGACAACCGTCCAATCGCGGAAGAATTCGTGATGCGAGGGCAACGAGGCGAACGCTCGCTGCATGGTCTGCTCCACTTCCGCCTGTTCGTTCAAATCAAGCTTTCGACGTTCGAGAATCGCCATCGCGGCATTATCCACCTGCTGTTCGGTGATTAACCCCGGAATCGGCGCGGTCAGTGCCTCATTGCACAATTCCGAACGCAGAAGCATACGAGCCAGACGGTTGTCTTCCTTCTCGTTCGGATCGCCCGGCATGCTGGTTCCCTTGAAGACCGAGTGGCTCGCGAACGGCTTGATACCGAACCAACCAATGTCGTTCTTTTTGAGCCTTGCCCACAACCCGGACTCGTCCGTGACCACTTTCGTGTTCGCGAAATATGGCGTCACCACGACGTCAATCGCATCGGGATAGGTATCTAACATGTGCATGATATGTGGACGGTCATGCGACGAAAGCCCTGTGAATCGAGCCAATCCTTCTTTTTTGGCCCAACGCAACGCTTCCATCGCCGCTTCCACGTCTTTTTCCTCATGCTGACCACTCTGTTCGAGGAACATGATCCGCCATAAATCGACATATTCGAGACCGGCGGTCTTCAACCCCGTCGCAAAACCTTCTTTCAATCGATCCAGCGGTCGCCAAGCCGGGTCACGGCATTCCCAAATGTCCCACGAGTAACCAAAGTACATCTTGTCCCGACGTCCCTTCAAAACTCTGGCGTACGTACGAATCTCTTCATGCGTACAAGCGTCTACATAGTTGATTCCACGCTCGATACAACGCGAAATGATCTTGTCTCGGTTCTCCACGAACATCGGGTTATCAATATCCGTACCAAGCCAGCTGTTTCCCGTCTGCTTGACACCTTCACGACTGAGCAGATCACCAAGCCGCTTCCAGTGACCACCAAGCGAAATCGCCGAAACCATCAGATCGGTACGACCACAACGACGGTATTCCATCTCTGGTACATAATTCAAAATACTCGAGGTGTCCTGTCCGTCCGGATTGCCCGCTTGGACGATTTTGATATTGCCGCCCAGCATTGCCGCCGTCGCTCCAAACGCGACCGCCGCTCCACTCGCCTTGACAAAATCGCGTCGATTCACACCACCATGTCTCATGCAAGGATATTCCATTTTGCTTCCCTTTTCATGTAAAAACTGTTTACCATTCTATGTTATATACCACACTAATGGAGCGGTATACCGTACAGATATACACCTATACCCACAATCTCGTTCCGCCCCATTGAACCATCCGCTGACAACGTTACTTGTCTTCTTCTCGACCCAAACCATAATTTTTCGACTGACGATCTTTGAACAAGTCAAGCGTATTGGTTCGGTCCGCCTTGGCGTCAACCCCCTCAACCAACGGAATCACCTCACCCGTCCTTTTATTCCATCGAACAGTACGTTTATCCAATCGATGCGAACCATGGCAATCCATACACGTCACTTCTTCAAGTGGTTTTTTATCCAGTTTACGTTCCTGATATCGAGTCAACACATCTTTCGCGGCTACGTCATGCGTCTCGTGGCAGGCTTGGCAGCTTTCGACCATTTCATCCGGCAATTCCGACGAACTGAACATATGATCCGGCGGCGTCAAATGATTTTCGTCATTTCGGTGCGCAACCGCTTCACCATGGCAATCGAAACAACCGACTTTGCCCAACGCGTGCTTCTTCGCAAATTCCTCTTCAATATAATTTCCATGACAAACATAGCATTTTCCGTTTAGTTCACGTGCCGCGTTTTCCTTCTTAATCATTTCCGGATCAACATCGTCACCTCCGAGCAGAGTCACCTCCTCTTCATCATCCAAAACCAACGGCGGAGCGGCGAAGGAGTCATTCAAATAAAACAACGCTCCGCCAAGCAAAATGCCCGTCGCGGCCCAAATCCCATACGTTCTCACATTTCGATTCATTTTTTCCTCTTATCTAAACGTAGTTATGTCCCAATGTAGACTGGCATATGGCCATCCACTCGCAAAGGTCTGAGAATATCGACGCCCCACACCCACAATCATGATTCGTGATCAGTCTACCCGACATTGGCATCCCATATCACGATCAGTCGTCCGATCCACTACCACCTCGGACCTCGACCTTAGCGAGTACCATGGGCGTCTCATTCGTTTCAAACCACTTTATATGGATAGGGTATCATATCCCATACTGGAATGTCAAATCGGAATCCAACGTTCTTCCGCAATGGAACGACTCACCGCGTCTAAAACTTTCTGATTTTCTAAACCAACTTCAAATCCTGGCGACGGTTTCGTATCATTGGCAATCGCTTCGAAAAAGTCGGCAAACTCACTTATAAAGAGATTTTCATATCCCACACCATGCCCCGCTGGCCAATAGTGCCCAGTGTACGGATGACACCCTTCGTTCACCTGGATCGTCCGGAATCCTTGTACGTCCGCACCATCTTCCGTACTATAGTAATGGAGATTGTTCATGTTTTCGAGATCAAACCACAACGAACCTTTCGAGCCATTGATTTCGATACGCTCATGATTTCGACGTCCCGCGGCGAATCGCGTCGCCTCAAATGAACCAAGAGCTCCATTTTCAAATTTAGCCAAAAAGATCGCCGCGTCATCGACATCGACTGGTTCCATTTTGGTGGTTTGCGCCGTCGCCGTGAGCATCGTCGACAAAGTTTGTGCCGTCGCTTCCGCCGGACGTTCTTTAATGAACGTTTCTTCCATACCAACGACCGAACGAATACCACCCACCAACCACAACGCCAAATCCACAATATGACTGTTTAACTCATGATGCGGACCAGATCCGGCAAACTTCCGATTCAACTTCCAAATGCGAGGAAACATCGGATCCATAATCCAATCTTGCAGATAAACGGCACGAAAATGGTAAATTTTGCCAAGTTTCCCCGATTCAATCAATCGTTTAGCCTCAGCCAACGCGGGCACACGCCGATAGGTAAAGCCCAGCATATGTTTCACGCCAGTTCGATTCACCGCCTCGATCACACGTTCCGCTTCTTCTGGCGTCACGGTGAACGGTTTTTCGCAGAAAATATGCTTTCCCGCTTCCGCCGCCGCAATCGCGATTTCCGCATGGGTACTTGGCGGAGTCACGATATCCACGACATCAATATCCGGACGATTGACCACTTCACGCCAATCTGTACAGTACTCATTCCATCCGAAATCCGCCGCAGCCTGTCTGAGCGGTGCCTCGTTGCGTCCAACAATCACTTTACGAACAGGTTCGATACCTGTTTTGAAGAAAAATGGGGCAGCCATCAATCCAAAACTATGGGCTTTCCCCATGAATTTATAACCGATCATCGCTACGTTCAGTTTACGCACCAGCAGCTCCTTTATATTTTTCGAGGTCTGTTCTATGAGAGAACCTTTTCCCAACTCGACTCCGGTCAATGAATCCATTTCGTCTG
>JAQVKF010000193.1 GCA_028694795.1 Thermoguttaceae bacterium | reverse complement strand
TACGATCGCTACCATCGGTATCGAGCTTTTGCGGAAGGTCTGCGAGTACAGATAGGCTGGTTGCTTGCCGGTATCCAACGACCGGTAATGGATCATTATTGGAATCATCAGATCAGTGAGCTGGACTGGCTTCGGATGACATTACGTTCCGTGATGATTCCCTTTCGATATGATGGGCACGTATTCATATCACAGTCTCGTGAATACTGGTTAAAGTCGCAGCGTGATTGGATGTGTGGACGAATATTCAAGCAACGCCAGGTAGGCCGTCGTCATGAGCGGATTGCATGGATTTTTATCGGATTAGCACTACTTTGGTCGATTGCAAGAATTCGTATTGCTGAACTAGGGCGTGTTTACACAAATGTCGTGTCATTTTAACCGACGCTACAGCTCGTGCGTATGGTAAAAAGTTTTGGGGAGGTTTGGAGGGGAACTTTTTCAAAAGTTCTCCCTCCATATACTTTTCGTCTACCCAAAAATGACTTGTGGGGAGTCTAAAATGATAATATATAGCAAATAAATAGTTAAGGATATTTGCGATGAATTTCATGGCTTGGTATATTCGAACCAAAGATACCAATACCCCTCAAATATTCCATATTAATTACGTGAACACTCCCTAGACGTACAGGCTGCAACGTAAGTCAACATGGTACGAAGTTTACGTGAACACGCTCTAGGGCGTGTTCACATAATTCGGCGTAGCCATTCGCGGGTAATGGCAAGGAGGCGAACACAAAATATACCATATCCAATTTATCATCACGTGTAAAGACACGACGAGGCGTCAGAACCGTCTACGAAAACTTTTTGCCTCGTTGCGGCGTTTATAAAGTATTTTATCATACTCCCACGGCTTTTTGCGATTCGATTTTGGAGGAACGATCGGCCGCATTCCGAGCGATTCGACCAGTGAACGCGTCGCGTTGCCCTCGTATGCCCTGTCCATAAGCAAACTTGATCCATTGAACTGACCGTCCAGTTTGCGAAGCAAAATTCGCCCTTGCGGACCGTCGTTCAGATGGCCTCTCGACAACATCAACGCGACCGGAAACGTGTCATTTGCGACGATCACATAGTGTATATTTGAATAATATATTGTATGAATTAAAAGAAGCAAAAGCCAGGAATGCAGTGACTGCTTTTGCGGACCATGACCGACCGCACGGTAGTGCGAATTCGCAGCCGGGCGTTCCCGGCCTTTTTGCCTGACGTTGGTACTGCCATTTCATACAGTATCCCTGCGGACCGTCGTTCAGATGACCCTTCGACAACATCAACGCGACCGGGAGCGTGTCATTCGCGACGATCACATGGAGTTTGATGTTTTCACCCCACGTGTTTTATCGATCAAGTGTTTTCCGTTTTTTTGAGCCGCCGACCACCATGGTGGACTTTCATACAGCGACTGTCAAGTGACAACGCGGAGGTGTTCACATGGAGCTTCAGCTCATTTTGCAGAGCCTCAAAAAGATGGAATAAGACGCCATTTTCGGCCCATCGACACATGCGCATGTGCACTACAACATAACGCATGTACACTGTGTGCCAGTTGCCAAATTCCTTCGGCAACGCACGCCATTTGCAACCGTTTTCCACCACGTAGAGCAGGATTTTTTTCCTGTCCTAACCAACATTCATTTACGCTCGCGATTTTTCGTTGCAAAATCGCTCTACTCCTAAGCCTTGATCCGAACCATTGCCGACGTTGATGAACATTTCATCGTAAAATGATCAATCTGTACACTATCCCGAGACTTAGGGAAAACGTGTTTGATTTTTTCAAATGGTTGTTTTGTCATTTTCATACCGATATCATCGGTTGGTTGGCAATTTTTCTATCATGATGATGTGAACACGCCCTAAATAAAGTGGCTGTTATTTACGGGTAACACCTTAAGTTCTTGACATCACCTTGGCATTCCAGGTGGATGGACATCGAAATACGTAGATTGCCCAGCCCAAGATGTCTCGCCCCCATTTCAAGTAGGCTGATTTCTCCTTCGTCACGCGCTCAAACAGTTCTGGAAGATCGGCGTCATCTCGGTGGGTACGTGCGTAGTCCGCCATCGCATACCACTGAAGACCTTCGTATCGGTCCCAATCGTCCTTGCTGCTGACCAGAGTATGTACAAGGTCGAGTCCTCGCCGTTGGCCGGCTTCGACGTTTTCCACGTGACTTCCAATGGAGTCTCTTGGTAATCCTAACGCTTGTAAGTACTCGTCTGGCGGCTCTTGCAACCAGTACGGCTCACCCACGATCACCCAGCCATCAGGCTCGGCCATGCCGATGAGCGCGTCCAGAGTCTGCGCGTGTCCGCCAAAAATCCAGCTCGCCCCAATGCACGAAGCGAGAGCAAGACTGTGCGGCTTTTCGGGTTTGAAATCAGCGCCATCCATTTGGGCGAAGGTGATTTCCGCCTGCGGCGCACGCGATCGGAGTCTTCGTTCTGCTTCGGCGATAAAGAAGGACGAGCAGTCCACACCTACGCCACACATTCCGTATGCCTCGGCCAGACGTATCAGGAATTCGCCCTTTCCACAGGCGATGTCAACCACGCGAGCGGTTGTCGGAAGCTGTACCAAGTCCACTAGGTGTGTGAGCTTCTCCTCGTTCGTGGGATTGCACACTACATGCTTACGATGTGTAACGTCGTAGTACTTCCAAATATCCATGAATCAATCCCTCTGTCGCCTTGTTTCTGCCGATGACTTTTGTTGTTCGCAGATGCAGCGAACTCGTTGACCCACCATTCGTTCAAAAACCAAGCCCTCCGCCGGTCTGCGTAGGCTCACCGCTAACGCGGGGTCCAATTATAAGCGTCAGGTGCACCGCCTAACACGTGGTCCGGCGCCACATTATAACAGGAGGATACCGTATTGCACATCATCCCCACCGGGCTAATCAGTTTTTCATCATACACAAGAATGGGAGGCGTTTGCGGGGTTGACAGCGGAAATCGCGGAGAGCGGCGGCGATTTTCCTGCAGCTGGTCCGTCGCAAAAGACTGATTCCATGTTACGAAAACGACAAGTTCCGCGGACATGCCCTTCGACGACTCGCGGACTTCAGATAGCGACGCTCGTTACTATTTCTTGGTGGCGGAGGGAAAAACGGGCTGAAAATCCGTGATGGCGGCTTTCAGCTCGAGCTGGTTGTCTTTGACCACGGGCGGATAATCGCCGACGTTATCAGCAGTTTCCCGGTTCGTTCGTGTCGGTAAAATGCCGCGTCGCTCGGGCCAGACGGCCTTTCAGCACAATGGTTTTTAACAGATTCACGCCTGTTTTGGTTCATTGGTGATCGGCGATGTCGCCAACTGACTCAAGACACTGCCGGTCGCCTGATCCAACAACAAGAGTTGGACGTTCCAACCGTATGCCGTCAACGCATCACGCGATAGAGGCCTCAAAGCGAATGTTTCTAAAGCGTGGATATTTTCATGTTAAGTTAGGGAACTGGCGATGTGGGACACTTAGCGGATTAGGATACATTCGTACAATTCGGATAGCAATTCTCACGATGATGGTGGTTTGCCAAAACTTTTTTCTCCCATGGCAACCACAACACACAGGCAAGACCCCGTAAGGTTTATTTGCGCATGCTTCCAAAGGGTCGACCTATTATGGCGAACCTTTGTATCAAGTGCGATGGGTCGGCGCATTACCGACCCCTTGATTCATCTCAACTACTAATGCCGACCGATGAGGATAAGCCGTCTCCAGAGCGTCCAGAATGCGAGCTATATAGTCATTTAATTTAGGGTGCGTTCACATATAATCACATGGTAAAACCCCATAGCCAAGAATGAAATAACAGCAATCGGGGCGTTGAGTTGATTGATATTGAAGTTTGTACGTCTCGTAAAAAGTTTTGGAAGGGGAGTTTGAGGGGAAACTTTTTGCAAAAAGTTTCCTCCCATTGATTTTACTTCACCTCAAAAAAGTTTTACGAAAAAAGCATTTTCGCGGAAAATGCGTAAACTTTTTTGAACTTTTTACCTGACGCTTGTACAGATGGTCGCTCCGATTAGGATGGCAATTTGTGTGAACACGCCCTAGTAATCTCCATCGAGGAGATTACTAAATTAAATGACTATAATACTGTGAAAGGCCATCTGAACGATGGTCCGCAGAGACCGTGTGAGGCGGCATCACCAGCGTCGGGCAAAAAACACGTAGATCGACAAATACCGGAAACAAGTGACCGCATCGTCAGCCACTTCACCGGAATGGCAATACCAACGTCAGGTAAAAAATCCGTGGGAGTATCATAAAATACTTTATAAACGTCGCAACGAGGCAAAAAGTTTTCGTAGACGGTTCTGACGCCTCGCCGCGTTTTTACCCGTGATGATAAATTGGATATGATATATTTTGTGTTCGCCTCCTTGCCATCACCAGCGAATGGCTATGCCGAATGATGTGAACACGCTCTATTTCTTTCGGTCTGGCGTTCGTGAGGTTTCGTCAAAATCCTGAATCTCCTCATCTTCTCCAAAGAACCAATCTTGACCTTTACCTCCATAAAGCGTATCGCAATCATCATCATTTTCAATGGCTTCGCTAGAGAAAATCCCTTGACGCAATTGATCACAACGTGCCGCCCACTTACTCTTCGAGGCAACCCATTCCTGATACAACTCCGGCAACAGATCACGGTCGATATCACCACCGATCAGCAGATCTTCCCCATCACTGCCGTAAATTACATCCGCTGCCATTCCACCGATTAGTACATTTTTACCGCCAACCGCTCGAATCGTATCCGATCCTGCTCCACCGTAAATCACGCTACCACTTTTATTGCCTGTCAGCGTATCCGCATACTCCGTTCCGATCAGAATCTCCGGAGCCGTTTTTACCACTAGTGTACACCCGAATAACGATTGCGGTTTTGTATTTCCGATATCCAGCGTTACTCCGCTCTGAGCGTCACTAAAATCGAAGGTGTCCACTCCCTTCTTATCGGAAACCGTCGTCGAAGTGGTCGCCACAAGGCCGGTGAAACAATAGGTATCATCCCCATTTCCGCCATCGACTGTTAGCATTTCCACATTCGTCAGGCCAATGGAGGTACCATTTACCGTTACTCCATGGGAGATAAAGAAAAAGGTTTCCCGGGCATCCGTACCCGTGATCTTTACTGTATCCGCATCGCCCTGCCCGTCGAACATAACGTCGATTTCTGTGGAGGAATTCCAATCCGCAAGGTTCCACATGAGTGTGTCTTTCTTCGCGTTGCCATGGATCGTCAGCGACGGGAATGCCGAGGCGGGTTCGCTCAAGAGGACCGTTTTTCCATTCAAAATCTGAACATTGGATCCGACTTGTTTCAGAACCCACGCATTGCCGGAACTCGCGATCTCAACCGTCTCCGCCGAGGTGTAGTTTCGATCGATTACATGAATCGCAAGCTTGCTTTTGCCTGCTTTTCGAGTACTGTCGGTCGCCTGAATCTCGACTTCGTATCGGTTCGTTTTATCCTTACTAAGCGGATTTTCAAAATCAAGCGGTGATTTCGCTCGAAACTCGAAAACATTCCCATTTCTGACGACTTCGAACAGTTTCGCGTCACTTCCACCGAGTTTGTACCCTGTGATCGCGGTTCCATCGGGATCGGTCGCCGCCAGTGTCCCGACGACCATCGAGCCTTCCCCAAAATCAATATCCGAAACCACACTTCCATTTTGGGAAATTCCGATATCGACCGGAACTTCATTCACATCCTTAATGTTAATCGTGAACGTGTCGGACCATGTCGGAACGCCGTTGACGGAAGTTTCCACGACAATATCGACAGTCGGCGTGGTTTCGTAATCGACTACGCCAGTGGTTGTAATTTTCCCTTTGGAATCAATCGCGAAGTATTCGCTCCCAGAAGTCAACGCATAGGAATACGCCTGTCCACGAGCCGCTTGCGTGATCGGTGTTACACTTCCGACATTGGAATTCAACTTTGCGTTTTCCGCAACCGCGTACCCCCTCGCCGGTTGCTTCAAACCAGGAAACAAGGATGGAGAGCGCGGTAACTCATACGCTCCTATGTCTACTCCATTACCTGAAATACGTGAATTGCCATCACGATCTGTAATCAGCTCCTCCCCATCGCCATCCACCGCCAGATCATCAGATCCCGAATCAATTACTGGCGAAGTTGCGATTGGCCGTAAATTCCAAGATTTCCAGAGTGACTCCGACCACGTCGTATATGTCTCAAATGATTTGAACAACGGGTCAACAGGATATACTCCAGAACCAATCCGATTGCTATCATCTCCCTCAATTTTCCGGCCATCACCATAATCCCCATTCCCAATCAGCGAATGGTTTATTATCGTCTGCGTTGCAGTTGTATCGTTCCCGGTCCAAATGTCGGGGGCAACAGAACCGACGTTCATCGCAATAATAGTGTTATTAGCGATTACGGTCCCTTCATAGTTATACACTCCGCCACCGTCACTTTTACTTTGATTGCCCGCGACGGTACTGTTGACAAGAAAAGTCTGTTCCTCGCCACTGCCACTGACAAAAAAAACACCTCCCCCATTTCCCCCTGCGTAATTCCCAGAGACAATACTGTTGACAACCGTTGCTTTACCCGAGTTCCAGATACCACCGCCGTCACCGTCAGAAGCCGTATTCCCGCTGATCGTGCCGTTCGTCACCGTTAACGTACCGTAAGAATAAATCCCGCCGCCGTAAGTGGCCGTATTCCCGCTGATCGTGCTGTTCATCACCGTTAACGTGCCGAAATTGCAAATCCCGCCGCCGTAATAAGCCGTATTCTCGCTGATCGTGCTGTTCGTCACCGTTAACAACGTACCGTAAGAATAAATCCCGCCGCCGCCGCCGTAAGAGACCGTATTCCCGCTGATCGTGCTGTTCGTCACTGTCAACGTATCACCCTGATTGTAAATCCCGCCGCCATCCCAAGTGGCCGTGTTTCCGCTAATTGTGCTGTTCGTCACTGTCAACATACCATCCTCATTGTAAATCCCGCCGCCGGCGTCAGAGGCCGTATTCCCACTGATCGTGCTGTTCGTCACCGTCAACGTGCCGAAATTGCAAATCCCACCGCCACCACCGTCGTTGTCAGGAGCTGTATTCCCGCTGATCGTGCTGTTCGTCACCGTCAACGTGCCGTAATTGCAAATCCCGCCGC
>JAQVKF010000022.1 GCA_028694795.1 Thermoguttaceae bacterium | reverse complement strand
AGCAGGAGAACTCGATCGCGTTAACCCAGATGCAGGAAGCAATCAAGCTCGCTCCGGAAGACTCCGCGTTGCGGCGTCGATTGGCGGAGATGCTTCTCGCGGCTCACGAATCTCAAGCGGCCTTCACCGTAGCGAGTGAAGCGGTCGATTTGGAACCTAATGATGCGGAGGGTTGGATCCTGCGAGCTCAGTCGTTCGAATCGCTTCAACAACCAGAACTCGCGATTCTCGATTATCAACACGCCATCCAGTGTGACCCGGAAAATTCGCTCGCTTATGAGGCGGTGGCCGCGATTTATCTCGCACAAAATCGACCGGAACGTGCGATTCTTGCCATTCAGACACTCATGGACCGAACATCCGACGAGAAAGTTTTAGCCTCAGCACGATTCCAGGAGGGCAAAATTTATGCTATATTACGGCGTCCAGACGATGCGAGACACGCGTTTCAATTAGCCTATCAGCTGAATCCGACTCCTGAGGTGGAAGCGATTTTGCTCTCGCATGATTTCGATGTGCCAACCTCGAACCGACGGCCGACACAGCAAGCGGATTCGGTACAGATCGCGAGTCAGCCGCAAAACGAACAGCTGTATTAACTCTAACGGTGGCGTGACGCAACGATTCGGTACCGGTCGTTTCCGATGGTGGTAACGACATTGGAATGAGAAAATTCTTGTGCTGCCGCTTGGGCGGGGCGGTGCTTTTGGGGTGTGTCAGTGGTACATTCGCGGATAGACAAGTTACTACCGTAAGGAAGAAGCAGAATATGAAGCTAGATATCGTGACCATTTGCTGTGATTTTTTCGAGACGAACTGCTACCTGTTACACGCCGAGGGGCGTGACGATTGCGTCGTGATTGATTCCGGTAGCAGTGCGGCGATTCTGACCGCGCTGCGAGAACGTGGTTGGACGCCCTCCGCGATTTTGATCACTCACGGCCATTTGGACCACATTTGCGGCCTTCCGGAACTTCATCAGGCTTTTCCGGAGGCGGTGATCGGGATTGGTGTGAACGACGCGGCGGCTTTGAACGATTCACATAAAAATCTTTCCGCTCTTTTGGGATTTCCCACCACGGTACCTGCCGCCGACCAAACATTTGCGGACAACGAATCGGTGACGTTCGCCGGAATTCCGTTCACCGTGCGTGAAATTCCAGGGCATACGCCCGGCCATGTGGTGTACGCCATTCCGACGACGCAACCGCAAGAAATTTTCGTGGGAGATGTGATTTTCCAAGGAAGTATCGGACGTACCGATTTCCCAGGTGGAAGTCACTCGCAACTGGTGACGGGCATTCGCGAAAAATTGTATACGCAGCCCGATGCCACGCGGCTTCATCCCGGACACGGAGGAGCGACGAGCGTTGGCGACGAGAAAAAATACAATGCTTTCGTTTAACGGATGGTGAAATGGATACGTTTTCCAAGGAATCTTCCTTTCGATATGGTTACTTTTGAGTACACGTGGGTTCAAAATTTTTCCGATGGAACATGATATGAAAACATCGCTTTCCGCTCCCCAAAACACGTCCGAACAGTCGCGCATGATCGCGACGGCAGATGCGTCCGTCGTCTCGTCACGTGTGGACGCGATTGACGTTTTTCGTGGAATGACTGTGGCCTTTATGATTCTGGTTAATAATCCGGGTAGCTGGTCACACTCCTATCCGCCACTCAAACATGCCAGCTGGTTCGGATGGACGCCGACCGATCTCGTATTTCCTTTCTTCCTGTTCATCGTGGGCGTTTCTGCCTGGTTTTCGATGCGAAAATATGAACATCGGCTCACCGTCTGGTCGTTCTGGAAAATCATGCGACGTACCGCATTCATTTTCCTCGCGGGTTTGTTTTTAACGATTTTTCCAGGGTTTCATGTCGATTGGTCCACATTGGAAATTTCGCGGTCCTACCTGGCTGAACCTGCGGTGATTGAAGCTCAACGTCAAGCCGCGACTACATGGTGGCAGCATTGCACCTATTGGGCCGATTACGACACTTTTAGCCATCTGCGCATGATGGGCGTTTTGCAGCGAATCGCCTTATCGTACGGGCTAGGCTGTTTTGTATGTCTCCTATTCCATGGAAACACCAAACGTTTGGCCTGGGCAGCGGCGGCGATTTTGCTCGGCTATTGGTGGTTATTTTATTGGATTCCGACTTCCGATCCGCTTGGCAAGGAGTTGAATGTGGTACGGATGTTCGATATAACGCTTTTGGGCGAAGACCATTTGTACGGAGGATACGGTTTGCGTTTTGATCCGGAATCTATCGTGGGGTCGATTTCAGGTGCGGTCACGGTGATTCTCGGATTTCTCGTGGGAAGCCGACTTGGTACGGCGATTTATGGTTCCGATACCGCGTCTCATTCGGGTGCCGACACAGTCGTGGCGGCCATCGGAGCGGGACGGAACGCACCTTCTGCGTCCACGCGTTCGTTTTCGATCCAGCAAGCCGTTTTTTCGATGTTATTCGTCGGACCGCTTTGGATTCTACTCGCGTATATTTGGGACTTAGCATTTCCGATTGGTAAACCGCTTTGGACGAGTTCGTATGTGCTTTTAGCGGGAGGACTTGCGGCAATCGGATTAGCGTATTGCGTTTGGATGACGGACGTGCGCGGTTGGAAACGTGGTTTTTATCCGTTCCGCGCGTTCGGTTCGAATCCGCTTTTGATGTTCCTGCTGGCCGGTATTTTTGCTAAAACGTTGCTGCGCTGGCTATACGTTCAAGAGTGGTATCACGAATTTTACGCTTGGCTAGAAACGGCGACGAGTCCAAATATGGCTTCACTGCTCCACGCGATCACCTTTGTACTGTTCTTGGGCATCATTGCCGTACTGCTCCACGCAAAACGTATTTATATTCGATTGTAGCAACAATCGCATGGTAGCGACAAGACGAATGGTTTACAGACGTGGTTTGTTCTGGAGACCAGTCTATTTTTGTACCCGATTCCATCCTAGCTCGTTATTCGGCCTCGTGATGACGGTGGCTGCGCGGATGCGCCTTTTCATAGATTTTACGCAAATTCGCCGTCGAAAGATGGGTGTAAATTTGCGTCGTCACGAGACTTTTGTGCCCGAGCAGTTCCTGAACCGAGCGGATGTCAGCACCGGCATCGAGCAAATGCGTCGCAAAACTGTGACGCAATGTGTGCGGTGTCGTTCGATGGTCCAACCCCGTTTGCATGATATATTTTTCAAGCATTCTGGCCACACTGCGTGTCGTCAATCGACGACCGAATCGATTCGTAAAAACGGGCGTATTTGCGCCATTAGCCACTTCCGGATGGAGCAATCGAACACTCAGCCAGTGTGTCAACGCGCGTTTGGCATACGAACCGATGGGAGAAAGACGCTCTTTTTTGCCCTTTCCACGAATTCGAAGCAAGTCGTCAGTCAGCAGAAGATCGCCGTCGTTAAGCCCGACCACCTCACTCACACGTAAACCTGCGGAGTAGATCGTTTCCAAAATGGCACTGTCTCGAACTCCGAGCAATGTGTCCAACATCGGAGCCGCTAACAAGCGATCCACTTCGCCCGTTTCGAGAAAATAGGGCAAATGTGTTGATTTTCGTGGATTGCGGAGAGGTTTGGCGGGATTTTGTTCCGCCCAGCCTTCACGCTGACCGAACTTGAAGAAACCGCGAAACGCTGCCAAACGTCGCGAAATGGTTGCCTGGGCGTATCCCGCTTCGTGCATCGCGGCAATATAGCCGCGCAAATCACGGATCGAAAGTTCACCCGCCGCCGGGACTCGTCCCCATTGATCCATCAGATAGCTTGCGAGCGATTCCAAATCCTCACGATAACTTTTAATCGTCAGATCAGAGGCGTTCCGTTCGACTTGCAAATAGCGTAAATATCGCTCTACGGCTTGTTGCATCTTTCGCAACGCGAGGGCGTCGCGTCCTCCTATTCGGAACGCCAAAGACTTCCTCTCTGCTGAACGGCCATCCGACAGCCGTAAGCAGATGGACTAAACCAATGGGTGGCTAAGCCCTAAATAACACCACCTTCGGGTATGTAACGACCGAATCTACCGGCCTAGCCGCCAGATGTCCCGCTAGCGGATAAACGATGGCAGTGTGAATCAATCCCACCATTCGTTCGGTTCATCACGTTCGCTCCACATTTCCTCATTGGAAATATGCTCGGGTGTTCCTTTCGGACGATCACGACGTACTGAAAAAGAGGCCGTCGTTCCCGTCCCGTAGGAATAATCTTCGTTGAATTCGTCTATAGTATCTCCATCCAGATCTTCCGCACACTCTGATGGATTCGATTGCGTTATGGGCGATTGACGCAGCTTCTGACTTAACGTCGCCGCGTCGTACCACGTAAAACTTAAATCCGAACAAGACGCAAATCGACGAAGCGTGCGGAAAAGCTGGGTGCGATTCCGACTATCGTCATCAAAAAGAAAAATATAGCGTTCTTTTCCTTTGACTAGGGCGAGGACGTTGATTTCCTGATTCACGATTTTCCTGCTCCTTCTGACGCCTGCCATGCCCCGTTCGTCCCTCGGGTACAGCGCACTAGTGGTCTGGAAAAATCCATTTTCCAGTGGACGAAAGTCGTTTTCTTGTTCCATCTACCAAACATGAGATGCAGTCCCACGACCCATCGTTCCATGTTCTTTCGGGGAATTGTTTCGATACCAATTCTACGGAATCCAGGCGACAACGCGGCTATCTCAGCCTCCGATCCGCTGGCTTCCATAGAATCTACAGACAACACGGTCTGCCA
The DNA here is from genome assembly GCA_028694795.1 of Thermoguttaceae bacterium. Classification (GTDB taxonomy): domain Bacteria; phylum Planctomycetota; class Planctomycetia; order Pirellulales; family Thermoguttaceae; genus JAQVKF01. The sequence continues at coordinate 26,898 of JAQVKF010000022.1, read as the reverse complement.
AATTGGGGTGACTTATCCAAGGCGATTCTCTTACTAACCCCCCGGCCATCCTCAAATACCCAACTCCAGAGATGATCCCCTGACTGGTATAAGGCTAGACACCCCCAAACGGTCGGCAAACACCCTATCGGCGAATCCTTTCGTCCCCGCTGTTATCTGTGAATCGGCGTTTTCGGATGAAAAAACAAGCCGCTCACAAGAACCTAAGCCCTTGTTTACTTGAATCTTCATCTCGACAAAGGAGATATCGGCAAAGTTCCTGTATTTTCTCCAGTTTCTTTTTTAATGCTCTTGAGAAAGTCCTCTTCATGCGACTTTCGAGTACCGCAAGGCCGTCCATCGAGTGGCAAAGATACGTATCCTTGGGCTATCCGCCTATCTTTTAGAAAATGGAGTGAATCTGAAAAAGGTCCGAGCCGTGAATGGACTAAGTTGTCATGAGGGACGTAATCAGATCGACGGCATATCGAGGAACTTTGGGAGAATGAGTGTCGAATGGTCATGACCATCTACAAAAAAAGCGTCCACTAGGACGCTCATTTGTTTGTTCCCATTCATCTTGGAACGTTATGGCAACGAGACAGTTTCGCCACACGCCGCAGTGTGCATTGCACCCCAAACGCCACGTGGAGACGGCTCGGTAAAGGTTGACAATTCGACGGTTGAATTACCTGTATCGACGGAGTCGGAGACAAATCGCACCGAGGCGTCGCCCATACAAACGTTGACGCCGCCACTGTGATAACTGCTCGCCGCAACCACTTCCATCAACTCAATGGCATACGCCGCACTCGGACCGTTCGGCTGTACCCAACCACTATAACACGTGTAGGTCTGATACATATCGCTCCAACGACCACCAAGATGAAAATTGGAACTACCACCCAAGGAATAACCTTCTTTATAACGGCCGTTCGCACCGCGTGTGCTCAAAATTTTCTGCGGGGCTTGAACCGGGTTACCCGCGATGATATCGCCAGCACTCAGAATATAATCGCCACGCACCATCCCGTTGGTGGACGTGTCACCATAAACACCTTCCGCCAAAAAGACTGTGTTGGAAAGACCGTCACGGATACGCGCAAAGTTGACCGGGTCCGTATCAGCACGACGAAATACACCACGAACCTGAGCACCTTCCCATTCCCAGTTACACGGACCATCGCCACCACGATTGAAACGATAGTTCGTACGAGCAATGGCAGAACCCTCACTCGCCAATCGCGACGTGCCATCTGACGGACAGAGCAACGCATTTACATTCTTCGCATAGGGAGACGCTTCCGCCGTTCCATCGCCATCCGCATCCCACGTAGTTGAGGAAATATTGATGTCGGTCGTTTCTTCCAGATTTTTAATCAGGTCGTAACGGGCCTTTTCTTCAAAGTACGGGCAGAGCATAACGAAACCACTGATACGCATCCAGTGTGTTCGGGCCTTGCCATTGAACTCCTTTTGCCAACCATGTCCGGGAAGACGGTCATTCGAATCATGAAAATTCTGAAGCGCAATTCCCAATTGACGCAATTGGTTCGTACACTGTGCACGACGAGCAGCCTCACGCGCGGCCTGAACCGCTGGTAATAAGAGAGCAATCAAAATACCGATGATGGCGATTACTACCAATAGTTCCACCAAGGTAAAACCTCGACGATTCACAAAATTTCTTCGCATCTTTCCTCCAAACTTATACCTGTTAACGCAAAAATAAGAATGCCTTACTTGCACCACAAAAACAGCGGTCTCCCATTCTACCCAAAACTCCCCAGGGTGGCAACGCTTTGCGAACGTTTCACGCCGTAATAAATGTCTTAAATCTGGTTTAACCCACTATATTCATACTGAAAAAAGTGTGAAAAAAGACCAAAGTGGTGTTTGGCACTGGACGTGACGAATTTTTTCAAAAATTGCCGCCGGACGCCGGTTTTCGTCTCCCATCGCTCCCTTGCGGATTACCCGCTGTCCGAGATGGATGTTTCCGCTGGACGCAAAATCTGGCACGGATGCTCATTGGGGGGAGAATATATGGGTAAAAACCCTGTCAAAAGTGATTTTGCAATGAAAAATCATAAGAAAAATCAGGCATGGAAGCGCGGAATTAAGGCGTGTTCACACAAGTTGCAACCCCAATCGGAGCGACCGACTATACCAGCGCAGGTAAAAAGTTTACGTATTTTTTCCAGAAAATGTTTTTTTATAAAACTTTTTGCAAAAAGTTTCCCCTCAAACTCCCCTTCCAAAACTTTTTACTAGGCACACAAACTTCAAATGCCAACCAACATAAACCGCCCCGATTGTGATCATTTTATTCTGGGCTATCGTTTTTACTATGTGATTATATGTGAACACGCCCTAGAGAGTACAAGGCGGCATTCCGAAATCACTTGCTTCGTTTCCTGTCCGCGTTGCGGATACGTGGCCGCTGTACCGTGTTTCAAGATGGGGGCGTCGGACGACGTCTAAAATTTTACCGCCGATTCCGGCTGTCACGCCGCAAACCTCTTTTTTATTCTAACGTGCGGCTTTTGATAACGACAGAAGCGCCCAGAGGACGCTTCCATAGAAAATTGCAACGAGTTATTGCGGCACACAAAAGATTACTTTTTATTGACGAGACTGAAATCAACGGTGTTGTTTCCACTCTTAACCGTTGCTTTGAGATCGGTCGTTTCCTTGTTAAAATATTTTTCTGGTGTCATCAATGGCGCGATTTGCACTTTAATCGGCTTAACCGGTTTATTAGGATCCGGATCTGCTGTTGGCCCCAAATCAGGGACGTCCCTTTTGGATACCGTGACGACATATTCTCCAGGCAGTGCGCCGCCCTCCTCTTTTCCACCGTCGGTAGTAAGAGTATATTTTCCATTTTTATCCGTTGAACCGTAGGCCTCAAGTCCTTTTTCATCTACCGGATAAAATGTGACGTGAGCCAAGGCCAACGGCTCACCATCCATGGTTACAATACCTTCCACATACTCGGTTCTGATCTTACCATCATTTCCGCACCCGGCAAATAATACGGGAACGAAAAGAAGTATAAGCCATGTACATTGATTCATTGAGGATTCCTTTCTTGGGATTCGAACCTCTGGTATCAACATATTCGCACCTGTTTCAGTATCCGGGGATTCTTCATGGTTGACCCCCTATGAACCTGTTCAAATCCTTTGTATTTTCAATTGCTGTGACGAGTCGGCATCAATGAGACGATACTCGAAGTGGACTCATCGTTAGGGACGAACGTTTTTTGCTCTTTCCTTAGAATGGTTCACATGAACACTTTTTAAGGGACACACCCCGGAACAGAATCAGATTTTGAACATCATGAAGTGGAACTTAAGACAAGGCACTTGGCCGACGTTCAAAATCTGAAACATTGGGATGAAGATGAAATTGACAACACTCCACATCAAACGGCATTACGGCATCGTGACCGTCTCGTGACCAGCGATCGTATGGATCGAACCCCAAACGCCACGTACCGAAGCGGCGCTGCCGTTGGCAAGCACATCGCTGGTCTTGCCGATATCCACACTGTCGGACACGAAACGCACCGAAGCGTCGCCCAAGCAAACGTTTACGCCGCCAGAATGATAGCTGCTCGCCGCGGGAACCGTCATCAATTCCACATTGTACGCCGCGCTCGGACCATTCGGCTGTACCCACGCGCTGTAGCAGGTGTAGACATGGAGCATATCACCCCAACGACCACCCAAACGACCATGATGCGTACCGCTGGCCGATGTGGATTTACTGGCCAACGTGTAATCAGGCTTTAGCATACCGTTGGCCCCACGGGCACGCAGTGGACCATCTGCTGGTGTTTGGAACGGATGACCTGCGATCAACCCTCCTGGATCGACGACATAATCGCCAAGAACTCGACCATCGGTTGAACCACCACCATAGACGCCTTCTGAGAAGAAAACGGTATTGGAAAGTCCATCCACAATGCGCGCTAACGTAACCAAATCCACATCCGCGCATCGGAATGGACCACGCACATGCCCTCCGGCTCCTGGGTACCACTCCCAGTTCATCGGGACATCACCGCCACGATTGAAACGGTAGTTCGTACAACCACATGCGCCATCGGTGGTACGAGACTCGCCATCCGATGGACACAACAACGCGGAAACCGCCTGAGCATAAGGAGACGTAACCGTTTTACCGTTTTCAGTGTAGGTTGTATACCATGGAGCAAAGGTTGTGGTTGTCGTGAGATTATAAATTTTCTCATAACGTGCCTTTTCCTCGATGTAGGGAAGCAATACGACGAAACCGCTTGGACGTGCCCAACAGTACGGCACTTTTTTGTTCGTGCTGTTGACGTTATCATGTTTTGCTTCTCCATCCCAAAACGCTTTCTGCCAGCCATGTCCAGGAACGCTTTGATTGGTGTCGTGGAAATTCTGAACGGCAATTCCCAGTTGACGCAGTTGGTTGGTGCATTGCGCACGACGTGCTGCCTCACGGGCAGCTTGAACCGCTGGAAGTAAGAGGGCAATCAAAATACCGATAATGGCAATGACCACCAGCAGTTCCACCAAGGTAAAACCTTGGCGATTTGAAAAACGATGTTGCATAAGAGCCTCCATGGAAACAAGCACTATAAAATCGGCCCGAACAAATAGGGCACTACATATGTCTTGGTATAGTTACATGTACCGGGTATGCATGGATAAGTTACTGGACTCACGCGCGGACGATACGCTGGCGCAGTCCTTGTCGCTCGCTCAACGGTCGTCTAGCTCTGTGAAGAAGCTCACGTCACCTCGGAACAATTATACTGTTTTCACGGAGCGACGCGTTTTCAAAAACGATTTCTCATGAAAAATCATTTTTGGCGAGGTTCTAAACCACAAAATTCTCAACCGAAAAGGACACCGCTCGACGACCGAATCACGAGTGTCCGTCGTTTCAAAAGCCGCCAACAAAAGTATCTGCTGAAAAGTAAATAAAAGCCCCTACCAGCCACCCTGCATTATATCGGCATTGCTTTTCATAAGTCAACAATAATTTTCTAAAATGACAGCCACCCCTTTACCAGACATTGGTACGGTTACTTTTGGTGGGTGGATATGAATGAACCATGGCAATAGTGTAACTGTCCACGCCCCGAAGTATCGGCTCATCGGTAAATGAGGACCAGAAGGCGAAAACGCACGTTGCGACTCCACGACAGTCCGAACGATATTGTATGCCCACCCACTTACTGTGACTAGGTTTGCAGTTTCACCGTCTAGCAAAAAGTGTGAATTGGGATGCAAGATGCTCGCGTTGCCGTTTGCCGCCGTCCTTGCGCTGTCCGACCGTGGTAGTCCCTCTTATGGTCCGAGTGTTTTGAAGAGCGTTTGATCGTTTTCCGCTGCCAATCGAACTATCACCGTTGCGTCAGCGGGAATCGTCCGCACAAGCCGTTCAAAATCTTCTCGTGTTCGGACTTCTTCAAACGTGGTCAATGCCGCCGTTTCGGAGGCTGTGTCGATATTTTTTGAGATAGCGACTCCCGTAATCAGCATTCCACGTTGGAATCCCGCCTGTGAGGCCGGACTATTTTCCGCTATCTGCGCGATGGCCGCTCCCGCGTAATATCGACCTAACCCTCGTAAAATACTCGGATTCACGATGGTCGTGGCGGTCACTTCGATGCCTCGCCACAGGCTGCGTTGAGTGATGATTTGACCGGACACGGGCAGCTGGATGAGCGGTACTGCGATGTCGAGCCGTTGGCTGGACGGGGTTTGGCCCTCCGACGTTGGAGGATTAACGCGTTCGATGGTCAGACGAACCGTGGCGTCCGGCGCGTATGAGGCCAAGCGTTTGACGACGGAATCGGCATCTGACACCGCTTGTCCATCCAATGCCACGATCTGGTCGTCCACTTGAATCCCGGCGGATTGCGCGGGAACGCCGCTCAACACGCGATGAATCCGTACCGTGTGAACGTCCGTATTCTTCATTTCGACGCCCAACACTCCGTACCCGACTTCACACCCTTCACGCAACGCATGGACCGCTCGTTGAAAAACGGAATCGACCGGAATCGCGGACGTCTCCATTGCCGCGACACCGGGAAGTGGTGCCGGCGACGACACTACCCCCAAAAAACGACCGGATAAATCGAAGAGCGGTCCGCCTTCGCGTCCCATGATGAATGGAATATCGGTTGTCCACAAGGTACCATATTGGGCGAGCGTCTGCTTGCCAGAGGGTTGATCGACGGTTGGTTCTGGCGATGCTCGGCGGCCGTGATTCGAAAGCGTACCCAGCGATACCGATAGCTGACCATCTCGTCCCACCGCCAGCGGATTGCCTAAAACGACCACCAAAGAGCCATCCGCTATCGAATTCTCCGCAACAGGCAAGGGAATCGATAAACCGCCGTACTCCACAAGTGAAATCGGTTCGCCTGACGCACTCACCGCTCGCAACACGGCCAAACCACTCCGCGGATCTCGACCGACCACGCTTGTCGCGAAGGTGTGAGAAATCACCCGATTTTCGGAAGATTCCGCCGATAAAGACGCTTCCGTTGGAGTCGTTGGTGAAGCAGAACTTGTCGGTTCTGATGCGGGGACAATTTGTGGGGATGCGGAGGCAATTTGTGAAAATGTCACATAATAATCAAACGCGGCGACCTCGGCGTCAATCAGCGAGGCGGCGGTGAGGATCAATCCCGCGTTGGCATCCAGAATGATTCCAGAACCATATTGTGTGGGGAGAAAATCCGGATCAGTCGGCTTCGGCGCGAGAATCGGGATCGACAAGGCTTCGCCAAAGGCTGCCGCTCCGCCAAACGTTTCGTTCCAGTAGAGCGATGTTTCCGCCTCACGTCGCACTTTGCGAATTGCGACACAACACGGGCGGCCTATGGTCGCAACCCGTTGCGATTGCCGTTCTAATGCCGTCAAAATGTCAGAAGGCGGCAAGACCGCCAGTGTATTTTGCGGCTCCGGTTGGTTTGCTGGTACCACTTGATCCGTCTGCCCCAACAACGCTGACGGAGCCGTTAGAAATTCGGTCTGAGCCGTTGCCGTGGAAGTCGTCGCAAAACCGTACAGTAAGATTGTTCCGACGAAACGTGAGGTTGATTGAAACATTTTTTCCCCCAATGAGTGTACAGATGGGCTTACACAATGGTGTGGTATGATGGTCGCCAATGCCGGACATTACCCGGAACCACCCACATTGGAAACTTTCCGTGTTCATTCTCATTTTGTTTGAAATGGAATCGCACGGAATACCCACGTGCACAGTATCCCGAATTATACATCTCGGATTGTATACGGCAACGCGAACATCTTGCATCCCAATTCGTACTTCTTGCTAGACGGTGGAACTGCAAACCTAGTCACTGTAAGTAGGCATACAATATCGTTCGGACAGTCGTGGAGTCGCAATGGGCGTTCCCGTTTTCCGGTCCTCGCTTGTCAATAAGCCGATACTGATATTCCAGGCTTCAGGCAAATAGACGTTTTACGCGGTACCCAACAGCCCCGGAAGCAGCCGACTTAGACCGACCGTAATAAATTTGACTGCGAGCGACGTCAGTAACAGTCCCATAATCCGGGAGATGCTCGTCAACACGAGAGGATTCATTTTATCTTGGAAAAAACCGGCGATATGTAAAATTATCCACACGAGAACGGACGCAATCACGGAACCGAGTACGAGTGTGAACATCATTTGTGTTGATTTTGCCTGTTGTGCGTATAGTACGGCCGTACTGATGGTGGCTGGTCCCGCGAGGATTGGCATGCCGAGCGGTACGATCGCGACGCCTGAATTTTCCTGAATTTCCGATCCCGTCTGTTTCGTCCCATTCGATTCCACACGCAACATTTTGAGACCGAGCAATAACAGATAAATGCCGCCGCCGACACGGAATGAGTCAATGTCGATACCGAAAAAACGGAGAATCGCCGTACCACCCAATAAACTTAAAATGAGCACCACAGCAATGGTAAAACTCGTGAGCCGAGCGGTACGTTTGCGTTCCGGCGTCGTCAAATGGTCCGTCAAACCATAAAACACAGGTAACATTCCAATGGGATTGATGACCACAATGAGTGCGACCACAAATGGAATCAGTTCTTTCATCCCAATTTCCTTGCGAATGGATGTTCAATGGGCCTAACGCGACTCTTAGATTATATCCGCGTTTCGATAGAATTTGAATGAACTACCCAGATTTTCAACCCGCAATCGTCGCCAGGATCGAATATTCCATGAAACCGAGCTATTCGCCATGTCCTTGGGTGGAAACCAAATTGTGGTCCTGGGATCATCATCTATCGAAGCTGTCTTCCGTGTAGGATATTCACGGAGTGGATTTTTCACGAGTGCTTCGTCACAACACCGAAAAATGAGGAAAAAAGGGTTATCGTTCGGCGAAAAATCGGGTATGATGGAGAAATTCTTGATTCCGCCGGGGGATTGATCCGTTCCGGCGTGGGTTGAATATCCGCGATGCTAATCGCCGTATCCTATGGCTGTGCTAAATGGGTCGGAGGTGGAGTCGCATTACTGAATAGCAGATTTTTTGACGACTATGGCAAAGAAACGAACTGTATCTCGACCAGCTCGACGTTTGACGGGACGCGACCTCGACACGTTTGAGCGCATTAAAAAACTGGCCGATCAAGTGTGTGAGTCGGCGGAATTGAACCGAGATCCCACATTTGCGATTCCTTCGCGGACGCTCTCAAATGTACGATATTGCCGTGCGAAAAAAATCCTCGAAATGGGTACCGCCACCAGCCTACGACAGCTGTTCAATCTCAATCAAGCGAAGTCGTATATGCAGCTTTTGCTCATCGCTTCCGGATGTAATTCCTTGCTGTACGAAGGTAAGACAACAAGCCTTCGTGGTCTGTATTATATGCTCAAACACTCGATTCCCGGAGCAGGCGAACCGACGTTTCACGACCAGTCGGAAAGCGATCCGATTATTGAGGATCTCGAAGTGACGATGAGTGCGTTGCGTGAGGAATTACATCTTTACGCCGAAAAACGTGGTGACCTCGTCGGTGAAATTACCCTTGTTGACAGCGGTGACACGATTCGTTGTGATCGGATGGGGTCCGGCGGTTACGGCATTCCATCCATTGTCGAATCGGATATTATCCAATTTAAGGATTGCAAGGCGAAATTTATTCTGCATGTCGAAAAAGGTACCGTTTGGCAGCGTTTTAATGAGGATAAATTTTGGAAGAAAAATAACTGCTTATTGACGCATGGCGGTGGCCAACCGTCGCGTGGTGTGCGACGACTCCTCTTCCGATTGCATGAGGAACTCGGTCTGCCTATCTACTGCCTGCTCGATAATGATCCATGGGGATACTACATTTACAGCGTGATCAAGCAAGGTTCGATCAATTTGGCTTATGAATCACGACGTATGGCGATTCCGGAAGCGAAGTTTTTGGGCATCCGCAGCAAAGATTACGAAGCGTGCGGTCTATCGTCGAATGTGCAGATTACGTTGAACGATTCGGACCGCAAACGCGCACGTCAGATCGCTCAGTATCCGTGGTTTACGGGGAAGAAAGCGTGGCAGCAGGAAATCGCCAAAATGCTTGACAACGGATTCAAACTCGAAGTCGAGTCATTACTTTCTAAGCATATCAGTTACGTGACGGAGGAATATACGCCGAAAAAAATCCACGAACAAGATTGGCTCGATTAATTCCATTGGACACCACGTACCGATGATCGAAAATGGTGCGGCGGCGTATCGAATGAGACAAGGAGAAATCAATGCAGGTAACATGCGTTCATATTCATGTCAAACCAGGATTTACGGAGCAATTTTTAGAGGCCTCGTTGCGCAACGCGAGGGCGACGCTTTCAGAACCGGGCAATTTGCGGTTTGATGTGTTGCAATCACGAGACGATCCGGAGCGATTCATGTTTTACGAAGTGTTTGTCGATCTGGAGGCGATTGAGGCCCATAAGTTAACGACGCACTACCAGCAGTGGCGTGATCTCGTCCAGCCGTGGATGCTCACACCACGCCAAGGGGTGAAGTATGAACCGCATTTTCCACTCGAACCGGAGCAATGGGTTACCATTGACGAATAGATCGGGAACGGCAGCCTAAGGGCGGCGGCAAACGGCAACACGAACATCTTGCATCCCAATTCGTACTCCTTGCTAGACGGTGGAACTGCAAACCTAGTCACTGTAGGTAGGCATACAAAACCGTTCGGACGGTCGCCGCGGTTGCAACTGGCGACCCCGTATTTTGGTCCTCACTGGCCGAATTTAACGTGAGATGTTCCGTTCCAACCCGACCGCTTGCAACGCAACCCAGGAGGTGTGTGGGAACTGTACCTTGTGGCCCGACAAGTGCGCCGTGTGGAGTGGCAACGCCAAAGATTAGGGCGTGTTCACGTATAATCACACGGTAAAAACCGATAGCCAAGGATGAAACGGGGTGGTCTGAGTTGGTTGATATTGAAATTTGTGCGTCTAGTAAAAAGTTTTACGAAAAAAGCATTTTCCCGGAAAATGCGCGAACTTTTTGAACTTTTTACCTAACACTGGTACAGCCAGCCGCCCCGATTGAGGCAGCAACTTGCGTGAACAGGCCCTAGTCAAAAGATCGGAGAAACGCGGGTGGGGAGATGGTAGTTTTGGCCCGAAGAATCGGGATTGTGAATACAAAATGAAATCCTATCGCCATTCCTCACTTTTTTTTGTGGAAAACCGTAATATCATATTTGACATTGGCTTGCGTTGCGGTTACCTTTGCAATAAGAGTGTTTTTCGAAAAGCGGAGACAGTTCCGTTTTGGAAGGTCCGCACCATTTTAGGGGACGAACATTCTCTCGATAGATTCCCGTCGAAAACACGTTGATTTTGCACTTGCCACGTTCGGCATTGTCGTGAACGGCGGCATGTGGAACTTTGCATTTTGAGGAGTCGGGGATCAAAACGGTGAAAATCCTAAGAAACAAGGCCGTATGGGAAAATTCTTTTTTGTGCGTTAGTTCTTGAGAGAATCAATGCACTTGGGTACGGAGGCTTTTCCAAAATGATCATTCATCAAATTATTATTCATGGTCCATTTGATCGTACTGGGCATCCGACTTCCGAAGCGGAGATTCTCACCACATTGGCTCCAGAATCTCTCCAACGTTGTTTGGACTTGGCGGCAAGTTCGTTGGTGCTCCACGGCGACGAGTCTTTTTCCACGCAAGGCACCCGACTTTTCTTTCCACCTTCGACAGATGAACTGCGTTTATTAGGCGAGGCGACTTACGAGATATCCTCCCCCACGATCGGCTCAGACGATATTAGCACGAAGGATTCCCCCAAAAAAACGCATGGAGTGACGCAACTTCAGCGGGTGCATCTTTTGGCGGTGGGGGGCGGTTTGGAAGAGGCGGCGGAACTTCCCGACGAATCTTTACTGTTGGCTCCACCAAGTGTTGAAACGGGATCCAATGTGCTCGCCGTTCCGTCGGAAGATCTTTCGTCGCTACATGGCGATCTGTTTAGCGATTTTGCAGGAAGTTCCACTTCGAAAAATTCCGCTGACGATCTGTTTGATTTCACACCACCGAAAGACGCGTTTGGATCGTCCACCGATTTTTCCGATCCGGATTTGGGCGGCAATCCAGCTTTGGACGGTTCGGATTTAGGTCGGAATTTGGTATTGGATGGCGACGCGTTTCTAACCGATGATTTGCGATTTCCCGATTTGGTTCCGACCGGAGCCGCGTCTGCGGGTGGAAGTTCGGCAGAGTGTCAACCAACACCGGCTGTGGATTCAGACCATTCTGATTCAGACGATTTTGACCTTTCGGGACCGCAACCGAGAGTGTTTTCCAGTGTGGAAGAGGGAGGGAGTTCGGCAGAGATTCCCGTGCCAGAGCTTTCTGATTCTTCTTCGGACGCACTTTTTACGCCGAACGAGGAAGATCTTCCGCTCGCCGCCCCGTTCCAAGATTCTGAATCTGAAATATCCATGGAACCCAAGAAGAAGCTGCGTGTGCCAGGTCCGCAAAATGTGGTCGCCCGTGCGATGCAACTCGCGGCGGAACGCGAAGGACAAACGGGAAAACTGTCGCCAAATCTGGAGGCGGCCGATTTTGAACGGATCGTGGCAAGTCGTGGGGCGGAAAATTCGGACGATGAGGACGAGTTTGATCATTTAGTGCTAACGGGGCATGGTATTGTCGAAAAATCGAATACCTCGGCGATAGATTCTTTCGTGGAACCATCGGCCAATTCTGATGGAGAGGATGCGTTTGAATCGGATGTCGCTCAAGAGATGAGCAGTACGCTTGAACGTGTCATCTCGACGGAAAAAGACGAAGTGGAAGCGGCTGAAAAGGTGGCTGACGAAGTGGAAAACGCGGGCAATGAGCCTTCCATGGATTCGTATGAGCTGCTGAAAGAGGATGAACCGATCTCTAAGGGGGCTCCCGCGACGCCAGCTTCCGAGGATGAAGAGGAACTGATCGTGCCTGATCGTGCACATCTTCCCGTACGTCCTGTGACGGCGGAAGAAATTGAGTGGGATCCAGCGGTCGCTCTGCGGTTATTTCACTCGCACAATTGGTTTGATGCGTCGATACTGAAGAAAAATTTTTCAAAATTGCCTCAGTTTTTGGGGAAAGAAACGCCCGCGATTGCGGATGAGGTTTTTCGAAACTTCTTGATTTGTGATGGGGATGACCCGATGTTTGACGATCCCGGTGATATCATTCCGGACCGTTGGCGTCAGATGCCACCGCAAATGCGTCGCCAATATTTCGAGGAATTTTTCACTCGTTTCTTGCGAGTTTATACCGATGAGAAACAAATGCCGGAGTCGCCGACGATCGGTTTGATCGCGGAACCTGCGATTGCCTCTTTACTTTTCTACGGAGTCTGTCGTTTGTTGCCAGAGTCACCCATTCGCCGTACTCTCTCGTTCTCGACTTTAGAGCCGACCACCCAGGCGTTAGGGGCGGCGGACGAGGCGAACGTCCGTTGCCGATTGTTATCATATTGGTCATCCGATATCACACAGTTGCGTCAATCGCTCTTGCAACGTTTACAAAGTCCAGGATTTGTGTCCCAAGGCCGATTTTCGATGATCGATACGTTGGCGTCTAAACCTCCACAAAGCAAGAAAATTTCCATCTATGTGGAGAGTTTGGTCCATCGACTTTGTGAACAGGGGTGGAGTTCACTGCTTCCGCGCATTCAGGGGATGGTCCCCATGCATCCGCAGACGTTGCCGCAATTGGAAACGGCTATGTTGGTTGAGCGAGCGGTTTCATCGCTTTTGAATCGCGGCCAATTTCCGAACGAACAGTGGCGAAAATCGCCGCAAGCGATGGGACGATTCCGTAGGGAGTTACTGCGGCGATTGGAACAACAGGCTAATCCGGAAGATTGTTTCCGTTCGATTGTGGGTGGGACGTCCCATTTGCCCACATTGGAATTGATTATGGCGAAGGAATATCCGCCGGAATTGCGTGCGCATGTTGAATATCTCATTTCGCAAGTGCCTTCCGAAACAATGCTGCAAGTTTTCCGACGTCCCAATCTTCCGAATGAAGACAAAATTGTGATGCTTTCACGCCATATTCATGACAAAAATGGGGCACTTCCTCCGGGATTTGAGTTCCTTTGGGAAGATTGGGCCAATTATGCTCATGACAGAAATCCTCAACCGACAGCGTTGATCATCGCGCGAGTATTGCGACGGTTGGAGCCGGAGGATATAGGACCGTTCATGCGAGCTTGTCCTCATGGTCGATTGCAGGGTTTTGTCGAGAGTGTTTTGGCGTTGTATAAGCAGAATCGGCTGAATCGACATTCGGTGGCGGCGATGTGGAAAGCGATGAGCGAAGCGACTTTTGTTCGGTTGCTACGACAAGAGGGCTGCGATTTCATTCGGACCTATCCGAAAGAAGAACATGGATTTGGCGAGCGTTTAGGACGTTTAATTTTGACGATACCGCAATATCCTGAAGAATTTACGGAGCGATTAGAGTGGTTGCTCGCTGGTCAACACCATCTTTCGGAAGATTACCAGGCTGCGGTAGACAATTGGTCTTCATTCACCTCGCAGGTTCAAAAAGTGGCCAAATTGCAAAAAATTGACGCGAATCAGGTACAGGACGGCCGCATTCGCATGTTGATTTCGGCCTCGCGGGATATGGCGCGATGTGCGGATCAGGGAATGGATTTCAAAGAGATTAATCAAGATTTTGCTTGGTCGAACAAACGTGACGTCATGTATCGCATCGCAAGTCAGATACTTGATGGAAAATCCCTGTTTGAAAAAGGACCATGGGAACACGACGAACTGATGCTGTGGATTGACGTCCAATTCCGTGAACACCGCTGGCCAACGGAAACTTTCAAAAAAGGTTCGCTCATCAAGGAAAAGACCAAAATACTCACCGGTGCGTCCAAAGTGGAAACTCCTGGAACTTCGCCTGTTTTTATGGCGATCTTCCTTGCGATCCTCGGGTTAGTTACCTTGGGTGCCATTTATGGACTTTACACGGTTTACGAGAATTATGAATATGAGGAATATGAGGAATATGAGGAATATGGGGCCGGTTCCACGGATACCACGTCCTCCACTACGACGACCACCTCGGCGGGCGGAGATGTATCGTACTAACGGAGGAAAATCGTTGGTTCGGGCTGTATGCGTCCAACGCGATCGAGGATATTCGTTATGACGCATTCGCACGAACCACTGCGATTTCTAGGGCATGTTCACACAGTTGCCACCTTAATCGGAGCGACCGGCTGTGCCGACGTCAGGCAAAAAGTTTGCGAATTTTCTGTGAAAATGCTTTTTTCGTAAAACTTTTTTGAAGCGACAAACCAATGAGAGGAAACTTTTTACAAGACGTACAAACTTCAATATCAATCAACTCAACGCCCCGATTGCTGTTATTTCATTCTTGGCTATGGGGTTTTACCATGTGATTATATGTGAACACACCCTAGACGCACAAACCTCAATATCAACCGGCGTAAACCACCCCGATTGCGGTCATTTCATTCCTGGCTATCGGTTTTTTACTATGTGATTCTATGTGGACACGCCCTAGTTATTTCCTATCGAGTTACATGTAACGTGACACAAAATGGGAACGTTGCTTGGCGTATGACTGTTTCCTAGAATACGTTTGAGCGTGAATGTCTATTTTTAGAAAGCCAGCCGTAGGTCCAGAGGTTGGGCATACCGTCATTTGCTAGTGTGACCGAATGGCTAATGGGCGGCACCTCGCGGAAAACTGCACTTCAAGGGAGAATTTTAAGCGTATGGAGGCCGTACCAGATGGAAACCGCTATACACAATAGCGAGATGAGGATGACGATTAACCGAATCCATGCGACGCGAGGCGCGGGTTGATATGACGTAGAGGTGCTGGCACTTTTCAAAACCTGATCCAACGTGGTCGGGACGGCAGGCTTGGGGGGTTGTATAATTTGTTCGTAAATACTTTGGGGAGTTTTCACGGTTTCTGAGGGGAGTGTCGAGGGCGGTATGATGAGTGGTGGCGGCGTAGCTGAAGTGGATGATACGGGCTGAGAAACCGTAGCAGAAATTGTCTGTGGAGCGATTCTCGCGGAAGTGTCCCCTGATTCAATGGATCTGTCTATAGATTCAATATCTGCCGGAACATGTTGCATGGTATCCAATAATTGTTGATCGTAGGCATCTCGTTTGACAGGATTGAGTAAACAAACGCGGGCGGCGGCGACTTCGTTGAGTAGCCGCTGGGAATCAGCCGAGTGTTTTCCCGTCTGGAAGGTTCGCAGCAAAAGCATCTGCCGATCTGCGGCGGTGGCGATGACATCCAAATTACTTTCGAAAAGTTCCACCCCCAACAACCGATAGTAGTTCGGCGGTTGCTCACGTGGTGGAATGCCTAACCAAAGGTAATAAGGATCAAAAATTCGCGTTGCCTCCTACCCGTGTCACTCACTTGTGACGACCGCTAAACGCCGCAACATGTTCAACCTGCGGTACTAGAGTTCTTGAGGAAATTCGCCAAGTCCTCCGAATTCCGGGGGAATCGACATGATCTTTCCCTCACGGTTCACCGCGGCCAGCTTACTTTTTGCTTTGACGAGCAGCGTTTCGCCGCGATACAACTGATATTCATGTTCAATTTTTGCGTAGGATACTTTCGTCACCCGTGTCACCAATCGCAATTCGTCGTCATATCGCGCTGGGCTCATATAATGAATATCCATGTGGGCTACGACGACTAAAATACCCAACTCCTCCATCTTTCCATAATCATAGCCACTAGCACGGAGCAGTTCAATGCGACCTTGCTCAAAATAGATCAAATAACGAGAGTGATGGACGACGCCTTGTTGATCACATTCACTATAACGAACACGAAAAAAAGTTTCATGTTCTCGGACTATATCGGTTTGTGGTAATTCCATGTTCTTCTCGGTCAAGTATTGGTTTCTTTCGAAAATAATCACTCAATAGAATCTTTCGAAGTCACTCATTGTATTCCATTCTCCCCAAACAGGAAAGACCTGGGAGATAGTCCCTGCCATACAAGAAAAATTTTTACAAAAAATCGTCTAATTTTTACCATCCAGCGGACAACGGGAGAGGCTTTTGAGGCAAAACATACGCAGGATCCACCACTTGAATGATTTTCCTGCTAGAAAACATTGGAAGTGGTGTCGTTATCAGATCGAAGAGTTGTTGGGGGCGGAGTATTCGAAATCGTCGCATAAAAAAGACTCGTATCGGTCTGTCGAATGAGCCGCATCCCATTTTTTTCCAACACACGATGCGACGCAATATTGTCGAGTTCCGATTCCGCAACAACCCGCGAAACGCCCGGTCGTTCCAATGCCCAATGAAGCATTCGGCCCACCGCCTCGGTCATCAGCCCGCGATTACGATAAGCCGCGTGCGTTCCGTATCCAATCTCCACCACACCGCAGGCATCCGGTCTACCCATAAAGCAGGCGCTACCGACGCACACATTTTCCGATTTCCAGAGAATTCGCCAATTCGTATACCATGGCCAAACCAATGCGTTCGAAGCCATTACGGCGTCTTCGCCCGAACGCTCCGCCATCGCCGACTGCTGCATGGCGTAAAGACCGCTCATCGCTTCTCGCGTATGCGCGTCCCAACACTCATCCGATGCTTGCCAACCTCTGGCTTGTTCGAGGTTTGACACCCCTTCCAGTAGTAACGCGAAATCGGGTGGAGGCAACGGAATCACCGTTAAACGGGGCGTTTCCAATGAAAATTCACATCCATTTAACGGTGTCATCGAATTCGACTCCTTAGTGAGCGACCTCTGCATCAGTGAGCAACTTCAATATACCGCGTTTCACGCAGCACGGTCACCTTGATTTCACCCGGATAGGTAAGACGTTCCTCATACGCTTTGGCGATTTCACGGCAAATCTTCGCCGCCAGCTCGTCATTCGTATCGCGTGCCGAAAGAATCACCCGCATCTCACGCCCCGCTTGAATCGCAAAGGCATGTTCCACGCCCTCAAAACTCGACGCAATCTCCTCCAACTCTTCCATCCGTTTAATGTACCGTTCGAGCGTTTCACGTCGCGCGCCAGGTCGCGAGGCCGAACAGGCGTCCGCCGCCGCGACGATTACCGTATACGGATTCTCAATCCGAAGATCGTCATGGTGCCCTGCCGCCGCCGCAATCACTTCTTTCGGCTCGCCATAACGACGCAACATATCCGCACCAATCTTCGGATGGCCGCCCTCCGCTTCTGAGTCGCCCGCCTTGCCAATATCGTGCAGTAAACCCGCGCGACGCGCAAGACGTGGATCGTAACCTAACTCCTCCGCGATACTGCCCGCCAAAAACGCCACCTCAATCGAATGACGAAGTACGTTTTGGCTGTAACTCGTCCGGAAATGCAGCCGCCCGAGCATATTGACCAGCCGTTCGTGCAAACCGTGAACACTAGCCTCTTGGACCGCATCTTCACCAATTTGCATAATATGACGCTCTAATTCCTGCTGCGTCTCACCTACGATCTCCTCGATTCGCGACGGATGGATTCGACCATCGGTGATCAACCGCGCGAGCGAAAGCCTCGCCACTTCACGCCGAATCATATCGAACGCGCTGACGATCACTACCCCTGGCGTGTCGTCGATAATCACATCGACGCCTGTCACTTTTTCGAAAGTCCGAATATTCCGACCTTCACGACCGATGATGCGGCCTTTCATTTCATCGTTCGGAATATCCACCGTACTGGTGGTCGTTTCCGCCGTATGTGGGGCCGCGTAACGCTGAATTGCCGAAAGAAGTATCTCTCGACTTTTGCCCTCCGCAAGCTCTTTGATCCGCTTTTCATGTTTCAGAATCCGCGAACCTATCTCTTCACTCAATTCTCGATCTAATTTTTCGAAAAGACGACGTGTTGCCTCTTCTTTCGAAAGACCTGAAAGCTCGAACAGTATCTGTTCTTGACGCTCAACGAGCGTGTCCAGTTCTTTCTTGCGACGATTTGCCGCATCAATCCGCTCGGTTGCTTTACGCTGCACCGATTCGACTGTTTTTTCCTGTTTTCGTAATTGATCTGCCTGTTGGTCGAGTTGTTGCTCACGTTTATCGAGAAGCCGTTCGCGGTCATGAATTCCGTCTCGAAGCACTCGAATCTCTTTTTCACCCTCTTCCTTAAGGCGAAGAGCGCGTTCTTTTTGTTCGAGTTCAAACTCTCGACGATGGTTCTCAATTTCTCGCTCCGCGTTTTGCAGAATCTTTTCCGCTTCACTTTGCGCTCCACGACGATGAAGCCGATCTACGTAACGAACCCAGAAAAACGTTCCCAGCGTTCCCACGCTGAGCCCGATAATTCCTGTTATCCAATCCACTAAAATAAACCCTTTATCTGTTCCCGCCTCGTCCACTATTTTGGAACGGACTTTCTTGGGACAGATACTCTGCCGGGAATACGATTTTACCACATCCTAGCGGATGAGTCTGTAAAGGATTGCTTACCAATGAAGTCAATAAGCAGATAAAAATCCCACTTCCCGTAATGAAAAGTTTGACAAAAGGCTCTCAAGCTCTTTACAGAAAAAGTTTTTCGAGCCATTCTATTATGAAATACTGTGCGATGAAAAGCAACGGCGTTTTTCATTTATTGCTTAATTCTTTCCGCCACAAAGGATGAGGACTACTTTGCAATCTATTTTATTCCCCTATTTTACCCATTTGTGTGACCAGTTTACCCCAAAAGTCTCCGCACAATCGATAAATGACATTTTATTGCTTGCCGTTTCAGGTGGTGCGGACAGCGTTGCTTTGTTATGTGGAGTGGTCGCTTTGTACGAACGTGCCGTTTTGGAGGCAAAAAATTCTTCTACGAGCGAAAATACGCACTATGAAAAAAATGTAATAAATAGTAAAAATATATATTTTGCAAACTCTGGGATAGTTGACGATGCCGAGACTGCCGATGTCGAAACCGACTGGCGGCAGCGGCTGGTTGTCGTTCATTTTGATCACGCCGTGCGACCGGATTCCGGCAAAGATGCCGAGTTTGTGCGTCATTTGGCCGAAACCCATGGTTTGCGATTTGTGATCGGACGACGTGAACCAGATACGCCTACAGGATATCGGATTACGGCGGCGGATTCGAAAAGTGCGGCTTTACGAAAAAAAAGGCTCTCCACGGTTCCAGCGTCCCATACGATTCCGCAGGCATTCCCAATTTCGCCGATCCTGTGGGATGCCCCAAAACAGGATAAAATGGAATGCGTCGAGAAACGTGATGCAGGTGTGTTATCAGAGGAGAGATTGCGTGGGGCGAGATACCAGTTTTTGCGTTGTGAGGCGGAACGACTCGGGGCAACAACGATTCTATTGGCTCATACGCTGGACGACCAGATCGAAACGGTGCTTTATCGAATTTTGCGAGGAACCGGGATTCGCGGCTTAGGTGGAATCCCACCCGTGCGTACGTTGGGACCATGGGTCACTCTCGTACGACCGATGCTTCACATTCGACGGGTGGAAATCGAGGCCGCATTGCGAGAGATCGGACAATCGTGGCGGGAAGACTCCAGCAATCGTGATCCTAAGTACACGCGAAATCGAATTCGTCACGAACTGCTTCCTTTGCTCGAATCGCAATATGCTCCAGGCGTGCGTGAGTCGTTATCGCGGCTCGCGAGGCTCGCGACGGAGGTGCAGCAGGATATCGACCGCCAGATAGAAACGATTTATCATTTGGCGGTTGAGATTCACATAGAATCGTTCGACAAACACATACAAACGAACATCGATAGCCGAAATGATTTTCCCAATCGTTTTAGTGATTCGTCTTCGAATATTTCCGTCGCGACATCGATACAAAAGGACATCACGGTAAAAAAAGATAATACCGATACAAAATCACCGAATATTGTACCATTACCGATCATTCGCGTCTTTCGCAAACCGTTGGAAACGGTGAGCGATTATATGGTGAAGGAGATTTTTCAACGACTATGGCGTGACCAGCGATGGTCTCTCGCCGCAATGGGATTTGAACATTGGAACACTTTGCTTCAGATGGTACGCGGTAAATTACCACGCAAAAACGTTTTTCCTGGACGTATTATCGTGACTGTAAAACGCAATACTTTGTGGTTCGACATTAGTGAACGGATCAATACTCATGAATAAAAATACAAACGATTTAGATATGTACCGATGCTCATCCGCAGTTCTCGAAGAACGCTTAGCGTCGCGGATTGATTATGAACGTATGCAATCCGTTCCATACGATGCGCGGCGGTTTAACTTGGAACGTATGCAGCGATTGCTGAACGCGTGCGGAAATCCGGAACGACAATATCCGATTATCCACATTACGGGAACGAAAGGAAAAGGTTCGACCGCCGCAATGCTTGAGTCGATCTTTCGACACGCTGGAATGTGTACAGGTCTTTTCACTTCGCCGCACCTTGTGACGCTGCGAGAGCGATTCAGAGTGAATGGAATACCACTTAATGAACAAAAGTTTATTTCGATTGGCAACCGTGTTTTGGATATCGTGGAGCGGGAAGAGCGTTCGCTGCCGTCTGATTCCGCTGCGAGATGGACGCTTCCCACCTATTTTGAAATTCTTACGGCGATTGGGTGTTTAGCCTTCGCGGAGGCGAAGGTCGATATCGTACTGCTGGAAGTTGGATTGGGTGGAAGATTTGATGCGACGAACATCTGTTCACCTGAACTAACTATCATTACATCAATTGATTATGATCATTGTGAATTACTCGGAGATACATTGGGAAAGATCGCTCACGAAAAGGCGGGTATCTTAAAACAGGGTGTTCCTTTGATCAGCGGTGTCACTGATCCGGAGCCT
This sequence comes from Thermoguttaceae bacterium, assembly GCA_028694795.1. GTDB lineage: Bacteria > Planctomycetota > Planctomycetia > Pirellulales > Thermoguttaceae > JAQVKF01. The sequence goes on along the minus strand of JAQVKF010000022.1, from coordinate 5,544 downwards.
CGCTGCGTTATTCGGAAAGTGGCAGAATCGTTGAACGTTCCTGTCATCGAAGCGAATACAGACTATCGTTTTGTATACTATCCACATGTATATCAAGAAAGTTGTGAGCAATGGATAAGTTCCATGGATTTTTCGATCAATAAATCAATCCTTTATGAGGATATGGAACAAAAAGTGTGTATAGAACGAGTGATGGAGTCGGTGCCGATAGCGTTAATTGGATCGCATCAAGCCGCAAACGCGGCCTGTGCGATTGCCGCGATCATGATCTTACAACAAAATGCCCATATATATGCTCATCCATCGTCTGATACTGATCAGTATCTGGATAAAACAGGCTGTCTTCATAAAAGCGTATTTTATCAACATATTCAAAAAATCACAGAACATCAGATACGTGATGGACTGCGAAGAGTGTCCTGGCCTGGCCGTTTTGAAATGGTATCGCAAAAGCCACTCGTGATTTTGGATGGTGCGCACAATCCCATTTCGATAGCGGCACTGGTACGAACAATGAACGAATCGTTTGAGAAAATCCATCCAAAATGTTTGATTTTTGCTGCAACGCTCAATAAACGGTTAGATGAAATGTTACGAACGATTCGAGACGCGCAGTTTCAAACGATCTTTTTGACTCAACATGCGAATCGTTCCAGAGCCGTACCAATCGAGGAAATTCAACGAGGCCTCGAAGTGGTTTACGCGGAGAAATTTGCCGCAATGCCTACGATTAAGTTGTATAAAAATTCACCAGTAAACGCATTCATCTCGGCGATCAAACAGACGCCGGCGGATGGTCTTATTTGTGTCACCGGCTCCTTTTATTTGGTCGGTGAAATTGCCGCAATAGGTGACAAAGTTTTGCCTGGAAGATAGCCCCCCTTTCGGTGGAATATAGACCTCTTTGGATTCAAAGAACGATTTTGGGTGGAAAAAGCGAGAATATTTACACGCAAAGAACATGGAAATAACCATCTAAATTGTTCATTTACATTTCTTTTACATAACGATCACATTCCGTTTACATTTGCGGGCTCTTTCTGTTTTATAATCCCCGGTATCGTGTGAAAGCCTTGGTCATCGTTTGGCGATTGGCTCATTTCACCACGCTATGGTGGCGGACGCTTTCAATGACTTTTGCGACAGGCCACGTCTTTACGATGTTTTCCGTTGGAATTTTGTATTTCGTTGGCTATATACATACAGGAATGAATGATACATACAGGAATGAATGATGATCCGAATTAATGACGAAAAATTACAAACAGAGGATTCTCCTAGTGAATTGCCGGTTTTGGAAAATACGGTCAAAGCGTCCGACTGTTCCGAAACATTGCGGCATCCGAAAGGCAATCGAGCGAAAGTTTTGCTCACCAGCGTTTTTGGACCGTATGCTCAGGATGATGAATATGGTAGTCGAACATGCAATCCGATGGAGCTTTACCACAATCAGGTAACACGTGAGCAGGGTGCGTTTTCGCTGCGGATGTTCCATCGATCGTGGGGGTTAATGCTCATTCAGGCCAATATTTCCGCCCCATGCACGTTACTCGATTTTCCGGTTAAAGATCGCTTTCTAGAAGAGCTGGAGAACGAGCAATACGACGTGATCGGGATTTCGTCTATCGTGATGAATCACCATAAAGTACGAGCGATGATTCAGTGGATTCGTGCGAAACAACCGAACGCGACCATTGTCGTTGGTGGACATATTGCCAATATGGACAATGCGGCGCAGGAACTCGGGTCCGATATCGTGGTACGTGGTGACGGCGTTCGCTGGTGGCGTGGTTATTTGGGCGAAGACACGGAACAACCTGTGCGGCATCCAGTGATTCTCTCCGGTTTGCGTGCACGGAATATGGGTATTAAACTTTCTGAAAAGCCGGGTGAAGTCGCGGCGACGATCATTCCGTCGGTCGGTTGTCCACTTGGCTGCAATTTTTGTTCGACCTCTGCCATGTTCGGCGGAAAAGGAAAATTCGTCAATTTCTACGAAACAGGTGAAGAGCTGTTCAGTATTATGGAACAGGTCGAGTCGGAACTTCAGACCAGTTCATTTTTTATGATGGACGAAAATTTCTTATTGCACAAAAATCGGGCGATCGAGTTGCTTTCCTTTATGGAAAAACACAATAAAGCGTGGTCGCTTTACGTGTTTAGTTCGGCAAGTGCACTACGTCAGTATACAGATGAACAGCTTGTTCGATTAGGCATCGCATGGGTTTGGCTCGGACTTGAGGGTGAAGAGAGTCAATATACGAAATTGAAGGGAACGAATACATTTGAACTGGTAAAACGCTTGCAATCGCACGGAATTCGTGTGCTCGGTTCGACGATTATTGGGCTGGATTCGCACACACCGGAGAATATTGATCGTGTCATCGACTACGCAGTCCAACACGATACCGATTTTCACCAATTCATGTTATACACTCCGCTGCCGGGTACGCAACTGTGGCGAGATCATCATGCTGCGGGGTTGATGAAAGATCGCTCGGAGTACGATTTAGCTGATATTCACGGTCAGGCGATGATGAATTATCGTCATCCGCACATTCCGGCGGGTACGGAAGGCGGACTGTTGCGACGCGCGTTTGAACACGATTTCGAGGTCAATGGCCCAAGCGTGTTGCGGATCGCACGAACGCTGTTACAGGGCTGGAAAAAGTATAAAAACCATCCAGACCAACGTATTCGTCGTCGTTACGAACGAGAAGCTCACGATCTTTTGAACACGTTTACGCCGGCGGCCACCGCGGCCACGCTTTGGTATCAAGAAAAAGGCGATACCAAAATGGTGGAGAAAATGAAACGACTGCGAGATGAATTGCGTCATGAATTCGGAATCAAAGGTTGGGCGATTTCGTTGCTAGCCGGGCGTGCGGTCAAATGGCTTGTCGGACGCGAACAACGGAAACTCGACGCTGGCTGGACGTATGAACCGCCGACGTTTTATGACGCAAATGAGGCGATGTTGCGACGAATGGAAGAGGAACCACAAACGACCTGGAACGCTCGACATCCACTTGATGCGGCGAGATCGGTGGTGGCTCATGCGGGGCATTTAACCCATGTGAAACCAGTTTCCATTGTAGCGATTCCCGATGGCGAAAGTCCATCCAAATCGGCTCCGACTGCTACGGAGGAAAAAAAGAAAAACACGAAAAAACGCCCGCTGCAACCGATCGGGTGATCGAATTCGTGTTACGTGACGCTCTTTTTGGGGGCGTACCGACAAGTGTTTTGACCGGAGCCACGTGTCGCAAGTGTCACCATCTTGCGGCACAGTTCCGTGTGGAGTCCATCTCGTGAGTCATATTGAATAAAAACGGTATTGGATGGAAATTGGGATGCGTTTGGTGTGAAAAATTCTATATCCAATCAAGATAAAATGGAATCCAAAACGAAGCTCGTTCCACGGGGAGACCGTGTGGTCGGCAGTGTCTGCTCAAGTGGGTTCGCCAAGGGATTCGTCCGGAATTCTGAATCCATCTCTCCCGTGAGTGGGGATATCTCCCATTTGATGGTTCATTTTCCAATCTAATCTCGCAAACAGCACCGCCCGCCGCCCGTCCAAATGAGCCAATGGCAGTGTCTCGCTATCCAATACCTAGACGTGTTCACATATAATCACGTGGTAAAAAACATGCCAAGAATGAGATGACAGCAATCGGGGTGGTTTATGCCGGTTGATATTGAAGTTTGTGCGTCTAATAAAATGTTTTGGAGGGGGAGTTTGGGGGAAACTTTTTGCAAAAAGTTTCCTCTCATTGATTTTATTTCGCCTCAAAAAAGTTTTACGAAAAAAGCATTTCCGCGGGAAATGTACCAACTTTTTGAACTTTTCATTCGACATTGATGTTACCAACGTCTCATAAGAAACCCTTCAGACCTGCGTTGCAAGCGGCCGGGGGAGCAACTTTTCCATGGTGATGTGAACACGCCCTAGAATAATTTGGGACCGCCTGGCCAAATCATGAGATAAACACGATCGACAATCACAGCCACGATTAAATCGATAAACAAAATGGCGACAAACGATTGAACGAAAGAACGCGTCGCCGCCTTGCCGACGCCATCGGCTCCCGGTTCGCAGTGGAATCCCTGATGACACGCGATCAACGCAATCGCCCCACCAAAAAAGAGACTCTTCGTCAGCCCCGTGCCCAAATCGAACAGCGTCACGAAGGTCCGTGAATTTTCAAAATAGTAAAACGAATCCACATCATAGAGCCAACAGCAATACAGCCAACCGCCGATGACGCCTGTACCATTGGCAACGAGATTTAACGCGGGAATCAGACTAATCGAAGCGAGAAATCGCGGCACAACGAGATGGTGTAATGGATCGGCTCCCATACTAGCCAATGCGTCAATTTGCTCAGTCACACGCATTGTACCAATTTCCGCCGCCATGGCACAACCGATTCGACCGGCGAGCATCACCGCGGCCAAGACCGGACCAAGCTCACGGACCAACGCCATGTTAATCACCGCGCCCAATCGGCTTTCCATACCCATCATACGAAATGAACTGTAACTTTGCACCGCAAGCACCATGCCGACAAACATACCGGTTAACGCGATCACGGGCATACTCTGGAAGCCTATTTGGTAACTGCAAGCGACAAATTGTTTGCGACCAGGACCACGAACGAGAGACCACCAAAACGTTCGGAAGGAGAACAGCGTCAGACTGCCGAGCGTTTCCAAAAATCGGATCACCATGCAACCCAACACGACCAAACCACGATCCCAGCCGGGAGTCGTTTGCTTTTTGCGAGGCGACGGCTCCGGTGCGGGGCGATTCGTAACAGTCTGCGCGTCCTGCGTGTCACGAGATCGAATCGGGGGTGGTGTGGGAACTTCGCTCATTAGGGGAAGGGCTTCCTACGTGAATACTACCACGTGTGTTACTGACCAAACAAATTTCCGACTCGCGTTGATGGAAAACATCCATCGCGTCTTTTTCACGGGATCTTCTATCGGAAATCGTTTCGTCGCTCATATATTTCGCCAAATTGTATCATTGTATCGCTGCCACTATCACACTGCCGCGATCATGTCATCGCCACGATTGGGTATTGCGTAACAAACGACGCTTTTGGACGAACCGAACGATCCATCGCTCACACGAACACGGATGGACACCGCAGTAAAGCATATTTTTTAATCTGTGTCACGATCAATTTACACTTTTTTGAAAAATTTTTGCGGATCGACCTCTCTATTCGATGATTTTATTCCTATCGGACACCAATTGTTTATGGTGAACCTGATCGGTACCAATATCCCTTTATTCCATTCCCGAATTATTTCAAACTGCTCTTGCATCGCCACCGAGATTTCGGTATGCTCCGCCCCGACTCCGGACCATGGCCGCAGAGTGTCTTTTTTTCGAGGCCTGATTTGGACGAGTGTTCGAAGGTATTTTGGGGGGCGTTTGGGCAATTCCAACAGATAAACTCAATGGATAGCCGGTATGGCACAGCATGAAACATGCCGAATAGTGGGGCGAAAATGAGTATGGAAATGAATCGT
>JAQVKF010000192.1 GCA_028694795.1 Thermoguttaceae bacterium | reverse complement strand
TTCGGAAGTACACCGGCAGGTTTCGGCAGTACCGCGGGCAGCGCCGCGGAATCGCCGGCTCACGCTGCGCGGCGAGCTTCGTTGACAGCCTCCGTGATACGCCCAAATGGCTCCGTGAAATCAAACCAACCGGCAAGTTCACGCAACAAATCCGAGACGAATGTCCGATCTTCCGCGTGGGCCGCTGGTACTGCAAATCGGTTGCGACCGAGTGAAAAATCCAATAATTCCGATTCTGTGGATAATGTCGAGGCAGAAGAGGAGGTTTGCGGTATTTGCGAGATTTTTGAACCATACATACTCGTGGCCGCATTGACAGCCGCTGCGGCGGCAGATGCCGTTGGGGAGATTGGTGGTGTGGAGTTCACACTGGAAAATGCGGCACTGGATGCCGCAGAGTGGGACGGCTCTGGCTGTGTCGAGGCAAAAGTAGAAGGATAGAACGATGCATCGGTTTCACAACGCACTAGTACGACCGGTTTACGGAGGGTATCGCGGAGTTCGAAAATGGCCACGCGATCGGTGAAAAGGATATCCGGCTTCGACTTCATTTTGCCCAGCAGCGCGGTACCAATCTGTTCGGCAAACAGGTAGGGACGCAGCGTTGGACCGTAGAGAATCTGTTGCGCTCGATTCGCTCGGACGGGGGTCGTGCAGTGAAATTCCATAGGCCGACCGGAACGGTTCAGCAAAAGCAGACCGCCGATAAACCCTGGCTCGCCGACGTCGAGGACCGACAGGAAAGCGAAAATCGAAGGTGATGTTGGTTCCGTGCGCATAAATTAGGATATCCATACCCATTTGGAAAGATGCGTTTTTAGGAAAAGACACGCTGATATTAGCTCTTTTTCCCCTATAGACTAACGCCCCTTAGGTTAAAAGGTGAAACATGGCCGGTCTTTCTCCATTTCGGTAGCCGACTTGGTCCACCCGGAATTGTTTCAATACGTTCACAGCCGCCAAACTTGATCGTCGCCAAACACGCCAGCTATGACCCTCGGACCTTCCCTGTGGAACCGACCATACCATTTCATCGTAACCATTGGTCGGCTTCAGCCATGGATTTCAAGCAATTCACATAGCGGATAAGACCGCCAAAGAAAGCGTTTCATCCTCCGGAAGAATCCTCCACCCAGCTGCCTATTATATCCGAAATTCGCCAAAGTGAAAAGCAATATTCCCAAAGGCGTGAAAATAGGTGAAGTGGTGGATTTTACAGAAATGTGTTGACTTCGTAAAACGGAATATTCTCCTTTACGCAGTTTCGCTGCTCCACCGCTTTGGGTGGGTGCACTTGGTTTCATTTTCAATCGACATGGGTATGCGTCGGTTCGGCTTTCTGAGAGATTCTGTCTGATGCTTCCGAAAATATCGAAAATAAATTTGGCAATGATTCCGAGGAACAAGAAGATGGATGAACACCGTGTTAAAGACCCTTTGAGCGAGAAAAAATCGGGAATCGTTCGGACGATTTCATGGCGATGACTATCAAAACCTATTGGAATCCTGGTATAATATAAGTCGAGACGTGGTAAGAGCGATACATTTTTTGGCTTCCTCTTGCCGAGTGGATTCCGTGGTATCTCCTCGTGTCGGAAAACGTTCAAGCGGTAGGGCTTCGGCCGCAGGTCCTTACCGTAGATGATATCCGAGTTTCCGCCAAAACGTACGCATTGCGTGGAATACTTTACAAAAATAAGACGGACAGGAAAGATGATGGGTCATTCGCCACAGCAACCGTATTACTACAGCCAAGTCACCTCGATTCCGGAAAATGTGCCGACCACAGGAAATGTCGTTTCCAATGGTGCGGGGACCGCTGAGATGGTTTTGCTACTGCGTCAATTGGTGATCTCACAAAATCGAACGAATCAACTGCTGGCGGAATTACTTCAGGTGACCATCGCGCCGCAGCAGCAACGGGCGAAAGAATTAGCTCTCTGGAAGTCGGAACATCCGGAGTTGGCGCAGAGCTGTCGTGAATCGGTGGACGCGTTACTGAAAATCCAGCGTGGATATCTGGAAACGATGACGATGGAGGTGCAGGACGGTGAAGAAACGCTCAATGACAGCGAATTTATGTTCAATGAATTTTTAGATCGATTCGGTCCTCGTATCTCGTACTTGAACAGTATGCTCCAGCTTTTTGGTCAGCTTTCGGCGGCACCGGCGGCCAAATCGCAGCCAGAGGCTTCACATCAGGAGGTACCACCCGTGTCAAAAAAGTCGGATGAAACCGTCGACGACACGGCAAATCCGGAAAATTAACCACCCGGAACCCGGAAGGTTCACCGCGTGTTTGCTTTTCCCGATAACCGGTGGAACTTTGGCGAACGGGGTATCGTGTGGCTCACACGTATTCGGTATGGTTGGTCGCCCATCGGTTCGGGTTGTGGGGTGTTGGCATTGTGTGGCTGACCTTGGTGTAAATCGTTATGCTATGGAGCTGTCGGTTTTCGTTCCCTCAAAAGGAATGAATCGGCTGTTCGCGTACTTCGCATGAAGTTGCCCCTGTATTTTTTTAACGGAGGAACTGATGGATCGTCAATTCGATTCGTCGTGCTTGGAACCGCATTGGATCGCCGCAGAGGCGTTAGAGCGATTGTGGATGGGAAATGTACGATTCAGGACTGGTCAAACGCGGTCGCGTCAAGTCGATTCACAACGGCGGCGCGAGTTGGCTGTGGAACAGCGTCCTTTCGCCATCGTGCTGACGTGTGCCGATTCGCGTGTCGCCCCAGAGATTCTATTTGATCAAGGGTTAGGAGATTTATTCGTCATTCGTGTTGCCGGCAATGTGGTCAACACGTCGGTTCTCGGTTCGATTGAATACGCGGTTCATGCGTTTGATGTAAAGTGCGTCGTGGTGCTTGGTCACGATTTTTGCGGAAGCGTGCAGGCGGTCCTAGGCGCGTACCGGAAGGAAAATTCCGGCGAATCGACCGAAATGCTGCTGAACTTTGTCAGCTTGGCCGCGAGCATTCGTATTGGAACCCATTTGCCGCAAGATCCCCTCGAAGCCTCTCGGCAGGCTGTACGTCACAATCTCTTCCATCAGACGAAAGCCCTGACACGCAAGAGTGCGTATCTCGCCCAAAAGGCGGAATCTTGTGAGTTATGTGTCACTCCCGCATTATACCACCTCGAAACCGGTGAGGTCGAATGGTTCCGTGGTGCGGATTCTCCAAAAAAACGATGGACTCCAAACGATTAAATTGCGGCAAAATTTTTTGTGCTTTTCCTTAGTTGACGGTGTGAAAGTTACCGTGTAGGCGGTGATGAACCCCCTCGCCCGCTGGCATTCGGTTAACCCACGCAGCTTAACAGCCAACCCGCTTCGATTCGGTTGTTAAACGATTGGTTCCGCAGGTTCGACGGGTAGCCAGAAAGTGTCTGGATGTTCAGGATCGAAAATTTCGCTCGCCCAAAAGAGCGTAATCAGCTCATTGTCGCCGACGTTCGTAATCGCGTGGGTATAACCTGGCGGAATATCAACAATGCGATAATCTTCACCACGAACCATGAACTCAATAATCTTGTTTTCAGGGTCGTCAATGCGCCGGAATGTGATGCGGCCGGTGCCCGCGATGACGATGAATTTCTCCGTTTTTGTGTGGTGATAATGGTTGCCTCGGGTGACGCCCGGATGTGTTCGCGAGACGAAAACCTGACCGAAGTGCGGCGATTTGAGCAACTCTGCTAAATTACCGCGATGGTCTGCTCGGATGATCGGACCATATTCCCACTGTGACGGCTCCAAATAGGAAAGATAGGTCACATAAAGCTGACGCTCGAATCGGGACGCGGCGTCCGGTACGTGGAACGTCGTTGGCATGGCGTGGAAAAACCGAATTTTCTCAGCCAATTCGCCCAACGTGATCGTGTGATCTGGCACCACGTGGTCCGCCACTCGTCGAAAACTTGCGTGTTCATACGCATACCGCAGGGTCGATTCCACTTTTTCTGTTGGGTGGATTGCCGCGTTGGACTCGGATTTTCCCATCGGATGGGTCTGACTGGCTGGGGAATCGGCGTTCAACAATTCTGCTTCGGTGAGCATCGCGCCAATGACGTCATCAATATAGGCCAGTCGAACGGCGTAATTCGGATCACGAATGTCGATCGGCAGCCCGTGAGCAATATTGAAACAAAACGTCGCCGTGACCGAGTTATAATTCGGACGGCACCATTTGCCAAAAAGATTCGTAAAACGAAAGACGCTCACCGTACAACCGGTTTGTGCCGCCCACGTTTCCAACACCGATTCCGCCGCGCGTTTACTCGCTCCGTAAGGATTGTCGAGGGCCGCTTGAATCGTCGAACTAAACAAGAACCGTAGATTTTTCGATCGGAGTGGAACGTTTTCCGCGGCCAGCCGCTGGCAAAGCGTTTGCGTAAAATCGGCGTTACCCGTTTGGAATTCATCCACATTTTGTGGACGATTCACCCCCGCAAGATGGAAGACAATCGACGCGGCGGCGATGCCACGCTCTAAAATCGACGCATCGTCGCCTAGATCGTACGCCACCACTTCCAACGCTTCGAATCGGGATAAATGCGTACAGAGATTGCGTCCGACAAACCCTTTTGCGCCGGTGACTAAGACCACTGTTTTCGACTGTGATTCCATGTTTATATACTCGTGATACGGTTGGGGCATGCGATGATTCGTCGGAAATCCCTCGGTACGGCCTCGTACTGCGTTGGGGAGCTCCACGCAAATCTCTTCCGAAGTTTCGTTTTTAGCCAATATGTCCGGAGGGAATACCGTTGAGTTCACATTGAATGTACGGCAAAGATCGTACCATTTCGATCGTTTCGTCCAAATTTAACCGTCTTGCATTGTGCGAGTTGTAATCGTCGAGCGTTTCGACTTTGATATTTCCTTCCGACATATATTTTTCGTAATTGAGATCACGGATATCCGCGGGCACACGGAAATAATCGCCCATATCGACCGCTTTGGCATGTTCTTCTCGTGTCAAAAGTGTTTCGAATAACTTTTCACCATGCCGCGTTCCAATCACACGAATCGGATTTGTCGCCTGGAAGATATTTCGCACTGCGTCGGCAAGCGTCTGGATCGTGGTTGCTGGCGCTTTCCGAACAAAAAGATCACCAGGATTCGCGTGTTGGAATGCGTATAGAACCAAATCGACCGCCTCGCCCAGCGACATCATAAATCGTGTCATATTCGGATCGGTGAGCGTCATGGGAGTATTTTTGCGAATCTGGTCGATGAACAGCGGAATCACACTTCCGCGTGAGGCCATCACATTGCCGTAGCGTGTGACCGCGATGGTCGTACCGCGTTCACTGGCGACACGTGAGCGGGCTATCGCCGTTTTTTCCATCATTGCTTTGGAAATTCCCATCGCGTTGATCGGATAGGCTGCTTTATCGGTACTGAGTGTCACGACGCTTCGAACGCCGCAATCGACTGCCGCACGCAGCGTATTATCCGTTCCAATCACATTCGTCCGCACCGCTTCCATCGGATAAAATTCGCAAGATGGGACCTGTTTGAGTGCCGCTGCGTGGAAAATATAGTCTGCTCCACTGGTTGCCTCGTGGATGGAATCGTAATTGCGAACGTCACCGATATAGAATTTCAGCTTGCTATTTTGGTAGTAATGCCGCATATCGTCCTGTTTTTTCTCATCACGAGAAAAGATACGAATTTGCCTGATATCGGTTTTTAAAAATCGTTGAAGCACCGCGTTACCAAATGAGCCGGTACCACCGGTGATCAATAGAATTTTGTCTCGAAACAGATTTTCGTCAAAAGCCGGCATCATCCATCCCCTAGTACGTAACAATTCTTTACCCACTTCCGCCATTGTATCGTTCCCGCCCCTTTCTGTACAGAAAGGAAAAAAAGTTCCGCTCGGAAAATCTCAGAATCAGAGCGGTTTTGAGGGTCATTTCCACGCCTGATCTGAGGAACCAGAACGAAACCCAGCCAAATCGAGCGTGACTTTTTGGAATCCCGCATCGCGTACGGCGTTCAAAACGGCGGCACGCCACGCGGTGTCGCCCACCCTCGCAAAACAGACATCTGGAAGCTCCAGCCGCGCGAGAAGTTCGAACGGTCTTCCTTGTGGATCTTGCGGTAAGAACGAACCGTCCGGTTGCTGCTGGTAGGCGGTCCCACCCACGTGGAGACGGACACGAAAGTTTTCCAATCCCAATGCTCGCAAGGCTGATTCCGCTTGATCGATTTTATGTAATCGGTCGGCGGTAATTTCCAATCCGTACGCCACACGTGTCGCTAGGCATGGAGTAGCGGGGCGCTCGGCATTCGTCAAACCATAATGCCGAGCTAACATACGAATGTCGGATTTCGTCCAACCGATTTCCACAAATGGACGTCGAACCCCCAATTCGTCCAACGCACGCCGTCCGGGACGATAGGCCGTAAGATCGTCTCGATGATCGCCCGACACGATGATTCGCATCTCACGTCGCCGCATTTCCACCAACATTGCGGTAAAAAGCAGCTTTTTACAATGGTAACAGCGGTCAGGAGTGTTGCGGCGGAAATTTGCGTCAGACAGCGGATCAAGGCGGATTGTCTCGAAGGGAATCCCGATTGCGGCGGCGATTTTCCTAGCCGATTCCATTTCTCCCGCCGCCGTCATCGGCGTGGTCAGCATGACGGCCACGCAGCGTTCTGCTCCGAGCGTTTGATACACCGCTGCCGCCAATGTGGAACTATCCGTTCCACCGGAAAACGCTACCATCACTCGATCAAACGGTCGAATCCATTCGGAAATTGCGGAAAAATCTGGCATACCATTCTCTCGTTTTCTGTCCAATTTTTTCGGTACATTCGACGTAATTTAGTTACCGGATTTGCCGTGTCGATAAGATTCGCGGCACGATTGACGATGCGACTTGCAGTATTTCATTACGGTTCGTGGTGTGATTCGCCAATGTGATTATAACTCGTCAATACGACTCGCGGACGCAATATCGAGACAAGATTTGTCGGGCGATCCGCCGACACGTGGAGGAAAGATGCCGCGAGCCCTCCAACGCCGAATGAGCCACCGTTCACATGGTCTTTTGATACGAGTGTACCAATGTTCGTCTTGCGGAGCGATGGGCTCGACAAAAATGGTGGTGACCTCGGCGTTTCGTCCGGCGGCGATATCGGCGAAAATCTGGTCGCCCGCCATCGCTGTTTGTGCGGGAGCCGCTCCGAGCAGTTCCATCGCGCGGCGCAAACCTGTGGGACGTGGTTTAAGTGCCTTACAAACGACAGGTAATTTCAAAAGATTCGCAAACTGTTGAATCCGTGGACCCAATCCATTCGAAACGATACAGAGTCGAATTCCCGC
>JAQVKF010000191.1 GCA_028694795.1 Thermoguttaceae bacterium | reverse complement strand
CCAATCCGTCGCATTTTCTAACAGTGTGCACATATCACGAACCAGCGTACATTTGCGCATTTCCATAGGAACTAGGCGAGAAACAATATGAAAACGCATACCACACTCCAACGATAGGGGTTGCTATTCAAAAGCTGCTACCCTACAGAATCGACCGATACGATCGATAAAATCAGAAAATCTTATACATTCTACCAAAAACAAGATCGTTCCAGAAAGGCAATGCGGTTTCAACCCACCTGACAGAAGACAACCACATCCGGCGGCGTTCGATCTCATTTCGCGATAGAGAGTGAGCCTGCCATTCACAGTTCGTGGTACAGAAGATTTGTAGGATGGCTAGGGCTTGTTCACACAAGTTGCCACCCCAATCGGAGCGAAGGCTGTGCCGCGTCGGGCAAAAAGCTTGTGAATTCCCCGCGGAAAATGCTTTTTTCGCCAAACTTTTTTGAAGTGAAGAGAACATAGAAAACATATGGAGAGAAAAACTTTTGAAAAAGTTTTCCTCCAAATCACCTTTTCAAAACTTTTTACCAGACGGTGATTGTTCAAACTGGGTAAATATCGCCATTGATTGTGGTCGCGGAGTCACGGCGGGCGTTTCCGCCTCCGGCAATCGACTTTTTACCCCCCATAATCATGATGTGAACACACCCTAAATCGGCAGGCACAGAAAATCGGGAAAATTGGATGCGAGGTCCGGTATTTTTTCACGAGAATCAAACAGTTTTCTTTTTTATGTTGCCACGAGCGGTCCAGCTTGTTATGCTCATAAATATAGACACAGGTATAGATACAAGCGGAAGATGCGAATGGTCGGGATGAACTACGGATTCGTGGCGATTCCGATTTTCCATTCCAGAAAGCTACGCATATTTCATCTAGGTACACGAGGAGTTTTTGATGCAGCGACGACATTTTCTTTCTTTAGTGGGTGTGACTGGTATCGCGGCGATGACCGCACGAAGCGTTTTGGCTGAAGAGGCGGCGCAGACAGTTCCCGCCACCCCCGCGACGATTCCCGGATCGGCAAGCGACTACAGCGAAACCCGTGACGGTATCGTCTGGTTCGACGTGGCAAAATTGCCCGTTGAGGGTCGCGCCTGGAACAACGAAGAGCGTTTCCGCGCGTTTGACCGTTTTCCGGCGCGTGGTGAAAAAATAGTGACACAGGGCGTTTGGGGAAATAGCCGGAACTCCGCCGGTATGGCGTTCCGTTTTCTCTCCGACTCGCCCACCATCCATGTCCATTACCGTCTCTCGTCAGGCAGTGTTGCGATGCCGCATATGCCCGCGACCGGCAAGAGCGGACTTGATCTATACGCGAAGGATGAGCAGGGCATGCTGCGTTGGGTTGATGTGACCCAACCGACAGGACAAGAGGCCACCGTCGTACTAACCGATGGTTTAGCCCCTGGCAAACGTGAATATATGCTTTATTTTCCGCTTTATAACGGTATCGACGCCTTGGAACTGGGGATTCCGGTGGGCGATGTTTTGCTCGAACCGCTTCCGCCGCGTGAGGAAAAACCAATGTTGATGTACGGTACTTCCATTCTACACGGTGGTTGCGCGGCGCGACCTGGAATGGTGCACACAGCCATTCTCGGACGTCGGCTCAATCAACCGGTGTTGAATTTCGGTTTCTCTGGTTCCGCACGTATGGAAGCCCCGCTTGCCGAGCTTTTTGCCGAACTTGATCCATCGGTTTACGTGATCGACGCTCTGCCGAATATGGACCCCCAACTGGTTCGTGAACGTGCCGTGCCATTTGTCCAGATCATTCGGGCCAAACGTCCGGAAACGCCGATCATTCTCGTCGAAGATCGCACTTTCACCAATGCGTGGGTGCATCCCGACAAGCTGAGTTTCCACGCCGAAAATCACAAAGCACTGCGTGAAGCCTATGACAAGCTGACCGCCGACGGCATGCGGAAGTTATGGTATATTCCCGGCGATACGCTCTTTGGTGACGATCATGATGGAGCGGTCGATGGTTCACACGCAACCGATCTTGGATTCTTCCGACAGGCCAACATCATGGAACCCGTGCTGCGTGAAACGCTTGGACTCTAACGAATTGCCGACCACTTGTTCCGTTTTGTTTCATTTCGAGCCGTAGCAAGCCGTGTTTTGGTCGAAAGTCGCGGATCAGACTCAAAATAAACGGAACGAGTCTCCGCATGTCACAGGTATCCGGGCATCGAGGAATCTTATTCGTTTTCTCTTAAGAAATCAAATATTGGGTCATCGCTGAACATTTGTTTCAATTTTTTCCGCGAACACTCATTTCGGAAGAATCCGCCGAATCGTACGCCGTACTGTTTGCAGAGTGGTTCAAATTGTTTAGCGATGGTATTTCCCCATTTGCGTGTAACAACGGCTTGCCAAAAATCCTGTTCACGACCAGGCATAAAACGCTGGATAGCCTCGCGCATAGCGGCATAATTCCCTTCGCTGAGGTTGAGTGTTTCCGCGGAAACACGGCGTGTACGTTTAGCCAGCACAGGAACCATTGTGTCAAAATCGGTGATAAAAGGCATCGCCGGACTCATAAAAACGAACGTGGAAATGTGTTCACGTTGCAATATTTCTAACGCCTCCAACCGTTCTTCAGGTGGAGAGCTGTTCATCTCGATACATTGCCATGCGTGACGATCAAGAGTGTTGATGGAAAATCCAACACGCAGATTCCGGAAATGTTGGAATAGATCAATGTCGCGCACGACAAGCGCACTTTTGGTCAGTATTGTAATTTTGACATCCCAATCGACGAGCATTTCCAAAATTTTACGTGTGTGACACCTTTGCGCTTCCTGCGGCTGATATGCGTCGGTCGCACTCGAAAGCCAAATGCCTTCGCCAGGTGAAATACGATGTATTTCGCGACGCAATCGATCCAGCGCATTGATTTTCACCTGTACAAAAGCTCCCCATGGATGTACATGGGATTCTGCCGCTTCCATCCTATTCCAGCGGCGGCGCACATAACAATAAGCGCAGGCATGTGAACAACCGACATACGGATTCAAGCTCCAACCGCCAAAACCACATGGCGTGAGAATGGACTTCGCCGTGACGGCGGTCGAATCCATCTCGCGGACGTTCTCCTCCCAAAGAGACTGTTGGAGTGATCGTTGCTGTTTCATGGGATACGAATTCCTTTAAGGTGTATTGGTTTCCGTGATTTTTCGCTACCAATCGCGTTTAACCCGCTTCCTGCTCGCCATTCAACCCCAGTAAGATAACAAGAAAAGGATACCACCCCAGGTGATATCCTTCCCCCTTTCCATACAAACTTCATTCCTAACGGCACGAATCGCCCATGACCCCCAATCGCCCGCGTCCCCAGCCGCTCTGCACCGCCAATCAAACTGTCCGCCACCGGCCATCAGCCGCCCCCGCCCGCCAATCAGCTACCTGTCGGCTGACGATCAGTTACTCACTTCTTCCGGCGTCGGAGCCTGTCGATTTTGGTAGAGCGGCGACACACTGCCGTTTGTCGAAGCGGGTTTACGTCCTGTCGGCTTGTAGAGCGACGATACATCCCCATTGGAAACCGGCGAAGGTTTACCCATTCGTTCCAGCGGTACCCACGGATCGACGCCCTCGCCCGTTCCTACGCGGAACAATTTCGTGCCAGGTTTGTAACCCGTGCGTGTGAGGAAATCCGCCAACGTCACAGAGGAAACCATCAACCGTTCAGCCGCCTCTTTCTGCTTCGTGTAGGCGTTGATATTTTCCTGATCTCCCACCGAGGCCACCTCTTGCGGCAAAGAACCGAGAATCAACGTCGTGGTCGTTTCGGCCACATCCGCATCGACAACACCACCGGTCGCTTCAATCAAAGTTTTCAACGAAGCCTTGTCATCCTTACCATCGCCATCCAAATCAACCAACCCGGCCATCACAAAGTGCTTCTGTGTACCAGGCGTCCACAGCGGCGTGTGAATTAGGTCGCCAGGAATGATCGGATTCGTGTCCGCCGAGTCCAAGATGTTCCCTTGAGCGAGGTGGGGTCCTAGGATATCGGTAATTTCAATACTCGCCTTCTTCGGAGCCTTCGAAACATCCGCCGCATCCGAATCATAAATGGCAAATGTCATCAAGCGTGGAAGATAGTCATCCGTACCGAGATTGATCCAGACCATATTCTTTTCTTGGCTGACATATTCCACTTTGCCCAGAGCCTGTTCAAAGGTGGGATTCGTGAGAGCAAGAATCGTATCTTGGCGTTGTTCCGCAATTTTACGATTGCGATCCGCCTCCGCAAGCACTTTGGCTTTCTCTTCCTCGACACGTTTCTTTTCCACGTCAGCCGCCTTTTGATCGACCGCCAACTTCGCCTGCAACGCACTGTTCTGGGCCGCGGCGGTATTCGATAAATCGTCGTATTTTTTCTTATAACTCGCCAAATCGGTCTGAGCTTGCGACGTTTCGGCTTGAGCGTTGTCCAAGTTCGTCTTCAACGCCTGCGTCTCATCCTGATATTTTTTATCCAACGCCTGGTAATTATTGGTGAGCGTCTGAAATTCGTCATTTCGCTGTTTCAGCATAGTGGCCGCTTCGGCGAATCCCTTTTGCCAACAATTCACGTCCGGTCGGCTCGCGTCAAAAAGCTGAGCGAGAGCCAGCTTCATCTGTTCTTCACATTTAGCCACGTCTTGCGACTGAGCATCCGCGGTCCCATAACACATCACGCGCCAACTCGCGGACTCCGCCTCAGCTGTTTTCTGAGCCTTTGCCGCTTCGGAAGCCTTTTGCGTCTCTTCCGCCGCTATCTTCTTCTGGTCAGCGGAGTCGCGGAATCCTAAAAACGTGGTTGTTCCCAGAATAATCGTGAGAATCGACGTGATGATCAGTGCAATCTGCAAACCTTGGTTGTCGCGTGCCATTATGAAAAATCTCCTGCTCTGACGGCAGATGCTGGAACTGTCCTGGTATCTCGGAAATTCCGGATATTCTGAAATGCTGAATTTTTCGGAACCTCCGCAGCCTTCCTAAACCTTCATTCTAAACAGGTTGGAGGAAGGTGTCAACGATTTTCCCGAAATCCATTTGCTGTTTCTGCCCTTGTGTGTACCGGTCCTGATTGTTATACATATTGTGCCGCATAGAGAAGCACCCTTTCCGCTTTGCGGAAAGCCGCCCCTCTACCGTCAGACACCGTTCATATGGGACAGTGGACACAAAGCGAGGATCGCAAGAACACGCCGTTTCCAACGAAAAGACTATCCTACTTTCTGTCACAAGCTTCTATCGGTAAACGGAGTTGAAATATTTGCCATTAGTTCGATTAAAACGATTTTATGGAAATATCTAGTTTTTTCGGCTCCTTGCATTCTTCGCAAAAAAAGGTACAACAGCCAGAAATCATTTTCCGACGGGAAACGCGACGTGACACGTCCTGTCATCACGCAAGATTCGCATCTTCCATAGGTGCAAAATAGGATGATCCATGAAGAAAAAAAACACTTCTACGTCACTTTTCGATTGGATGGATCAAAAACAGACCGAGGCACCATCGGCGGTTCCGACCGTTTCGACACCGCCCGTTCTATCGGAGGATCTGTCGGTGGGGCTATTGGCGGGATTATCGGGGGATCATCCAATACCCACGCCCATCGCTAAGGAGTCATTGTCGGCGGAATCGTTGTCCGTGGAATCTTCGTTCACGGCAATCGAGTCAAACGCTCATCGTCTTCATCGACCCACATCAGTGGAAGCCGTTCATCGGCAGGAGGCACGCGATGAGCCGACAGACGTGGTGGCGGACTCTCCGCTCGTCGTCGGGGTTGATGCGATGAATCTTGTTTTTCAGCTCTACTATGCGCTGCCCAAACTAACCTCGCCCAACGGAGAACCGGTTGGAGTGATTCGAGGTTTTTTGCGCGATTTGCTGACTTTGCGGAAAACGCTGGCGACGCGATATTTATTTGTGGCGTTCGATTTGCCGGATAAAACGTTTCGCCATGAGCTGCACACAGCGTACAAGGCGAACCGTCCCCCCGCTCCGGCGGATATCCTCACGCAGATACTGAAATTACGTCCACTACTTGCGGCACTTGGGATTCCGGTGATAGCGGTCCCTGGGTTCGAGGCGGACGATCTGCTCGCGACCCTGACCGAACAGGGCTTGCGGCGAGGATTTCGATGCGTCGTGGTGACGGCGGACAAAGACTGTCGGCAATTGCTTCATGAAGAGACTGTCCGGATTTATATGATTCGCAAAAAGCGTTTTGTCGATGCGGCGACGTTGCGAGAGGAGTGGGGAATCGAGCCGCAGCAGGTGGTTGATTATCTTTCGCTCGTGGGCGACGCGGCGGATAATGTGCCTGGCGTCCCCGGGATCGGTCCAAAATCCGCCAAAGATTTGCTGAATCGTTTCGGATCCATCGAACGGATGGTGACGCAATTGGAACGCATTTCCAATGCGAGGTGTCGCAAAAGTTTACGGGAATCGGTGGAACTGTTGGCAAAGAATCGCGTTTTGATTCAATTGCGTCGCGACGTACCGTGTGACCTAGATTGGCAGGCGGCGGAACGCCCGATTCCAACCAGCGGCGCGGCTGATATGTTGACCACACTTGGCCTAGCGAAACTGATTCCAGAGTTCTGTGCACCGTGCGGTGAGTAATGCGAGGGCATTCCCGTTTTCCGGCCTTGGCAACAAACGTGCCGCCGTCGTGTCGCGGCGGGATTCTTACCTTTTACCGGGAAACTTCGGAAATGACGCCGAAAATATCGATTGATCGGCAACGCTCAATCGGCAGATAAATCGAATTCTCCAAACGTCCGCAGTACCGTCTCGACTCGCTCGACGTCTTCGGGAGAATCGACGCCACTGGTAAATGGACGGCCTTGCAAATCGACTTCGACCATGCGAATACGCAACCCATGGTATAAAAAACGCAACTGTTCCAAACCTTCTATCGAACTATCTTCGTATGCACAGGCCGGCAGTGCGAAGTATTGCCGCAACGCTTCATATCGGTAGGCGTACAGTCCGATATGCTGTCGGACTGGACTGAGGGGCATATGAATTTTAGCCTTTTCCTCATTGCGAATGGTCGGAATGAGTGTTTTGGAAAACGCCATTGCGTATCCCTCACGATCGACCAGCACCGTCGTGCCAGAGTATGGCGACGTTTTTTTCGCTATCACAAGCCGATCATAAGCCTCCCAACTCAAATGAATGCAGGGGGTGAAAAGATCGCCGTCACCCTGATGCCATGCGGTGATCACACTTTGCAATATGGACGGAGCGCAAAGCGGATTGTCACCCTGCAAATTGACCACCAGCTCCGGCTCTATGCCCATGCGTTCCACCGCGTTGTAACATCGTTCCGTACCACTTCGACACGCGGCGTCGGTCATGATCACGGGAATG
>JAQVKF010000021.1:9174-31937 GCA_028694795.1 Thermoguttaceae bacterium | reverse complement strand
TTCGCTTTTAAAGCAAAACACCTACAAAGAAAGCATCGCCATGAAACGTCGCATGGCCGGCTGGAATGTCGGCTTCCTCGCGCAAGTCATTGGCTTGACAACAAGTTAGTGTGCGATTGCCCTGGGGAATACGACCGCATTTTACGGCTAGGCAACGCAAAGTGCCGGCCTCTCTGTTCGTACTACCGGACCGATTCGAGTTGGCCGTTGGTTTCAAAACCAGTATCTTGCTGGAATTGACCGAAATCGACGGCTTTGTATTTGGTTTCTTTATGCCAAAATCCAAAAAGCTCGTCACCGGTGCATTTCCAGCGATTGCGATCCAGCGTGATGGGGAAGGCGGTGTCCATACGCAACAGACTGTCGGTTGCTCCCTCGAACACGTTGTCCGTCACACGAAAATCGCTCACCTGCGCCGAATTGTCGTAAAACATGAGATGCCGACCGTTTTTGTCGGGACGTTGGATGTGTCCCCAACCGAAACCCGCGTCGCGGCAGATATTCTTCTCGAAAACGATTCCCCGCGTCAGCGATTCCGGACCGCGATTCCAGTATTCGAATGAGTATTCACTGTTCCAAATTTCGTTGCCGCGATACGTAATGTTGACCTCCTGATTCACACCCGATCCCTGATTCGTGATCGCCGCGTCATAAATCTCCCAAATGCGGTTGTTTTCGACCAAATTGTCATGCGCATCGGCCCAAAACTCAATCCCATTACCGAATCGAACACGGCGTCCCGCTCCGCCCTGCAAATATTGATCCGCTCCACCGATCCACGAAATATCACAATTTCGAATGATCAAATGGTGCGAACCGCTGCCGCCAAAACCATGGGCCGCTCCATAACGTAAATCTAAACCGTCAAATGTTGCGTACGAAACGCCGCTCGTACTGATGACGTGTCCGTGCTGCGCGGCTTCGATCGACGCGTATATTTTGGCCGGATTTTGTTCGCTGTACAGATACACCTGTTTATTTTCCAGGTCGCACCAGTAATCACCCGGTTGCGCTAGCGACGCCAGATCCCAGCGTTTGAAACCTGCCACGGGAACCTCTGAATCCGTGTCGGTGATCGGCTGTGTATGCAAAATGAGATTGCCGACGTCGGAGGTGATTCCCGTCGTTCGAACCGTGCCCTCGAACACATGAATCGGACCGATGAGCATCGTGGCCGGTTGCGAACACAAACCGCCGAACGACAGGTTCATGCGAGCGTCCTCCGCCGTGCGATTCGCCGTAAAGACGACTCGAAAAACAGTGCCCGATTGGACTCCTTGCACCGAAACGGGGATGGTCCCTTCGTTGCTGTAGGATGTCCAGGGCGATCCCGATTGCATGAGCGAAATCTGAATCGGTTTTTCCGTGACTAATGGTTGTCCAACACCCACAACACGAAAGGCCACTTGGTACGCTTTGCCTCTTTCGATAGAAAACGGCTCGCTATACCACTGAATGTGATTCGGTGCCGAACCGCTCGCCGAAATCGACAACATGTGGCTGACTCCCGTTGATTCGACATCCCGACCATCGCCTATCTCATAGACTTTGATACTTGCCTTTGCGTCGCCTTCGGTGTGGAACGACCACGTATGGTTGAACGTCTTGGTGGCCGATTCTTCATGCCTCGTGCGGATAAATTCCGTCGGGGCAGTCATCCAAATATGGGGCTTCCCCTCGACCGGTAACCAATCGGATTCGTGATTCAATGGGACGCTGTTGCAAAAAGTCGGTTTGGGCAAATTTTCGTCCCCATACCACGTGTACAAAATCGGCTGATCCACGGCTCCCGATTTCGGCTTAAATGTGCCGCGGTACATCGTTTCGCCATTGAGACGCGGGACCCGTTTGAAACGCACTATGTCACCCGGCTGGAAATCGGTCTCGTTGACCCGATCGAGCGATCGCCACGCCGTTTCTGGTGTGGTACCCTTCGCCGAGTCGTCACCCGATTGGGGATCGACAAAATATTCCGCTGCCTGTATGGAATGGGCGAATCCCAAAATGGTCATCACTATTCCAATACGCCATAAAAAAGCTGATATACGCATTTTCATTGCTCCTCACGTCTATTTGATTTAAAATCGTTCGTCGTTAAAAATTGGCATTCGCGGTTTTTATGTTCCGATGACAGGGAATTTACCGTTATGGATGACATGCCGAGTTGTCGGTCGCTTGATTCACGAGCATTTGTAATTTTCCCTGCGAAGAAATGATTTTTCCCGCGAGAATGTCAGCTTCGGTGAATCGTGCCGCCAAAATCTCCTTGGCTCCGGTACGGTCAAAATCGTAAATGACAACCAGTGAGCCGTCGGGCATTTCCGCACCGTCGGGATACGAAACCCCACCACGTCCATCAAGCAGTAATCCACCTTGCCAAGTCACACCATCGTCCGTCGAGAGAAACGCCGTCATCTCACGTCGATCCGTCTGCCGCTCTATCGGTCCATTTTTGACAAGCACGAGATTTCCACTGGTCAGTCGTCGGATAAAAAATCGTGATGACGGATGACAAATTTTTGACGGTGTGGTATCTGTCCATGTTTTTCCACTATCGGTGGAGGTCGATTCGCCGATACCGTAAGTGGTACGCACGAGCATCCAGAGCGAACCATCTCGGCGTTCAATGATCGAATGTTCATCAAAGATCGAAACATTTCGCGGAACAAACGACGCTCCGAGGGTAGTGAGCGTTTGTCCATGATCGGTCGAGACCATCACGTTGGGATTCTTGCGTTCACCGAGATCATGTTTCGGGGTGTTTTCGCTAGGCGTGACACGCCAGATGGAGACGGGAAACAACCAGCGATGGAGCGAATCGACCGTTGGTTTGTTCATCATGATGCCGTCGCATAATCGGCGCGGCGGCGTCCAAACGGCCTCAGGTGATTCCGGCGTGTCGGTCGTCATGCACCAAACGCCACTGCGACCGTCCCACCACTCATACGATTGTGCCCAAAAGAGCCAAAGTTTGCCATCCGGATCAAGCCAGATCGTCGGATCATAGGCGCGGACCGGGCCGGCGGGATCCACCGCGAAAAGTGGCTGACTCCACGTTTGACCACCATCGCCACTGGTAACCACGAGGACGTAATTTTCCCCATTTTCGGTCGTTCCGCCGCTATACCAACAGGCCCACAATCGGCCTTGCGACGTGGTACACAAACTCGGAATTCCTTGAAATTTCCGCTGCGAATCGGTATAGTTTTCCGGAATGGGCACGCGAATCTCGGCTGGTTTCAGAGCCATGTCCGCTGCCGATGTTTGTGACGGCGATGATGCCGCATCCGCTGGGATTTCCGCTCGGCTTTTGTGCATGGTACCGATAAGTATCGACAGCCATGTGCATAGGAGTAAAATGAACCTCGGTTGGAACACGGTATAGCGTGATCTGGACCGTGGAACTTGGTGTGAGCGAACTCCAGATGAATCGGATGGACGCATGCGCTGTGACATACTTGGCTCCTGTACCTATTTTTGAGGAATCCGTTGGATACGGTTTCAGTGTCTCGAATGGCTTTTCCCAGAGCTATGTTGACCGACATCTTTCAGTGCCGGCATCGCTTCGTCTCTTTTGGCTCAGCTACTTGGGGGTGCCTTGACACTGTTGGAGCAGGCGTTGGTAGTTTTCGGCCAGTACCGGATGGTCGGGCGCGAGTTCCTGAGCGGTACGTAACCATTGCCGTGCCTGTTCCGTATTACCCGCTTCGGCCAATCGGATGGCACTATTATTGAGCGAGGCGAGAAAATTCGACTTCGCGGCCGTGGAATCGGGATCAAGATAGACGGACGCGGCAGCGTAGGAAAGCGATTGATCCAGATTACCCGCATCCATTGCCTGAATCGCTCGGTTGTAAAAAAGAACGCCTTCCAAAATCGGCAGCGAATCGACCGCTCGCTCTTCGTTTTGTGGTGGAATCGGAGTTGATACACCGGAAACATTCCTCGTTCGCGACCGGGACGTCGTGGCGGCGGTACGAATCGACGACGGACGACGGCTTTGGAATCTTGTTGGATAAGTGGTCGTTTCCACAATATAATTGCCCTGTGTCGTTTGAACTTGGCAACGCATATGTCCGGTTGAAACGAGTGCTTGGACTGTCCAACCACGTTGTTTGGCCAGACCGTAATAAAGGAGGGTCCCGCTGACACAATTGAATTCGCCGCGTTCGAGTGGGGCGTTCAGTTCCGAGGCCGACGTTTGGTAACCTTGTTGGAAACATTCGCGATACAGATGGGCCAGAAGCAGATCCGCGTCGTATGGTGAAGGTTTTTCCGAAAAAACAGGAATCGTTGCGTCCAAATTCCGAAGCTGTTGACGCATTTTCGCCAAAAGCGTCGAATCGGACACACCACTCGCCGTAAGTATCGCGTTCCAATACGCAATACTCTCTGGTGTGAACCGAAATGTCCGAACGGAACGCCCCTCAGATACCGCGGATGCTGGTGTTGCCGAATTGGACGATGCCGATACCATTGCTGTTGGGGACTCGTTTGGAATTCGACCGACGGTGATACGCTCTGTCGTTGACGAAGTGACCGCAGTTGCGGACCCTGCTGAAGCATTGGCCGGAGAATCCATGGCCGAAACCATGGTTGAATCGGAACGAGTGGCCTGAAGATCAGCCGCTCTTTCCGAACGCTTCGCCAGGGTATCGGAACCGGGCACGACAGCGTAGGTCGCGTGAGTCACGCCACCCGTGGACGTTTTGGGTAACGATTCGGGGAAACTCGCCGTTTTTAACGCTTGATCCAACAACGCCATTTCGTTCGGATCGAGATGTAGGGCGGCTATTTCGCGTATTTTGCCCAATCGCTCTGCGTCGTTGGGAAACGTGATACTAGAGGGAGGATCGACCGCGGTAATCTGAATCACCGTGGGAATCCGTGCCGCGGAATGGATCGGTTGGGTCGTATTTTGAGGTAATTCGAGCGTGACTTGTCGTAACGCCGCGGTGTGGTTATGCCGGTTCTGACGATGGATTGGAATTTGTCGTGGAAGACTTTGGGCCGTCATCCACGCAGTCGTTTGCCGAAACGCAGGCTGCTTATCGGCGGACAATCTATCGGATCCTGGTGTCAAATAGGGTGATCGGGTGGCCACATATCGCGTGAGCCGCGTCGGGTCACTTGCTTGTGGCGGTGCTTCGACCGAAATCGTGTGCCATTCCGTCGCTTTGGCGGCGAGCGAATCCACGCTCAACGCCGAGGTGGTCGCAATCCCCCTGTTTCCCAAAAACGGACACGCTATAAGCACCCCAATATACAGAATATATGGGTGAATTCGACGGTTGCGAAGCGTGTTTGGAAAAAGGGTGGAGATCATAGCGAGTTATCAGTTTTGGTGATCGATAAAGTGAAGTGGATGGGAAGCGGCAAAGTGTATTGGCAACCGTTCCCAACCAATGGATATGGTTTGGCGGTCCCCAAGCCGATTTCGTCCGATAGCCGCCGATGGGCACTAACCTGGCGGGAACCGTTCGGTCAAGTGTCCAATCAGACCAATTACACCAAACGAATGTTTCGTGCCGGTTGATCCGATTGTGTCGTATCTGCCTGTTAAATCTATCATAAAACTTCTGCGTTCTGCAACTTTTTTTCTTGAAATATGGCAAAAAAACATTTTCTTGCGAATGATTACATCGATTGTAGTGACTGTATCGATGGTGCTACGGTCCAACAGAGACTGAATTGCGGAGCAAAACTCCGTTGGATGCCATGAACGCGGGGAAATGATATGGCGTCCTTGGGGTCATAACGGATCAAGATGAACCTCCGACTTGTTTTTCTTGTTTGAATGGATAAAATAAATAACGGGGGATAAATAGGATTGCTTTGAAGGCTGTAGGACGAGGTGCAATATGTTGGCAACGATTTTAGGGGTTACGGCAGTGTTGTGTGGTCCGACCGCTGGATGGCAACCTCTCGAAACGGGCGGATACCGATACATTGTGCAAGTTTCGCCCAATGAGGTCGATATGCTCCAACATTTTGGGGAAGGTTTTACCTCGGCGGTTCCTTCGCATGTACGTGATTTTCGTGAGGTCGTGGTTCGCATCGGGACCGGTTCGGTGCCCCAAGATCCGCCCGTGCCCCATGGTGACGGCGTTGTAGCGGCCTCTGGTACAACCACTTCAGACGCGGACGCTCCGATCCGAAATGTTGCGGCGGCCGAATCAGACCAAGCCGCTGAATCTTCGAATACTTCCCCATCGGATCTCCCCCCGACTTTGACGGGTGGCAGTACCGCGCAAAATAGAGCAGATGACGGGAATGCGGTCAAAGCGAATCCGG
The DNA here is from genome assembly GCA_028694795.1 of Thermoguttaceae bacterium. Taxonomy (GTDB): domain Bacteria; phylum Planctomycetota; class Planctomycetia; order Pirellulales; family Thermoguttaceae; genus JAQVKF01. Next base: position 25,643 of record JAQVKF010000021.1, on the reverse strand, counting down.
TGGTCGAAGAGGACGCCGCAACACGTCATACGGTCCAACGACCGCAGCTCGAACTTCCATCCCCCTCGGCGGGTGGTACTCCGGGTGGTGCGCGTCCGAACGGTACGAGTGGTACCGCCGCCAGCAGTCCGTGGGCAGGTGCGGCTGGCAATGGTGGTGCGGGATTTGGAAATTTGCCCACTCGAAACGTGGCGGGTGGAACCACGAGTGGGGGGAGTCCGAGTAACACCGCGGCTGGAGCGGTACCCGCTTCGAACCATCCGTCGAACGCCGCTGGGGCCGCCCCAGTTCCTGGGGCGAGCGGGCCGGGCGGGGCGGTTGCGGCAAGCGGTAAGGGCGGAGGAACGACGGCTAGTCCGTTCGCTTCGTCTCCATTTGCGACGAATATGGGAAAGGGTTCTTCCGGCGGGAATTTTTCGACGGTGGAAAATTCGGTGGCGGATGGGGCGAGTCCGCAGACGGGTGGTGCACCGCAGTGGAGCAATGGTACGCTGTTTTTTCTGTTGCTGTTGTCACTGAGTTTGAATGCGTACCTGATTTACATCACGCTTGACACGCGGAATCGTTATTTTCGATTAATGGGCGATCTTAACGATGGGGAGCATGAGACAGTGACGCGACGCACGGACGATCGATATGCCGAGGATCTGACCGAGGATCGGTATGTGGGTGAGTCGGACGCTTCGACGGACCGTGAGAGACCGCGGCAAAATTTTGCCGGTCGAATGGGGCGAATTCGTGAAATGAGCCGCTCGGCAATGAGCCATTTACGACGTCATGGCGGACAGTGATCGGCGAGCTTTCCATAAATTCCCGTCGATTTTTCTCGATCTTATGGCCACCGGAGATGTGTTTTTTTCCGATGACTGTGAATTTTTGGGATGCGAGCTGTTCCGAATTTGTGTGTTCTGGAAATTGAGGTTGCGGTTGACCGTACATTTGGTATACACACGGATGTTATGTCTGTTCCATTTAATTTTTGCATGCCTATATGTGATTTTTGGCGCAAAATCGCTTTCGGCTGGGTTCAAATTTGTTACATTTTCAAATGGAATCAGTGTAAGTGTGTGACGAATTATTGCCAAAGGAGCTGATATGGGTGAATTGAACGCACCATCGGTGGAGAATGTCGTGATCATCGGAAGTGGACCGGCGAGCTGGACCGCCGCGATTTACGCCGCGCGTGCTTCGCTCTTGCCCCTCGTTTACGAAGGGGCGTTTACCGAAGCCAATCAGATGAGAAATCTCTTGCCTATGGGACAGCTTGCGCTCACGACGGAGGTGGAAAATTATCCAGGCTTTCCACCCGCTGATCTCGGCATATTTCTCGAATCGGCGATCACGGAAGAGCGTCGTATGATGCTTGGGCTACACGAAGGCAACATGGTCACCGGGCCAGAATTGGTCGAGTTGATGCGCGCACAGGCGGTCCATTTCGGCACACGTGTGGTCGAAAATGAAATCACGTCGGTCGATTTTTCCCAGCGTCCATTCCGACTTACGTCGGGCGATGGCAGCGAAATTTTGGCGAAAACCGTGATTGTGGCTACAGGTGCGACGGCGAATTATCTTGGGTTGCCCTCTGAAACGCACTTCAAGAATCATGGGGTGAGTGCGTGCGCCGTTTGCGATGGCGCTTTACCACGTTTTCGGAATCGCCCCGTGGTCGTCGCCGGCGGTGGCGATTCCGCGGTGGAAGAGGCCGATTATTTGGCAAAATTCGCGTCGAAAGTTTACCTTGTCCATCGTCGTGACCAACTTCGGGCCTCCGCGATCATGGCGAAACGCGCGATGGAACATCCGAAAATCGTGATCCAATGGAATCGTACCGTGTCTGAAATTTTGGGGACCGATGCCGATGGCGTGACTGGCGTGCGTTTGGCCAGTACTGTGGGCGAGCCGGAACTCGTCCTTGAGGCGAGCGGCTTTTTTGCCGCGATCGGACATACTCCCACGACCACATTTCTCAATGGTCAATTGGAATTAACCGATAAAAAGTATATTCATCGTCCATTGCCGCATCGCCAACAAACGAGTGTGCCAGGTGTTTTTGCCGCCGGGGATGTGGCCGACGAATACTATCGCCAGGCGATTACCGCCGCCGCGAGCGGGGCGCAGGCAGCTCTCGAAGCGGAACGCTTTTTGGTACAGAATGGTTAGGGCGTGTTCACATATCATCACATGGTAAAAACCATGGCCAAGAATGGAATGACTACAATCGGGGTGGTTTATATCGGTTAATATTGAGGTTTGTGCGTTTAGTAAAAAGTTTTGGAAGGGGAGTTTGGGGGGAAACTTTTTGCAAAAGGTTTCCCCCCATTGGTCCTTCGCCCCAAAAAAGTTTGACGAAAAAAGCATTTTCCTAGAAAATTCGCAAACTTTTTGCCTGACGCTGGTAATGCCAACTCGGTGAAGTGGCCGACGATGCGGTCACTTCGTTCCCGGCATTCGTCGGTTCATGAGATTTGCCTGACGTTGGTACAGCCGTCACTCCGATTGGGGTGGCAACTTGTGTAAACGCGCCCTAATAAGTGAGCTATTCTGTGAGGGAAAAGTCATGATAAAAGTCCGAATCGGAAGCTCCAACGTGGTGGAAATTCCGACGGTATTGGACTGTGACACTGTTTAGTTTCGATCACGTAATTCCCTGATACGGACCGCTTAGAATTTCTCCTGAGGATGCCCAGATGGGTTAAAAATATGCCCCGAATCTTCCATAGCAGAGATATCGATGCTAGCATAACAAGCACCAGATCAACTACTTTAGCTCTAGATCACTCCAATTTATGCCGCTCCTGTTGCAATAATCCGAACAGCCCTTATAACTAGAACCATCGTTGCCGTCGTACCCCAACGGGTTGAGGGGCGCACCAGACACCGTTCCATAGAACTACACGTTCATGGTGTATTTTCGAGGATTTCCCTAGTTCCTACAGCGGCTGTTCTCCTCGTGAGATGAGCGGGACGCGGAATCCTTTTTTGCACATGACATACGTTGGAAGCTGGCGTACTGACTTGTCTTTCGGCAACAAGCATTGCAGAGGTTGATCGTGTGTTTTTTCCTTGAGGAAGTCATGAATGAGGATCCGACGAATCATGAATGGGTTCACTTTCCTCCGGCAAGAAACGCAGTGATCATCATCGGCAGCTCATGCGTCTGAAGTACAGTTTTTCTGCGAGAATCGTCGTAGTCTTCTGTATTTGAGTCCACCGTTTTCACGTTTTTTTATTTTGTATGTTCGTCACGGAGGATAGTAATGGGTACGAAGCCGGTTATTGGTCTAAATGCGGATTTTCGTTCCGCACGGAGAGATTGTCCCGCCATCAGTTACGTCTCTGCTGCTTACTATGACGCACTGTCCAAAGCGGGAGCGGTACCGGTCATTGTCCCGCCGCTAGAGGATGCCGAGGACATGAATCGTGTCCTCAACATGCTTGACGGTTTTGTTTTTGTCGGTGGTGGAGATCTCGATCCCCGACGAGACGGTTTTATGGTCCATTGTTCGATGCGATTGATGGAAGGACGGCGAGAGAATTTTGATCGTATGCTGATCGACGAGATTGCCTCACGCCGTATGCCAGTACTTGGCATTGGTGCGGGTATGCAGCTTCTGAATGTATCGCAAGGTGGTAATCTCTTCTACCACATTCCCGAAGATCTGAAATCGGCGATTCCTCATTATGATCCGATGGATCCGAATCATCGTCACGCTCTGAGCGTACGTCCTCATTCACTCATGTCGCGGGTGTATGGTGATAATATGATCCGTGTCAACAGCACTCATCACATGGCCGTCGATGAAGTCGCTCCTGGCTTCATGGTAACGGCACGTTGCCCAGACGGAGTCACGGAAGCGATCGAGAGTACCATGCCTGATTGGTTTGCGGTGGGCACCCAATTCCATCCGGAATCGTCCACTGCCTCGGCGTTGGATACACGTATTTTCGAAGAGTTTCTCGCTGGAATCGGTAGCCACGTTACGCAGTTTCGATTGGTCGCGTAACTTTTGTCAGGCAGATGGGGCTAACGAGCGGCGTTAGTCACTGTTCCCTTCTCACGATAGCCACTTGTTGAAAGTGGCTTTTTTGATGATATGGGTGATTCAATTAAAACGATTGAAAAAACGATTCTAAACACGCTATATGTGGGGGGATTACCCTGTCGTTTTGATTGGTTTGGCGATTTTACCATGCGTCGCTTGACATGCTCGGCGGGATCCTCTACGCCGAAATTTTCTTGATTTTTCACATTGTGATGAAATCTGATGAGGTCGTTTTAGAGAAATCTTTATTCAGGAGATTTTCTTATGTTTCAAACTTTTTTGTCGAAATGGTTTGCTGTAGATGACGCTGTTTGCAAAGACCGAATAAAAATATCTCGAAACAGAAGTTTTGTACAGTTTTGACAATAAGGAATTTGCTTATTGCGGCGAAAAACATTCATCCAGACAACTTGCTTGTGCAATGGCAGGGGACCGAAACGTATACCAGTGAGGAGACGATGGGTTCTGGAGTGCCTGCGCAAGTTTCATGAAGCTATCAAATGGGGAATTTGAGGGAAATCTCTAAAAACACGGAGTCAAAAAATGCCGAATCTTAAGATAGCTATTCGTTGTTTACTGTTTTTGCTGCTAGTGTTCGTCGTTTTTGTCGGTTGCTGTATCTTCATGGGGTATAAACCGTGCGTTGGAGGAAGTTTCCGTATCGAGTGACACCCTGTTGTTATTTTGGCGGCGGGGGCGTTCAAAGTCTTTCAATCGGACAGGTGGTGACTCATGAGGGGCAATATGAGGAAGGCAATATTTATGTCGAGCGACCGGACGGATTGCCGGAAATTCGCCGTCGTCCATTCCCCACTGTGGTTCCAGATCGAATCGTGAGATGCCATGTTTCCAACGAGTTTATTTTCGGTGAGACGAGAGTGCCGGAAAATCGTGGTGGAACGGTGCGGGACAAGGATGAATGCTATTACGACGGCTGGTTTTTCTTGGATATTTCCAATCGAGTTTGTTATCAAATGCGAACGAAAGAAAAATACGATGAAATGCTCAATCCGTACAATATTCCGAAAGATGAACGGATTCTTATCGATCCGATAAAACAAGATCGAAGCCAATGGCCCAAAACATAGAAACTACCGGAGAGACGTCTCGATCCGAATGGATTTCGCTTCCCCTAAAAGAAAATTGTTACGGGCGAACCTCGGCTAATTGACTATGGTTGTTGGTGATGCGAAATATTGCGGTACACTTGTTGTGGAGGTTTCCACGGTTTTGGAAGACTCCGCTGTGTGTGCCCCGAGTTCCGCACTCGCCTTACCCGTCGGCTCGCTCTCCACACAAAAAAGTGGACTCGTGTCACCCGCTTGAATCGCTTTGGCCGTCACGTAGTATACCGCCTCGCCGTTCGGGTCCAGATAAACCGGTGCAAACCGCAAAACCGCTTGTTTTTCCTCTCCTTGCCTTTTTTTCCACTCCGACGCCCACTTGGTGGAATCTTCTTTGGCGGAGTCGGTCGAAGTTACCGTTGGAGTTGATTCCGTCCGCTCCGTCGGATCAGTGGTTTGGGGCGGCGTTTTTTCCTGTTGCGTTGGTTCCTCGGGCAACGATTTTTCCACGGACAACGCCTGAGACGCTTCGGTCGAAGATTCCGCCGTGGCTGATTCTGCTGGCTTGGCGGATGCTACCGCCGTGGGTGATTCCACCTCAGGTGGAGCGGGACGACACCGGGGGAGCATGGGTTCCCACGTATCTTTCGGAAGTGCCGCTCGTAACACCACGTCTGCGAGCGGCACTGAATTCGGGTTCCGAACGCGAATAACCCACGTGGCGGGACGCCCCACCGCGACCGGATTATTCATCGCGACCACTTGCACCACCGCCGCGTTTTCCACCACTGCTTTACCCGACTCCCACGCAACCTTCGAACTGGAACGCGGCGTTTCGGATGGCGTCGTATCCGCAACCGTGGAAGATGCCACGGTGTCTGACGACGGCGGAGGTGTCGAAGCTGGAGCTGTAGGCGGCGTCTTTTCGGCGGTATCCGATTTTTTCGCTTGAGTGGCGTTCGCATCCTTAGCCGTTGGCTCGCTGATGGGCCGCTGTGTGGTTGTCGCCTCGGTAATTTGCGTTGTCACGGAAGTGGAAACTTCCAGCACTTCCGGCGTTTCCCACGAGGCACTGACCGTTTGCTTGGCCGCTCCGGCACGCACGGCTTTGAAATTTAACTCCAACGGATCGGAGGTCTGTTTCGGTGCCAACGCGGGAAGCGGATTCGAATAGACAAAATTACTTGACGTACTTCGGTCTAAACACTGCATCAGATCGTTCGAGAAAATATCCTTAACAATGTAAGTATCCACCGTGCCTGTACCGGTATTTTTGACTCGAATTTTGACCGGAATCACATCTCCCACACGTACACTTGCCGGCGCATCAACCTCCACCACCAAATTTCCGGATTCCTGCGTCGCGGTATCCGGCGTCGTCGGAGCGGGATTGCTCGGCGGCGTACTCCCCGACGCAGCAGGCGTTGTATTATAAGCTCCTGTATCAGTAGCGATTAACGTTTGTTTCGATTGACTTATATTTCCAGTTGCGCCCTGGACCTCGACCGATGTTTGGTAAGTTCCCGCCTTGGCCACGATCGCGCCGACTTCGATGGTCTGAATCGAACCGGCGGCCACGTTTCCGAGATTCCATGTGTATTCCTGTCCACTAAACCTCGCGGCGGGTTTCGACCCCTGAATTGCCACACCTTCGGGTAAAACCTCTTTCACCACGACATCTTTCGCCGGAGCGTCACCGCTATTCGAGACCTGAATCACGTAACGAAACGGCGCATTGGCGGTCACATTTTGCGGCCCAGTCCGCTGTAAATTGAGCGCGGAAGCGGTCCAGCGTACTGTCGTCGGAGCGGAACCAATCACCAATCGACTCGAAAGCCGACTTCCCGGTATTTCGGGCCGTGTTACCTGTACTTGAATCGTGTTCGGACCCGGTGCCGCCACCGTCTGTCCAATCGTAACCGTTGCCTTGCCGTCCGTATCGGTCCGAAGCGTCGTGACCACCTCGCCACCCGGCTGGAAAGTCGCCGCGGGTCCCCCCGTAATTTTGTACTCCACCAACCAACCGACACAGGGCGAACCATCGCTACGCTTGACGTAAGTCGTTAATTCTTCGGTAGTTCCGGCTGGAGCGATACGCGGTGCGGGAAGTTGCCACTGGCAATCGACCCAATGAATTTGAATATCTTGCCGCCGTCTGGGCCATACAGAAACTGCCGGAGCGTAGGCCGAGATATAAGTCGTGCCCTCGACCGCGGACGTGAGACTGGCCCAGGACTGTCCCGCCTCGACCGTGACATCGTCTGTCGTCTCCGTGGTACCACGGTTGAGAACGAGGCCCTTACGCAGCGTACTGGTCCGGGCGTAGGTGGGCGAAACACGTTCTGGTTTAATATGATCCCCTACGAGAAATGCCGCCCAGCTCGATTTTTCCACGTCAATAAACTCGCCAACCGATCCCTCCTGAATCGTCCAATCAATCTGTGCGTTCGTTTCATAATGGTTGTCCGAACCAACCACACCACCGACCAAAATCACCTCACTAGACACCGGCGCAATCTGCGTACGTGGATAGACCTGCAAATCAATCAACTTGACCGCGGCGAAAAGCGACGACATTCCAACGCCTAGAACGAGAACCGTAGACCCCATGAGCGTCATCCACGTCCATACGTTCTTACGTTTTTGTCTTCGAAAAAAACTCAACATCGCAAAACCACGTTTTTATGCCTGTTCCATGGATGATTTGTTCACGCTCGCCATTCGTTCAAATCGTGTTGGCGAGCCCCCCAATCGTGGGTCAACCAGCGTGTTTTCAATCGGAATTTACCGGCGAAAATTACCCGATTAACCCATCTTCCCGTATTTTAACCGACGCTGGCGAAAGAATCAAGCATTGTTTGGGAAACCAGAGGGCGTTCTATGCGAATATTCTCCTTTTGCATGGTACAGAAGAAATTGAGGTTTGAAAAATCTTTACTCCACGCGGAATTCAAAAGAGTGACCACGGCCTGCAAGTTGGTAAAAAGCGTGGACCACTTGAACATTCGGATAAAAACTCACCGTTCCGATGGACGCGGAGTTTCCACGATATCGCCGGCTACCGGCCAGCCGTCTTGCCAAATGAGTGGTCGGATCTGCGTTAATCGGCCTTTTTTCGGAGTGGTGGCATCGTAGGCCGCTAGAATCAGCCAATCGTACGAACCATTGGCATCGGTCGTTTGGAATACGGCGTTATGCCCCGTACCTTTCCAACGTTCCGAACTTTCGAGCAGCAGCGTCCCGCCGCCCGCATCCAGCCGCTTACCGTCGCGGTCCAAGTACGGACCTAGTGGCGATTCCGCGCGTCCGACCACGATATGGTATGTACTTTTCACACCATCGCAACAGGAACCACGCGAAGTGAAAAGATAATACCAATCGTTACGGCGAATCACATAAGCCGCTTCGATTGACGTGTCCGTTCCCTCACGTCTCGCAATGGCCCGATAATCCGCCGGAATTTTAAGCGAATTCTGTTCGTTTTCACTGTTTTTCTCGTTTTTGTCAGTATCGCCATTTGGGTTAGCGTTGCTATTTTTGCTATCCGTTTCGGCCATGTTTTCGGATGCAAGATTTTGATACGCGAATGGTTTCCCCGTGGTCGCGTCAATTTCCACGGCTTTGATTCCCGTCCAGTACGATCCCCAAAAGAGGTACGCTCGGCCATCGGAATCGACAAAAAGAGCAGAGTCGATGGCGTTATAATCGGTGTATCGCGGATCGGATTCGAGTACCATTCCGCGGTCAATCCACTGATAATCAGGTGAATCGGGATTGAGCGTCCGATTCGTCGCCACACCAATGACTGAGCGTTGGGAACCAAAAGTCGAAACACTATAGTATAGGTAATACTGACCATTTAGCCGCACGATATCCGGAGCCCAAATCGCGTTTGCTCCGGGGATTTTGGCTTTGGCCCAAGCGGGAATTTTTTCGGGAAAGACAACTCCGAGCCGCGTCCAATTGACCATATCGGTACTGCGCGAGATGGTAATCCCAGGATTCGTCGAAAAAACGTATATGCCGCTTCCATCCATCCCTTCCATCGCGGTCGGATCGGGCGTGTTGTACGGAATCACCGCGAGTGAATCCGGCTCTTGTCCACACACCAACGGTCCACACGCCAGGAAAATTATTCCTGTCAATACAATCGGTAATTTGGAACACAACATGTTCGTCTCCCAATCTTGTGTATTTTCATGCTTTTATGATTCATTCTTCGGATACCACTGTTCCAGTACCGTTTCCCATCCTCGTGAGCCAGCGGCCACCAGTGCGTCGCGTACGGCATTCGGTTGTGGATGGTGTCGCATCGCGGTCCGCAAAAAGTGCCGACCGACTTCCGATGGAGCGCGTTTTTCGCCATAAACTTCTACGGAGTAAGCGAATAGGCGTTCAAAAAAATCTCGCTGTTCGGCAAGTGTTGGCGGATGGGGTTTGGGCTGACCATGGAGCAGAGCGGCCAATTCGCGGAAAATCCATGGATTTCCAATCGCACCCCGTGCCACCGTCACGCCATCGACGTGTGTTTCGCGGAGCATCCGAAGCACGTCTTCCGCCTCGAAAAGATCACCACTACCGAAAATTCGCAATTTGGAACCGACGTTCCGTTTGACTTTGGCCAGAAAATTCCAATCGGAAGGTCCGTTATATTTTTGCTGGACCGTACGTCCGTGCACGGTGACCGCGGCCACGCCACGTTCGATCGCCCCGTCCAAAATCGTCCAAAATTTCGTCTCCCCTTCTGCCGTATCATCCATTCCACGTCGCATCTTCAGCGTCACCGGTACCGCGTCCGGCACGGCGTCACGCACACGCGAAATCATTTCCAACGCAATCGTCGGATCGCTCAAAATCCAGCCACCACGCTGTCGTCCGATGACCTTGCGTACAGGACACCCCATATTGATATCGACTACGTCGAAACCGGAATCGACGATACGAACTGCTGCCGTCGCTAAATCTTCCGCTGTGTTGCCCATAATCTGACCTGCAAGCGGGTGTTCGTCGTCTGAAACGCCCAGATATCGCCGCTGTTTGCGACGTCCCACCGCAATCACCAATTGATCGAGCAATACCTCGCCAATCGCATAACCCGCTCCCATTTCTCGACAAATCCGACGCATCGGCTGATCGCTAAACCCTGCCAATGCCGCCAATGCGCATGGAAAGTCTATCCGAACCGTGCCGATTGATATCGGATCAAGCCAATGTTCACCAGATGTCATGGAATATTCCTCTTATCTTCACGGATGGAATATGATCGCGACCTCTGCCGCGTTACGTCGGAATCTTCGCCTTGCGAACGCGCATTTTTGATCCATCCGTAACTTTGGCGTATCTGCGGGCACAAAAAATTGATTCCGTGGATGAGATACCGATTTTATTCATTTTATCGGATTGTCCCATTCGTCCGATCTTCCGGATTTTATAAAAATCCCCTGTCAAATGGGACAAAGGAAGGTATAATGGGGGGAGATGTTGTGGATACAGGAAAATGTGCGATATGCGTCCTTGTTGGGCATCCGCAAAAGTATACAGGGAAAGGACCGCGATGACAACCAGACAGCCGTGTAATGGACTTTGCGAATGGTTCGGGAATCTATTTCGAGCGATTTATACCGTGTTTCGTGCGATGTGGGTGGCACTCAAGGTTTGGGTGACGAGTTACAATCCGTCGCGTAAAACGTTTACGGAACATTATGAATATCCAGAAACGCCTGCCCGGGTGGAACCTCGATTCCGTGGATTTCATCGGTTTGATCTGACGGCGTGTATCGCTTGCGAACGTTGTGCTCGCGAGTGTCCGACGGGATGTATCCATATCCAAAAACAGAAGGCCGAGGGGCGTAAGGGATTCCAAACGACTCAATTCGAGATTGATTATGGTCAATGCCTCATGTGCGGTATCTGCACCGAAAATTGTCCGGGTGAATGTTTGCGTATGGGGTCATGTTACGACCTAAGTACCTATGGACGCGATGGTTGCGTGGTCGATTTCGCGCGGATTCCCGTCGAGATCGCGTGGAGCCAAACGTCGTTAAGTCCGACGGTGGTCGCGCTTTCAAAACAGGTGGACGCTCCGGTTTATCCGGTATCAGAACCGCAAGAAGAGGCCGCGGAAGAAGTTGCCGTTCACTAGGGTGGATTCACATGAAAATGGTACCATGTTTGAGTGTTGACGTACCGCCCGCTCGCTCCCGCTCCATCCCGATCGCCAAGGGGCGAGAGGGTATAAAAAGATTTTTCCTTTCATAAATCTTATTCAGTTCTAAGAAAAATGTTTTTGCAAGAAATACGCCAAAGAACCACACTGTTCTTTGGCGTTTGCGTTAATCTTTCGGCAAATCATTCATACCTACTCAAGGTGGACTGTGAATCGTTGAGTGAAGAATTACTTTAATGGGAAATCAATGACGTTCTCCTCTTTTTCTTCTACCGTTGCGGTCAACGGTGTCGTACCCAAACTAGTGTACTCTTTAGGCAGCGATTCCTTCTGTTTGAAAGAGGTTAAGCCGCCGCTTTCCAGAGCCTTTTTCCGCATTTCTTCCTGCTCTTCTTCCGATGGATTGCCATCGATATACTTTTTGCTGATAGCCACTTTGTACTGACCAGGCAAAGCTCCGGAATCTTTGTCATTTACCGTGGAAACAAGCGTATAGACGCCGTTGGCATCCGTTTTTCCCGCAGCCGCTTGGGCACCCTCCTTTTTTTCATCGACGGGGGCAAATGTCAAACGAGCATCCGCGACCGGCTGGCCTTTGAGAGTCACCTTTCCGGTGACTTTGTATACTTTTTGGCCCGCGTCAGAACATCCTAACATCAGAGCCATCACGAGCACTAGTCCGAGGCCTAACATGGAGTTTCGCATTTTTTCCCTTTCATCTGGTTAAAAAATCAATACCATTTGGATTTGGTCCACACTAAAATGAGAATGCTGGTCTTCGTGGGTCTATTTCGAAGTCAACGGCATCACGATGCGCCGTGAGCGATAGGCCCCGTAGTCGCACGTGTCGCTTTGATGTAATCGGCAGGTGCGAGTAAAAGTTGCATTCCACGCACGCCGGCTGAAACAGCAATCTCCGGAAACGCTAACATCGACTCATCCACGAATACGGGGTACGCTTTTTTGGCCGCGATCGCCGTACAACCACCACGAATGTAACCGGTGAGCGGTTGCACCTCTTTGAGCGGGACGACATCCGCTTTTTTATTCCCCGAAAGTTTAGCCATCGCTTTCAAATCGAGTTCTTGTGATCCAGCCAATACCGCGAAAAAAACGCCCGTCTTATCCCCACGGCACACCAGCGTTTTGAACACCTGTTCCAACGGCATCTCGACCGAGGCCGCCACATGTTCCGCACCCAAATCGTCTGGATCGACTTCATATTCTCGTGTGTCGTAAGGAATTTTCATCCGTTCCAACGTACGTACAGCGTTCGTTTTGTGTTGTTCACTCATCTTGCGTCTTCTATCTATTTTGGCCCAAAGATCGCTGCCCACATAACCCCGACGTCCCACGAACGAAACTTCCGCAGTCCAAAAAGGAAACGTGTTTCGAAGATTGGGCTGGTACTCCAATTATTCTGACGTTTCACCGGGCGTCTGTTCCACCACATCCAGTTCCATTCCAAACAGCGTTCGAGCTTGTTGTAGGAGCGGATGATCGAGAGCTTCTCGTCGCTTTTCGCTCATATTTCCGGTCGCTCGCCGCCGAGTCGCACGCTTGGGAGAAGCTGCTTCCGTAGCCGTCGAGGTGGAATGGGGAGACTTCTCCGCCTGTGAAATACTTGCCGCAGGACTTTCGGTCCCCGTTTCCTCTGCCGCCGATGTTTCCGTTACCTTTGAAGCGGATGGCTTTCGGATGACTTTTTTAGTGGAAATGGTAGTGGACTCCGGATCGGTTGTTGTGGTCGGGACGGTCGTTTCTTTGTTTTCTTTCGTCGTCTCATTCGTCGCCATTGCCGCATGGCGTTCCGTTGTCGCCGATTGTTCCAATGGTATCTCATCCGCGGTAGCCGCCGTCATCGCCGCATTCACATCGTCAAGCGAAGTCCGTCGTACCGAGGGCGGGGAGCGTTTGGTGACGGAAACACCAGCCGCATCATCCGATTCGGCAACCGGAGGACGCGATCCACCGCGATCCGGCACCACCGCGGAGGATTCCCCAATGGCCGATACCATGGCATCTGTGCCTACCGTGTTGGACTCCACTGTACTAGGGGCCAACTCGTCCAATTGAATCCCGCCGGATTGCCCAGCTTGCGGCACAGTATTTCCAGCCTGCGGTTTCGTTGATTTTGCCGCCGGTTCCATCACTGACGCTTGGGTAGCGACAGATTCGACCGAGGCCATGGATAGGGCGGCATCTATTTGTGACGACAGTTGCGGTACGATCGGTTGTGACGCTTCCGGTGTATGGACGAGTGATATCGTTTGCGAGACGACAATGGGACCGTCCGGAAATTCCCCCTTAGCTAACCGGCCCAGGACGGCAGCCAAATCGCCCAAATTTTCGAGCTTGCACAATCGGACCAACAGTAATTCGGCGAGGATTCGGCCTTGTGTGCTGTATCGCATTCGACCGAGCGTTTGGTCGATCATTTGCATCGCGGCACAGATGGTGTCCAATCGCCAGCGGTTGGCAAAGTTACCGAGCCGGTCACGGTTGGCGGGCGAAACGTAAATACATGCCGTCTGCGGTGCTCCAGCCGCGGCAACCATCGCGTCGCGCAAAACGCCCAGCAACTGTTCGAGCAGTGTCCCGGGTTCCACACCATCCAACATAGCGGCGTCAAAGTACGTTACCGCAGCCGCAATATTCCCGGCAGCCATCAGATCGAGCAGTTCGAGCAACGGTTCCTCGCCCACGATTCCAAGCATTTGCTGAACATCCGCAACGGTGATTTTGCGGTCTGGAGCAAAGGCCAACAGCTGTTCGAGAAGTGATTGACTGTCACGCATCGAACCTGCCGCTCGTCGCGCAAGCACTTCAAGCGCGGCTGATTCCGCCTCCACGCCCTCAGATTGAACGATAAACTGAAGCCGACGGGTAATCGAATCTTGTTCAATGCCGGAAAAGTCAAACCGTTGACAACGCGACAAAATCGTGATCGGAATCTTCCCTGGTTCCGTCGTGCAGAAAATAAACTTCACATGTTCCGGCGGCTCTTCCAATGTCTTGAGTAGTGCGTTGAACGCCTCACGTGTGAGCATATGCACTTCGTCGATGATATAAATTTTGAACCGTGAACGACTCGGACGAATCGTCACATTTTGCCGCAATTGTCTAATTTCATCGATACCACGGTTGCTCGCACCGTCGATTTCGATCACATCGACGTCACTGCCCGCTGCGATACTCATACAGATATCACAAACGTTACAGGGAGTCGGCGTGGGACCATGAATGCAATTGAGCGATTTGGCCAGAATTCTCGCGGTGGATGTTTTACCGACTCCACGCGCCCCGGTAAAAAGATAGGCGTGTCCGATGCGATTCGAACGAATGGCGTTGGAAAGTGCCGTTGCAATCGAGTTTTGACCGACCAAATCGTCGAAACTTTGCGGACGATAACGTCGTGCCACGACGACATATTCCGCCGGTTTCGTACTTTTAACCGTCGAAACACCGGACGAAAGGGATTGATTTTCGGTACTCATATCCGTTCGTTCCTACTTCTTCAAAACTTTTGAAATTTTCCACTCGCGAAAGTTCCATCAATCATGCGACACTCACCCACGCTCTTATGATAGCATTGATTCGTCTACTTTTCAAACCGTCTTAGGACAGACTTCCGTGGAATGTACGGAGTGTTTTCGGCTTCATCCGAAAAAACGGCGAAATATTCCCCTCGAACGCCTTTTATTGGTCGAAATGCGGGTGGGCGTGCTTTTCACGCGCCGCGATGAGTGGAGTTTTGAAATCGTTCTGCAACCCATATGCCGTCGCCAGAATCCGAAGTGGATGGCAGCTTGATTTATCCGATATCTGTTCGATTTGCATCCGGCACGTTCCGCAACTTGTGGCCACCCACGTGAACGAGGCGTCACGCAGTACCGACGCTAAGTTACGACCAATACGCAAACTGTCGCGAAAATGCAGAGTACGTAAACCGTAGGCACTGGCCATACCACAACAGCCAGCGACGAGTTTTTTTACCTTTAATTCCGGAATCAAACGCAACAGATCTAAATCTGGAACGCCTTCGTCCAACGCCAACAATCGACAGGGCTGATAATAACCAATGGAAAGAGGTATCGATTGAAAATCGGTGCGAAGCTGACCTTGACGATGAAGCTCGCGCAGAAACGAACAGGCGTCCTGTGTCGCGTTCGCCACCAATTGGACATCCTCCTCATCCGGTAACAACATCGGATATTCCTGCCGTAGTGAGAGGACCGCCGAGGGCTCCGACGCTAAAATGGTATATCCCTGACGCACTGCGTCCACCAGCGTCTGGACGTTTCGACGCACAAAATAACGCGCCAGATCCAGTGCTCCACAACTAATGGCCGCATTTCCCGACTGCGTCTGATTCGCGGGCACATAAACCGGAATCTGATGATGTTTCAAAATCGCCACCAACGCCTCTGCCACGCTGGGATCGTGGTAATTCGCAAAAAGATCGACAAAATATGCCACTCGTGGACTGGGTGTCATCGGTTCCGAACGCGAAATGCCGGAAATAGACTCGGTTATCGTTTTCGTGGACGAAAGGGATCGTGACGCTTCGAGGGTTTGTGATACTATCGATTGGGTGGATTCTATTGAATGAATAGTTTCCGCTGATTGCACATTTTCTATCAGTTTGGTAGGCTCTGTCGAGCGGTGTGCTGCAAAATCTTGGGGGAGGAAATGGGGGTCGGAATGACGTGACCATTGGGTCAAGCCTCGCCGAACGGCGCGACGCAAAAACGGTTGGGATGAAATTTTGGGTAAACGGCGATTCCTCGCGATGCCAGCCAGTTTTTCGAGCAGCCATCGAAAACGTGGACGATGTAAAATATTTCGGGTGACTGGGCTGAATCGCGAAGCAAAATTACACCACAAATCCAAACGACAGACGAACCATTCCTTAAACGAAAGACCGTTTGCCGCGACATACGCTCCTCGGAGTTCCGACATCATTTTAGCTACTTGGACCTGCGCGGGACATTCTACCGAGCAAGCGTGACACAAAATACAGAGGTCCGCGATCTCTCGGCTCGCTTGTTTCGTGATGATTTCCCGTGGTAATTTGCCCGACAAAATGCCCCGTACCAAATTGATTTTCGCGCGAGGGGTGGCCTGTTCTCTCGGATCGACGCGGAAAATCGGGCAAGTTCGCATTTCCGGAACACGTGCGCGACAATCGCCGCA
>JAQVKF010000021.1:0-9164 GCA_028694795.1 Thermoguttaceae bacterium | reverse complement strand
CGCCGCAACCGTTGCATGGACGTACATATTCCACCATCTCCGCCGGTTTCCAATCGACTTGCAGCTCGAACAAATCTCTCAGCGTCTCTTCCGATTCACTTTCGTTGGAGGTGTACTCCGCTTGCGAATCGCATGGCTTTTTCCCCGTCGTTTGTGTTTGCAATACGTGTGGTTCGGTCATGCGTGACAGCGGAGAGGGATCGTTACTTCGAGAGGAACCGTCGTGCGTGACCGGCTGACAAACGTGATCGGTGGCGTCCCTTTCCACAGCCAACGAATTTGAGTGGTCTGATTTTGTGGGTGTTTTCGATTCTTTTGGACGAATCAATTTGTCTAACTGATCTGATTTTACCGATATTTCGGATTGGTCCGTATCTGATGGAACCAATGTGTCCGATGGTGGCGACGAGATTGCCGGACTGAGGTGCAATGATGGTGATTCGACCGCAGAACCGACTTGGGCTGAATCCGCCGAATTGGCTGAATCGGTGTTTGGAGCGGATGGGGCTTGAGCGGAATCGACCGAGATCTTCGAGCCATCGGATACGTATGGGGTGGGCGATTCCGTTGCGGCGAGGGCATCGGGAAGGGGGGATGAAGTGGAAGCGTTGGCCTGAGTGGTGCGGCCGGCGGGTGAGGTGGAAAAATCCCGTGCGAGTTCCGCCGCGAGAAGTTCCGCAAAAGGGGTGCGTCCCGCCATCGTTCGGGCGGGGGTGGAACGACTCGGCGAATTGCTGAGGTGCGTCGATGGCGGCGTAAGTGACGGCGACGTGCAGGATGTCGCTGTCTGTGCCGCATTCGAGCTGCCAGTGGTTGATACACTCATGTTCGACGAAGACGGAGTCGAATCATCGGAATTCAGCGCATCCATGGCGGAAACGCTGGTCGTTGGGGACCCCGAGTATCCGCTTGTCAATCGCTCGTTGGTGAAAAGGGACGAGTGAAGATGGGGGGCGATCGGTGGTTCCGGCTGGAAACGCTGTTGTTTTTCCCGTTCGAGTTGCGTATCCAGTCGTTGGAGCGAGTCTACCGAACCGAGGCGTTCCAATTGTAACAGATCTTCTGGAATAGCGGGCTTGCGCAGAAACGAACCAACGCCCAAATCGGGGCGATCGGTGGTGAGTTTATTCGGATTTAGAATGCCATACGGGTCGAATCGACATTTAATTTGCCGGAAAAGCTGGTCGGTTGCCGCATCAATATACGAACGTAAAAAGGGCGTGCGTGAAAACCCAATTCCATGTTCCGACTGGATATTTCCACCGAATCGACGTACAAGGTGGTGGTAATGTTCCGCAAGTTGCTGCAAAAATGCCGCATGAGATGGATTATTCAGATTCAAAAACGGATACAGATGGACGCCGCCATGACCGACATGAACACGAATCGCCGATGTGATTCCCAATGTTCGCAAAAGTGATTGGGTCTCTTGCAAGAATGATGGCAGCGATTCGGGCGGAATCGCGGCGTCTTCTACACCTGGTACGGGACGCAATCGCAATCGATAGACGGAGGGACTTATTCCGGAAGAAAGTTGCCAAAATATCTCTGTTTGAGTGCTGTCCCTTGCGATACGTACGTCAAAAGCCACACGTCTGCGTTCTACAAACTGCTCGACCAGTTCGATTAGACGGTTCGAAAGCTCCGACTCAGACGCTCCATCTAGTTCGACAAGCAGTGCGGCCTCTGTTTCCTGAGGAACGAGATTGGCGAATCGCGAGTCCGCCTCACGCGCGAGCGAAAGCGTTCGACGATCCATCAGATCGCATGCCGTGGGGTGAAACTGCAAAATTTCCACCGCTGTGTGCGCCGCGGAATCAATACGGTGGAATAAAAGCAGCAACGCGCCACGTTGTTTTTCTAATGGCGTGGTTGATACCGTTGCCGAGGTGATCAGCGCGAGCGTCCCTTCCGAACCGCAAATCAATCCGGCTAAATCAAATGCATCCTTTCGCAATATCTCCGCGACACGATAACCACAACGTCCTACCCGTGGACGAACGGCGTCTAATGTGGGTGGATTCGGCATCGTTTTTTTCGACGCTTCATAATCTCGCCACAACATGACAAGATCGTTGATTAAGCCGCGTTTGACAGGATTCGTGTCTTGGCTGACTCCGTCGGTAAGCGTTTCTTGCCCAACGTCCAAAACGTCGCCACTGGCGAGGACGATCCGAAGGGAACGCACATAATCGCTGGGAAGACCGTATTTGAGCCAGTGGCTGCCCGCTCCGTTGATGGCCAGCGTGCTACCCATGGTGGAAACCGTGCCCGTGGCGGGATCAGGACCGAAAATCCGATGGCGTGACCGGAGCAATTGATTCAAACGACGACGCACAATCCCCGATTCAAAGCGTATCCAGTCGTCGCCGAGTTCGAGAATTTGACGCAAATGACACGAAAAATCGAGAACAATGCCTTCACCAAGCGACTCGCCCGCCACGCCAGAACCCGCTCCTCGAGCGTGGATCGAATACCCTTTTTCGTTTGCGTACGCCAGACACGCTTGGACATCGGCTTCTGATTTCGGCAAAACAACGCCCACCGGGGTTTGCTCATGAATGCCGCCATCTGTCGAATAGAGCTGGAGAAATTCCGAATCGCATCGCACTTCGCCGGTCACCAGACCTCGAAGATCGTCTTGCAGTCGAATACGAAGCGGATCTATTTTCATCATTTCTATCCGTTCACTGAATTTTGATGTTTCCATCCACTGTTTTAGCCGCCGCAATCGCCTTGGAATACAGATTTTCCCTTTCCACCCAACATTTTCAACCGAAATGGTGACTTCCACCCCAGACTGACCGACTCCGACTCACCGCGGATGACGGACGCGGATGGAGCTTGCCTGCAGAGGAGATGGACCGAACCATGCGGTGGCTTCATCCGTCTAAGACGCCTATGCCGCTATTTAACCGGTGTTTGACCGCTGTAAATCAGGGCCATGACCTCCGCACGTGAACGGGCGTCGCTGCGGAATCGACCTTTGACCGCGGAGGTCACACAACGGCTGCCAGGTCGGCGGATTCCACGGATCGTCATACACGTATGTTCCGCCTCAATAATGACCGCGACGCCCAATACGTCCAGTTCCTGAATGAGCAGATTCGCAATCTGCTCGGTCATTCGTTCCTGAACTTGTGGACGACGGGCGACGGAATCGACCAATCGTGCGAGTTTCGATAGTCCGATGATCCGACCTTTCGGAAGATACGCGACGTGTGCCTTGCCGAAAAAGGGCAGCAGATGGTGCTCACACATACTCGAAAAGCTGATGTCACGCACGAGGACGATTTCGTCATACTGTTCGGTGAAAAATTTACGCAAATGAATCCGCGGATCCTCCTGAAGTCCGTGGAGCAATTCTTCATACATTTTGGCGACTCGTTTGGGCGTTTCGAGCAATCCCTCACGGTCAGGGTCTTCGCCGACCGCCGCGAGTATCTCTCGAACGGCTCGCTCAATCCGCGGACGATCGACCGTTGGACGAATGACCGGCTCGGCTATTGCGGAGGCGTCGGGCACGTACTCGGCAATCCCCGCGTTTTCCTTTTCGACTTCCTCAAAATTGGCCGACTCCAATGCATGGAACGAGTCGTCACTATCGTTTTCATGGATCATTTTGGATCATTCCGTGTTCTATCTTATTCTTCTGATTCTTTCGATGCTAAAATTTCGTTTGTTTTGGCTGCCGCGAGCCGCTTTTCACGCCAATGAACCCAAAATTCGTATACCATCGGCAGGACCGAAATAATGACAATGGCGAAAATGACGTGAGTAAAATTCTCTTGAACGAATTTACTCCTACCAAAAAAGTAACCTACATACACTAAAATGAACGTCCACAATGCCCCACCAATCGCGTTAAACGCCAAAAAACGGGGGTAATGCATTTTGCCGATTCCAGCTACAAACGGGGCAAACGTTCGCACGATCGGCACAAATCTCGCGATGATAATCGTTTTACTCCCATATTTTTCGAAAAAATGCCGCGTACGATCTAAATGTTCTTTTTTGAGAAATCGTACTTTGCCGGAAAATGCTCGCGGGCCGATCCAGTGGCCAATCCAATAGTTCGCCGCGTCGCCCAACACCGCCGCCGCAAACAATGTCAACGCAATTCCATGTACCGAAACTCCACCCTCGAGCGATGCGACCGCGCCCGCTGTGAATAAAAGGGAATCACCTGGCAAAAAGGGGGTAATGACCAATCCCGTTTCGCAAAAAATAATCACAAACAACAAGCCATAAATCCACGCCCCGTAGTCTTGAGCGAATGTCTGCAAGTGAGTTTGCAAATCGACACATAGAAACTGATAGCATTGCGTCAAAAAGTCAAGCATATAGTCTCCCTATGAAAAAGACAGCGGATTCGATTTCGGATCACGATTTTGCGGAAGAAAAAACGCCTCGAGAGCCGAGGGCCTTTTCGGTGAGGGATTTGGGTGACAATTCGTATGTATGTGGGAACATACGGGTATGGAAAAATGGATTCTACGGAACTTGTTGGCGGCGATTTTCCAACGAAAAACCGCTACCAGTCAATCAAAAAAATCAGCGGAATCTAAAACAGTTGGCTATGATTGGAAAAATTCCCACCATAGCCAAGTAAGACCATCTACCGAGCGAAACCATGGGCTGAACGGTAGTATCGGCTACGACGGTCGATTCTCGCCAAACGAATCCAACAAGGTATCGCCATCAATCCCAGCTTCGGGTAATTCGTTCTCTTTGCGTTCAAATCCGTCTAACGACTCCGACTTGAATTCGTCGCTACCGGGTCGACCGAGGAGATCATCCAAAGCTGCCGACGCTTCCATGCTTTCCGGCGTTTGGGCTTCGGCCTGAGCCGCGTTGGCCGCCGCAATCAGCGACGAATCGTCCAGTAACGCGAAATCTTGCGAGGCGTTCGTACTCTGACGCTGGGTGGCCGTGGTCGAACCATAGGCGTTGCCCAAATTCAAACGTACTTCCGCGTCTTGATATGTATGGAACCCGGTACCCGCAGGAATGAGGTGGCCGAGAATCACGTTTTCTTTCAGACCGACCAAATTATCCACTTTGCCCGCCAGCGCGGCCTCGGTGAGTACTTTGGTGGTCTCTTGGAAGCTCGCCGCCGAGATAAAACTCTGACTTTGAACCGCCGCCTTCGTGATTCCGAGCAACTGCGAGGTCGCAGTCGCCGGTTTGGGAGCCACACATGTTGCCGTTCGACCGTTTTCCACAAGCACTTCGACGTTCTTTTGTTCGAACGTCTCCCGACGAACACACTCGCCCTCACGCAAATCGGTATCCCCTGGATCGACCACTTTCACACAACCTTCGAGTCGCTTGTTCGCCTCCTCGAAATCGTGTTTGTCGATGACCGAACCTTCGAGTAATCCCGTGTCGCCCACTTCTTCGACTTTGCGTTTACGCAACATCTGCGCCACGATCACTTCGATATGTTTATCGTGAATTTCCACACGTTGGCTACGATAGACGTTTTGAACTTCGCCCACCAAGTAGTCTTCTACCTTCTCCTCACCGGAAATTCGCAAAATATCGTGTGGAACGAGCGGACCATCAACCAACGCTTCACCCGCATGGACGAAGTCACCACTGTGAACACGAAGGTGTTTACCATGTTCCACTAGATGTTCGCGTTGGATACCTGTCTCGCGATTCGTGACGATAATCTTTCGCTTACCGCGGTGTTTTTCGTCAGGGATGGTCACCTCACCGTCGATCTCCGCAATGACCGCGGGATCTTTTGGTTTTCGTGCTTCGAAAATCTCTGTGACACGTGGAAGACCACCAGTGATATCCTGCGTACCACTCATTTCACGCGGCGTTTTCGCAAGCACTGTACCCGGACTGATCTCTTGGCCTTCTTCCACATCCAGATACGCTTTTTCCGGCAGGTAGTGGAAACCCAATACCTTCTCGCCGCTCGCATCCCGAATTAAAATCTGCGGACGAAGATCACCCTTATGTTCCACAATCACTCGACGAATCGTACCAATTTCGTCCTTCTTACTGATGTAAGTTTCACCCTCGACCACGTCTTCAAAGTGAACCACACCACCGCACTCGGACAGAATGGGGCTGGAATGCGGATCCCATTCGCAAAGAATATCCCTCGCTTTTACATCTTGCTTATCTTCGACAAGCAGGTGGGTACCCAGTGGAATTTCGTAACTTTCGATCTCACGACCCTTCGCGTCTTTCAACGAAAGTTGACCATTACGACCCAGTACGATCAATTGGCCCAAACTGTTACGAACATACTGCAATTTGTCGAGGTGAACGAAACCAGCACGTTTGGCGAAAATATCTTTTTCTTCCAACGCGGAGGCCGCGGCACCACCGATATGGAACGTACGCATCGTCAACTGAGTACCCGGCTCACCAATGGACTGGGCTGCGATGATACCCACCGCCATGCCTTCCTCGACCAATTCGCCCGTCGAGAGGTCCATCCCGTAACATAGTGAGCAAACGCCCAGCGGAGCCTCACAGGTCATCGGCGAACGAACTTTGATCTTCTCCAAGCCCAATGCTTCGATTTTACGCGCGATGTCCGCCGTAATCAAACCGTTTTCGCGGATGATCACCTCATCCGTCACCGGGTGCACGAAGTCCTGGCAACTCACGCGTCCACGAATCGCGTCGGACAGCTTGACGATCACTTCCTCTTTCTGCCGAATCTCACCTTTCGTAATGCAACGCGACGTGCCGCAATCGTGCATCGTCACTACGACGTTTTGCGCCACATCCGCCAACTTACGAGTGAGGTAACCAGAGTCCGCCGTCTTCAATGCCGTATCGGCCAAACCTTTACGAGCACCGTGCGTCGAGCTAAAGTATTCGAGTACGGTCAAACCTTCACGGAAGTTCGCCTTAATTGGCGTTTCGATGATCGCTCCGTTCGGTTTCGCCATTAAACCACGCATACCCGCCAGCTGACGAATTTGGTCCTTACCACCACGAGCACCAGACTGAGCCATGAGGAAGATCGGATTGACATAACCGGGATAACGATGGTCATGTTCCAACGCCGTCATCATGTCTTCGGTAATCTGCTCACGGACTTGCGTCCACTGTTCGATGATTTTACCATAACGTTCTGCCGGCGTAATCAAACCACGGCCAAACTGTTTGATAATCGTCTTAACCTCTTTTTCCGTCTCCGCAATGATCTTCCATTTGCTTTCAGGCGTGATTAGGTCATCCGTCGCGAAAGACAAACCGGACCGTGTCGCATATCGGAAACCAAACGGATTCATCTTATCCAAAAGATCAATCGTTTCACGACGACCGAGCAGTTCGTAACAGTCCGCAATCACCATGGCCAACGAACCTGATTTCATCGGCTCGTTGTAGTATGGCATTCCCTCTGGAAGCATCATATTGAAGACGACACGACCGACCGTCGTTTGGACGCGAATGCCCTTCTTCGGACCTCCAGCCGCGTCGAATGGATTCTTGGACTCCGGATCTTGCGACTCCATGTCCTCGTGCTGCACTTTTTTATCGGTCTTCAAACGACGACCATATGGCAAACGCACCGTGACGTTCGCATGGGTAGCCACTTTGCCTTCGGCCCATGCCAGTTGAAGCTCGTCCACCGACGTAAAGAGCATTCCATCGCCATTGCGACCTGGGAGTTCCATCGTCATGTAGTAGCAACCCATCACCACGTCTTGTGACGGACTGATAATCGGGCGACCGCTGCTTGGGCTGAAAATGTTGTTCGTCGCCAGCATCAGCGTGTGCGCTTCCACTTGAGCTTCCACTGAAAGCGGCAAGTGAACGGCCATCTGGTCACCATCGAAGTCCGCGTTAAAACCTTTACAAACCAATGGATGCAACTTAATTGCGTTACCTTCCACCAAGATCGGTTCGAACGCTTGGATGCCCATTCGGTGAAGCGTTGGTGCACGGTTCAAAAGCACCGGATGATTCCGAATCACCTCTTCCAAAATATCCCAAACTTCCTCGTCCTTACGCTCCAACATCTTCTTGGCCGATTTGATTGTATCGGCGTGTCCCAACTCCTTGAGACGACGGATGATGAACGGTTGATACAGTTCGAGCGCGATCTTTTTCGGAAGACCACACTGATTCAATCGCAAATAAGGACCGACAACAATGACCGAACGAGCAGAATAGTCCACACGTTTACCAAGCAAGTTCTCACGGAAACGACCTTGCTTACCTTTAATCATGTCGGTGAGCGATTTGAGTGGACGATTGCTTGCTCCCGTGACTGGTCGCTTGCAACGACCATTGTCGAATAACGCATCCACAGCCTGCTGGAGCATTCGTTTTTCGTTGCGAATGATCACTTCCGGCGCGTTGAGATCGACCAACTTCTTCAATCGGTTATTCCGATTAATGATACGTCGATACAGATCATTCAGGTCGCTGGTGGCCACATTACCCGATTCCAACACTACAAGCGGACGAAGATCAGGCGGAATGACCGGAACGACATCCAACACCATCCACGCGGGCTGATTGTCGCTGTCTCGAAGGGCCTCGACAATCTTCAAACGATTGACTAAATCTTTTTTCTTCTGTTTCGAATTGGTATCGGCCAGCTCTTGACGTAGCGTCTGCGAAAGTTCGACCAAATTGAGATCGGTCAAGAGCTTCCGAATCGCCTCCGCTCCCATCTCCGCTTTGAATGCGTCGGGACCATAATCGTGACGATAGGTTCGATACTCTTCTTCCGTCAGCAATTGTTGCTTTTTGAGCGACGTTTCGCCGGGATCAGTGACGACATAATCCTGGAAATAAATAACTTTTTCCAAGTGGGTCGTCTTCATCGCCAATAACGCGCCCAAACGGCTTGGCGTTGCCTTGAAGAACCAAATGTGGACGACGGGCGCGGCAAGTTCGATATGCCCCATGCGCTTACGACGCACTCGACTGTGTGTGATTTTCACACCACAGCGATCGCAAATCATCCCTTTATATTTCATGCCACGGTATTTGCCGCACGCACATTCCCAGTCCTTCTCTGGACCAAAAATCCGTTCACAGAACAGACCATCACGCTCCGGACGGAACGTACGATAATTAATCGTTTCTGGCTTACGCACCTCGCCGAAAGACCAACTACGAATATCGTGTGGACGGGCAAGACTAATCTTCACTGATGCGTAATCGTTAATCCG
>JAQVKF010000190.1 GCA_028694795.1 Thermoguttaceae bacterium | reverse complement strand
ATCGGGGATTGTGTGTTGCGTCGTCGTTCTTCTAGGCATGATGTTTGGAATGTAAAATGGGCGAAGCGTGGCAAAACGATTCGATAAAAAACATACGAAAGAATCGGCAATATACCGGAAACCACAAGCGTAAGTCCGATGCTTTTCCACGAGCCGAACGTGATACCTGTATCCGCGAACAGTGAAAAAACATCCGTTTGTAGGCCGACGGTCCAGATGAGCGTGTGGTGTAAAAATTTCGCAAAATTCCACAGATAGAGGAGGTAGGGAACGCATAGCACGAGGACCATGGTCACGAGGGTCTCCACCCCCAAACCCTGTACGGTATGGCGAATGCCAACTCGCGGAATGAGTGATGGCGGGCCAACCGACTCGGACGACGTGACCAATCTGCTGGTGATTGATGTACCGGTGACGGCCGCTGACATGTCGGCGGTGGACGTATCGGAACGCTCGGCTCGCGACGGTGCCGAACAGGGGAACGGCTGTGTTGGCGAGGTGGCTTGCGATGTGGAATGCGGGGGCGTGGAATGCAGATGCGTGAAACAGGGAGGCGTGAGCGAGTGAAGATAGGCGTTTTCCGCCCGTTCTGTCCACATGCGTAAAATCGCCCACAAAGAACCTAACAATGCGAAAACACCCAGTAGTGGATAACCGACGACAAGCCACAACGTGTCGAGACCCACACGAATGGGAGTGGAACGCCGCTGCCACAAGAGATGGACGTAACTCCATATCAGGGATAGCCAAAAACCTTGAATGGCCCCGGTATATAGTCGTAAAAGATCATATTCAGTGGCTAAGTAACCGACGTGTGTGAAAAAGACCATGAGCAAACCACTCGGAATGAATGCGATGGGATACGTCAGGCCATGCAAACGTAAGAGACGGGCCATGAACCATGCGATGCCGCAAAGTTCCAATGTGAGAATCGCTCCACCTAATAGCGGATAGTAAAAAAATTGGATGAGGAACGAGGTACCATAGAAATGGAATCCCGCCGGCTGCAAAATCTGCGACACCGCGAAAAAACGATCATACGGAAAAATGTCGCCTTCCTGGACCGTGTATAGCAAATCAGCGTAACGAACTCCGAAAAACCACCACGCGAATCCGCCAAAAAGAAACATACACCAGAGCGGAATCCACCGGCTCGGCGTAGTTCGTGGATCGGATGCGTGGTCTGTTGCTTTCATGGTATAAATTTCGTTCCGATTTAGGAAGATAACTGCGTTCCAATCGTCGCGGTTCGATCAACAGCATTCCTATCGTTGCGCATTCGCCGGGTGGAACACACAATATGCCAACAACTCAATGCGACATGATTTCACGTTCAATAGGTGCTGACGTAATCCGGTAAATTCCATAGCAAAATCATCGTCCCAGCCGCGACCAGAATTTTTTTGCCATCTCGGCTGAATGCGACCGAACGAATCTCCGCGTTGGGAATAAAAAACGATTCGAGCTTCTGATTGAACATCAAGTCGCGCAACACGACCGTGTGATCCGCCAAGCCGATCAGAACCCGCTGACCGTCCGCGCTGAATTTGGCGGCCAGCACCTCCGAATAATTGTCGATCGTGTTAAGCCGCGAAAGAACGGGAGGGCTATCGGGAAATTCACGAAGTGGAAAATCCCACACAATCACCGTTTCGTCCAGCGAGCCGGACAATAATTTCTTACCATCTTCACTAAAATCAAGCGACGTGACCGGGGCGCGGTGTCCAACACAGCGTGCCGTTTGTTCGCCCGTCTCGATGTTGATGATGACGATATCGTCATTGCGTCCGAACGTGGTGACTTCGCGTCCATCGACCGGATTGACTGCGATAGGACGGTCCACTTGACCCACTTGTCCGCGAAATTCGTTCAATTTTTCACCGGTGAGCGACCATTTGGTCGTGATATGATTTGACGTTTGGGTAATCACGCTGCGGGAACCGAGACTGAATTGGGCTTTGACGATGGGTTCACTCGTTTTGCTTCGGAAGACTTGCTCAATTTTGCCAGTGGCCGTATCGCGTAACACCGCCGTTTGATCGGCGGACGCGGAGAGGATTCGACTGCCATCTGGGCTAAAAATAGCGGAAAAAACGGTGTCTGTGTGTCCACGGAAAATCCGATCTGCGGGGCGTCGATACGGTTCCGGAGACTCGGCAGCGGTCGTGGAACACGGTGAAATCACGATTGACGTGAGTGTCGTCGTGGATAAAACGCCCGCTGAAGCCAGCGTCAACCCAACTTTCGAAAGCCAGACTCGTCTGGAAAGCGGAGTGATATCTTGCGCACAACCATTCTGATTTGCAAAACTGGTGGATAAATCAAGCGGTGTTTGTGTTTGGAATCGCATCCGAGGAAATCTCCGATTCTGATACTGATTGGGGTCGAAAACGCGACGGATTCAAAAATTCCCAACGGGTGGGGAGCCAAAAATGGTGTAGGGAAATGAAAGTCACTTGCCCCCATACTCAAAACGAGATCGCATTTTTAACCGGAATTCATCGTCCCGCCCATTTTACACCGATTCGATTCGAATTTGAATGAATATTTACGATTTTTCGCTAGGAAATGGTGAGAATAGCGGCAAGAGATCGTTTTAACCATCCGGGTGTGGGGCTTGGAAGCTCTGACGCGGGGGGCGGCATGATTTTTGCGGCGTTTGGTTTGGATGGTTACGTACACGGCCGGCGATTATTTTTTAGCGATGCGGGAGTAGGACTTTTTTTATTGTGAAATTCGATTATAATACCCAACTATTCCGGATGGATGGCCGAGTGGTTGAAGGCGACGGTCTTGAAAACCGTTTTACGAGGAATCGTAACGTGGGTTCGAATCCCTCTCCATCCGCTATTTTTTTTGCTCCTCCCAGAATCTAAGACGTTGAGAGACTACGTTCTTAAATCGCTAAAACCCGTTGATGTAAAAGGTTTTACGACATTTTCCCGCTTGTGTTTGAAACACACTCAGAATCCAATTCCAGAGCAATTTTCAGGAAAATCCGCCCCATTCAGTCTGAGATTCTGAGAATTCTGCCCCCCTCTCAAAAACGTGAGAGACTACGTAAATCGTTCATAATAAGCACAAATGCGTTTTGGGTAGTCTATCAAGCCAGTACCCTCATAAAACTCGCTCCGAGCGGGATAGAAACCCGTGGTAGAGTTGCGGTGCGTTTTGAGGCTGATGTACTCTATCATGGTATGTTTTCAGACTGAGTACCTTTTTGAAAACACGACCGAGTTTTTTTCCGGTATGCACAGTCTATTATGATAGACTTCCCATGTTTTCAACTCAAAAAAGCGTGTAGTCTATCATGGAAAACTGACCGCAAAAAAACTCTCCTGCGAGATTTTTCGCTTCTTCAATGGATTTCGCGTGGTCGCAAAGTCGCTTATACAACGCTTGCCCCGGCTCATCGCCCAACCCGAATCCACCCTTGCGCACTCCGGCGGGAACGGCTTTCCAGACATAGATGGGCTGGGCGAATTTTTGACCTTGATTAAGTTTCGCAATCTTTCGATACAGCGGGAAATCGCCGACATAGTAAATCGCATAGATGCCAGCGCCAATGAACGGATCGGGCGGCAGTTTGGAAATCGGACGTTCCAGCATGGCCTCGGCCACACTCTCGGCAAGGTTGCACTTATCCAACGGATTGAATGGAGAGAGAACGGGTATTTCATCAGTCATGGTTGAGCCCCTTAAATCGCTTGATTTACGATGCTCTGTCCCACGACCTCGGCAAGTCGCATTGGCCCGCGTTTCCGATTTGACGCATGGCTTCCGTCCAAGCGCTGTTGAACACATAGTCATCAGGGAAGGTCTGAACACGAGCCGCCTCGCGCGCCGTGTAATACCGGAAGCTTCCGTCGGGAAACGCGATCATGTTTTCTCCACCGGGAACGCCGTGCGCACCGGCTTTCAACGCTTTCGACGCGTCAAGAGCGCTACCGGTATGTCCCGGATATGGACGGGCTCCATCGCGGAATTCATGATTCGGTATATTATTCTTTGTTCTGGGGTCGGGCAGCCCCGCGATTGCGTCACGCACAGTCTGATAGCGTATTCCCTCTGGCGCAAGCAAGGTGAAGTTGTTGTGGAGAAAATTCACCCGTCGCGCGAAGTAATGCGGCATAACCGGACGTTGTCTCTTCGCGACCTTGTGCGAATCCCAATACTCACCGGTTACCCACTGCTCCCAAAGTAACTTGTCGAAACTGTGTGTTGCCTGCGGAAAGTTCCATTCCAACCCAAGGTCTGAACGAAAGCCGACGATGAAAACACGATGCCGATGCTGGGGAACTCCATAGTTCGCCGCGTCAAGCAGACGATAGACGACACGATAGGAAAGTTCCGGGTGATGACCGCTCGTCTGGATATTTTCCAATCTGGACAGGTGTTCAACCCAGTCCTCCTTTCCATGACGGACCACGGTCGAGAACGAGAGCTGCAGAATGATGTAGTTGAAATAACTGGCAAAACTCTCCCGTAACAATCCCTTGACATTTTCAAACACAAAGTAGCGGGGCTGAAGCTCGCGTACCGCACGGACAGCCTCCGGGAACATATCCCTGGCATCCATTCGTCCGCGAGCCTTACCGCCCATGGAAAACGGCTGACACGGCGGCCCACCGGCCACCAGTTCAACAGATTGCACGATGTCGTTGTATTGAATCGCCCGGACATCGCTCTGATAAAGCGTCCAGTCCTTGGCGAGCGACTGCTGATGCTCGGTATTGTAACGGATTGTGTCACACGCCTGCGCATTGAATTCGACCATGGCCAAGTGATGACACCAGACCTTTTCAAGGCCGAGAGCCAAACCACCGGCTCCGGTGAACAATTCAACTGATCGAATGGGCATGTTTGAGACTCCAAATGACTTATCGTTGACACAACCGTTGTTTGATATAACGTAAAATCAGAAAAAAGCAAGAGAGAATGTAATATTTTCTCCATAAAATAATCGATTTTGACTTGTAATTTGCATGACAAGGTGGTATAGTGTACACGGATGGTAGTATCGGGTGCATTGTGCGCGCGATGCCGCTGTGCTGTTTGAAAACCGTTATATTTCAGCAAATACTCCGTAAACCGACCAAGTAAAAGCGTGGTTGCCGTATCGTAGGTGAAATGTATCCGGTGAGATTGTGTCTGCACATCTTACCGGACATTCTCTGGTATGATATGGCAGGCTCTTGGTCGGGCCTACGGAGTGGTGCTTGGGAATGTTCGGTTCTTTTTGATGAACGTTTTCAAGCATTGCTGGATTTCGCAGCGAGAGTTGGGAAATCGGCAAGCCGACCAAAATAACTTGGAGTGTGCCTATATCATGAGTCCGACAACTGCGACAGTTAAAAACATGCCAAATAACGGCAGGGGCTTTATGCTGTCTGTCGGCGCGTACTCTTCAAGTTCTGTTTCTCATGTCAATGAGGAGCAGGCTTGCGCGAACGAAGTGAGCCCAAGCAATAACCGTGCCAATCTTTTAACTTCTTCTGAAAATCCAGACTCTTTTTCTATTTTTCTATAAGAGTTCTGTATTCATTTTCTTTAAACGCCGCGAAATCCAACGCTGGATTATCGTGGCGTTTTTATTTGAACCATAAACAACCATCAATCTTGGGGAGAAAAAGTAATGCCCATTAACTTGCAAAAAGGACAAACCATTAATCTTGAGAAAGACCAATTTGACCTTTCTTCAGTAACTATTGGTTTAGGATGGGATGTTACCAAAAAAGAAAAAGGTTTTTTTTCTAGTCTCTTTGCTTCTGCCGAGGACGATGATTATGACTTAGATGCAATAGCATTTTTACTTAACAAGGATGGGAAAGTTGCCAATGTCGGAAACCAAAAGCTGGAAGGTGGGGATGTAATATTCTTTAATAATCTCCGTCATACATCGGGCAACGTTTACCATACAGGGGACAATCGAACTGGTGATGGGGATGGTGATGATGAGCAACTGATTGTAAAACTTAATCGAATCGGCTCAGAATACGAGAAAATTGTTTTCCTTGTTTCAATTTATCAAGGAATCCAAAAAAATCAGAACTTTGGTCAAGTGGATAACGCATTTATTCGTGCAGTTGATGCCAAAAATCATGAAATTTTACGGTATGACTTGTCTCATGACCATAGCTTTGATGGTAAATGTTCCATGGTATTTGGTGAACTTTATCGTCACAATGGAAACTGGAAGTTCCGCGCTATCGGAATGCCGTATGAAACAGATAATTTCGTTGAAATCTTAAAACATAATTACCTGTAACCCTTAACTAAGGAGGAATGAAATGGCTATCAATCTTCAAAAAGGTCAACGCGTGGCTATCGGGCTTCAACATCTTACTGTTGGACTAGGTTGGGATCCTGCCGAAACAGGAGAAGACTTCGACTTGGATGCTGTGGCTTGCTTGCTCGCTGAGAACAAGAAAATTCCGTGCGACGAATTTCTTGTTTATTACAATAACACTAAGTCTGCCGATGGATCTTGTGAATCGACAGGTGATGACAGAACTGGCGGAAACTCGGAAGAAGGAGACGACGAACAGATCATCATTAATCTCAGCAAAGTCGATTCGAAAATCACATCAATTGTTTTTTCCGCATCTATTTATGAAGCCAAAAAGCGTAAACAGAATTTTGGGCAAGTTCAAAATTCTTATATTCGAATTTGCGACACAAACTCAGGAGAAGAACTTTGCAAGTATGAACTTTGTGAGGATTTTTCTGTTGAGACAGCAATCGAATTCGGGCGGCTCTATCTCCATAATGGCGAATGGAAATTCGAAGCCACGGGGATCGGTCATCACGATGGACTCAACGGCATTGTAAACAAATATTGCTAGGGCGTGTTCACATAATAATTATAGAAAAATTGCCAACTAGCCGATGATATCGGTATGAAGATTACAAAACAACAATTTGAAAAAATCAAACACGTTTTCCCTAAGTCTCGTGGAAGTGTACAAATTGATCACTTTACGATGATCAACATCCTGCTTTACGTGGTGGAAAACGGCTGCAAATGGCGTGCGTTGCCGAAGGATTTCGGCAACTGGCACACAGTTTATATGCGTATGCGTCGATGGGCTGAAAACGGTGTCTTGTTCCATCTTTTTGAGGCACTTCAAAATGAGCTAAAACTCCAAGTGGACACTTCAGCGTTGTCACTCGACAGCAGTTGTATTAAGGTCCACCCTGATGGCACCGGCGCATTAAAAAAACGGAAAACAATCCATCGGCAAAACACGCGGCGGAAAGAATACAAAACTCCACGTGATCGTCGCGAATGACACGCTCCCGGTCGCGTTGATGTTGTCGAGAGGCCATCTGAACGACGGTCCGCAGGGGCGAATTTCGCTTCGCAAACTGGACGGTCAGTTCAATGGGTCAAGTGTACTTATGGACAAGGCGTACGAGGGCAACGCGACGCGTTCGCTGGTCAAATCGCTCGAAATGCGACCGGTCGTTCCACCGAAATCGAAT
>JAQVKF010000189.1 GCA_028694795.1 Thermoguttaceae bacterium | reverse complement strand
TGTATGGCGACGTCATATTTCATGTGACTTCGCCCGATGAGGCGAGGGATGTTCGGCGGCTCTATCCGCGGAATCGACAGGCATACGCTCCGGATCTCGTGGACGAATCGGTTTCGACGGTGGCTTCACATACGAAGTGTGCGGGGACGTTACGGCTTGTTTGGCTCGGACGGGTGGCACCGATCAAACGTTTCGATTATGCTCTATCGCTGTTGTCGGAATTGGACGCTCCGATTCGTTTCGATGTGTATGGTCCGATGGATGGCGATGCGGTATATCAGCAACGGTGCGAGCGATTATGCCGGACGATGCCGAAAAACATCACCGTTGAGATGCATGGCCCGATTCCTTATGAACAGACCGCGACAGCTTTTGCTGGTGCCGATTTTTTTATTCTGCCAACACGGAATGAAAATTTTGGACATTCGATCATCGAAGCGATGCGGTACGGTTGTCCGGTGATCATTTCTGATACCACCTGTCGTCGCCATCTGGCCGAAATCGGAGCGGGATGGGATCTGCCCGACCAACGCGGACGCTGGTTGGAGATATTGCGACAATGTGTCGCTATGGATGACGCGACGTACCAACGGCACCGCGAGGCCGCTCGAAAATATGCGGAACAGCAGATCCATGTGACGAACATCGTGGACGAAAATATTTATATGTTCATGGAATCCATGGAGGATCGTTCGTGAAAATTTCACTTTTAGCGCATAATCTGGCGATGGGCGGCGGATTATTGATCGGACAAGCGATCACACGTATCATTCCTCAAATGGCTCCTGGACATACTTACCGGATTACCGTTCCCGCGGACGGTAGTTATGATTTTTTGCGGGATTATGATAACGTCGAACTGTACGAATGGCCGCGTGGTTCCTATTTTGAACGATATCGCCGGGAACGCCGTTTCGTTCGGGAGCTGGATCAATGGGGGTGTGATTGGGCGTGGTGGCTTGGGAATGTGGGTTTTGCCTTTCCAAAATGCCGTCAAAGTGTGTATTTACATTCGGCGTACACATTGGATTATCCCGAAAAACATTGGGGAATCGGTCGAACGAATGCTCGAACTCGGTGGCGTTGGACAGCCAATCGTTGGGCGGCGACGCGAACGATGCGACACGCCCAAAATGTTTATACACAAACGCAAACCGTGGCGAATCATCTGCTGGGAATGCACCGATTTCTGACACCGGAAATGGTTCATATTTGCCCATTGAAACTTTCCATTCCACCGAAACCCACCGCGGATGCGACGTTGCCTGAGGGAATAAAGCGGATTCGAATGGATGACAAGCGTTTTCGATGTATGTACGCTTCGTTATACTGTGGGCACAAAAATTTTGAGCGTGTCGTGGAAACGATGATCCGATATCGAAACGACCTTTCGGACGTCGTTTTTTATCTGACGCTGGATCCCGATCACGATGGCTCCGCCCCGTTGCGTGAACGGATTCACGCGGAAGGACTCGAGGAACAGATCGTACTGCTTGGACAGATACCATGGGCGGAACAAGGCTTTTATTACCAACGGATGGATTGTTGCCTGATTCCGTCACTAATGGAAACGATTGGGTTTGGACATATTGAGGCGTTTGCGTATGATTTGCCGCTTGTGGCGAGTGATCTCGATTTTGCTCACGAGGTGTGCGGTGACGCGGCCTGTTTCGTCGATCCGTTTTCTCTAGAATCAATTCGCGATGGAATTTTACGCATTAAAAATGATTCCACGTACCGAGAACAGCTCATACGGCGTGGACGTGAGCAGATTCCACGTTACGAGCGTTCGTGGGAAGAAATTTTGCGGAATGTGCTCGAAATCGAAGGCGTTCCGGTGGCTTGACGGAACAATGAAACGTGCGTTCGGACGATTTTACGATCGCCGAAGGTCAACTTGATGTGCCGATTCTTGGGGACGATCTCCATGTGGCGATTGCGGATGGTTTATTTTTCGGCATTTTTTGCCGGCAATGGGAGGAATACGATGGATGATGTGACAAGACGCTCTTTTCCATGCTTAATTCCAGTTAAATGGCGGATTCAGCTGGTTGGAACGATCGTGTTGGCGACGTTTGGAATCATGGGGATGGCGACGGCGGCGGATACACCGGCTGTGGATATGGCGGCGACACCGAATGTTGTGAAGGATATCTCCGTTGCGGTATCTGATGTCGCGTTGGTTCTCGATTCGCCACCCGCGAAACCTCGTTTGCCCGAAACGGATACGGTTTATGAAATCGCTCGACGGATCACAAAAAAGACCATTACCGTATTGGTGCCCATCGGCGACGGGACTTTTGCCGCGGAAGATGGAAGCGTCGTTTCTCTCGACCGATTCCGTGTATTGTGGATTCATCAGGGCGACACCATTTCGCAAACGGGGCCTCTTTTCGAAACGGCCACCGTGGATGCGCTGAAGCAAGCGGCCAAACGTGGAACGGGGTTCCTGCTTTCGGGTGGGGCCGCGGCACTGCTGACTCCATTGACCGGTGTTTCCACCTCGCTGACGCCGATGACCTTCGGAGACGATCGTGCTCAAGCGGGCATTGAACCGGTCGCCGAATCGGTGACCCATCCACTTTTTCATGAAATGACGTATGAACTGCGAATGGGATACACGACTGGAATGCTCTGGTTTTCCAATGCGTTGTACCCGGGATTTAGCTCACTCATTCCGGATCCCCAGCGAACGACGCAAATCGGAAAGAGTGCCGGGGAAACGACGATGCCATTGGTGGAATATGATCTTGTCGCCGAGGCAAATACCGCTGGTGATACGGCTGATGCGGACGCGACCGCCAAAGCGGCGGACGTTCCGAATGGGGGCAATTCCCTAAGCGGCAAAATTCTCGTTTTTGGATGGCGTTTTTCACCGCATTACGACGCCGCGGCTCCATCGTTTCGCGCGAATACTGAAACATTTTTCCGCAACGCGCTCCAATATCTCGATGCTTCTTTGCGGCCCGCGTTAGAGCGATGCAAGTCGCAGGAGACGGCGGCTTCATGGTGGGAG
Source organism: Thermoguttaceae bacterium (assembly GCA_028694795.1). Lineage (GTDB taxonomy): Bacteria > Planctomycetota > Planctomycetia > Pirellulales > Thermoguttaceae > JAQVKF01. The sequence continues at coordinate 4,476 of JAQVKF010000189.1, read as the reverse complement.
CGGCGACAACGGGAACTTTGTACCGCTCCGCTGCGTCGCGCGATTGAGGCGATGCGGACAAAATTTGCCGCAGAATATTATCCGCGTGGTGACGAATTTCTCGCTCGTTTAGAGAAAATCGAAGCCGCTCCCGTCTTTCCGAAGGAGGAATTCGAATCGCTCAAACGCGAGGCGCTGCTGGCGAATCCGCTGCTCGATTTTACGAAAATACTTGTCGTCAAACGCGCGGAAAAAAATCTCGGTTTACCCCAAAATTTCTATAGTAATTCTGTCTTGGAAACGCATGGATACGATAACGAAATTGCCGTTCTTTCGTGGCGAGATGGAACGCTCAAAACGCTCTACCGACCGGAAGACGGTACGTTTGTAGGTGATGTCGATCTCGATTTTGACGCGAGTCGAATTCTCTTTTCCCAACCGGATGCCAATCGACGCTGGCGAATCCGTGAAATGACGATGGACCGCGTATCGGCGGATCCCGAATCGGTTACGGCGGCAGATGCGGCGGCTGATACGGAGAAGCGTGTGCAGCCGAAGGTGTTTCCGCTCACGAATGACGCGATGGTGGATTGTTATGACGGTTGTTATTTGCCGGATGGTCGGGTGATATTTTGTTCAACAGCCTGTTTTACGGGGGTCCCATGTGTTAATGGTGCGGGTGACGTCTGTAATCTCTATCTGTGGGATCCACGTAATACTTCGATGCCGATCCGACAGTTGACTTTTGAACAGGACCACGATTGGTGTCCGACGGTGAAACCGGACGGTCGTATTTTGTATCAGCGATGGGAATATACGGATCTTCCCCACGCTTTTTCGCGGATTTTGTTCCACATGAATCCCGACGGTACGAATCAGTCGGAATATTATGGTAGCGGTTCGTACTGGCCGGGCAGTATGTTTTATGCGCGACCGGTGCCGCCGATTCCGCCCCAGTTTCGGAACAAAGCAGAACCATCGCAGGAAGACTCGACGGACAGCTCAATGTTTGTCGGCATTGTCGGTGGGCACCACGAACTGCCACGGATGGGCGATCTCGTGTTGTTTGATCCCTCGACGAGCCGACGTGGAACGGAGGGAGCGGTCCAACGGATTCCTGGATATGGTAAACCAGTCGAATCGCAGATACTCGATTTGCCCATTGCGCATACTTGGCCGAAATTTCTCCATCCCTATCCGCTTAGCGAAGATTTTTATCTCGTTTCGATGAAATTGGACGAAGCGTCGCCTTGGGGAATTTACCTGGTGGATCGGTTCGATAATTTACTCTGTTTGTATCAAGAACCGGGGTATGCGATTTTTGAGCCGATTCCGTTACGCGCAACGGAACGACCGCCGGTGTTGGTCGATCGTGTCGATATGACGAAACCGGAAGCGGAGGTTTTTATCGCGGATATTTATGCCGGCGAGGGGCTGCAAGGGGTGCCTCGCGGAACGGTGAAATCCCTGCGCGTCATCAGCTACCAGTTCGCGTATCAAGAGATGGGTGCGGAACCGTATAGTGTCGGACTTGATGGGCCATGGGACCCCAAAGTGGTCATTGGTACCGTGCCAGTGCTTCCGGATGGTTCGGTCAGTTTCAAGATTCCGGCCTATGTGCCGGTGGCGTTCCAGCCGCTCGACGCGGATGGCAGAGCGATTCAGCGGATGCGAAGTTGGGTGACGGCGATGCCTGGCGAGGTCGTTTCGTGTGTTGGATGTCACGAATCGCAAAATTCGGTCCCGCCCAGTACGCTGCGACCGCTCGCCGCGACTGTCCAAGCGGTCAATTTGACCCCGTTCCCCGGTGTCGAATCGCGTCGATATTACGAAGCGGATGCCGCGAGGCAACCGACCGAAACGCTGCCGAATTACACCTATGGCGATCCGGAATGTCGCGGCGGATTTAATTTCCGGCGCGAACTTCAACCGGTACTCGATCGTTACTGTGTCGGATGCCATGGAAAGGGCGAGACGGCGGCGAAACCCTGTTTGACCGATGAGGAGCCGCGGCCCACGCTCGATAATCAAAATGGGTACAATCTTGCGTCTGTGTTTTCACCGTCGTACTATGCGCTGCGGCGTTTTGTGCGAACACAGACGAAGGAAAGCCAAATGCCTACTCATCTTCCGTGGGAATTCCACGCGGGAACGACCCAGTTGGTACAATTGTTGGAGAATGACCATTACGGCGTGCGGCTTGATCCCGAATCGTGGACACGATTGAACACGTGGATTGACCTCAACGCTCCTTACCACGGGAGCTGGTGGGACATCCGTGGCGATGGTGCGCCCAACGCCATTCCAGACGTGGTGCGACAACAGGAGTCGCTGCGGCGGGAAATGCGACGTCGGTATACTGGGTTGAATACCTCGGTCGAAAATCCAGCCGGACGTCTCTTCCCAACGCTGGTCTACCGTGCCGCAAATGACGCCGAAACATCCTCTGAGCGACCTTCGACCACGATGGTCTCCAAAACGGAATCGGCAGACGCCGCGACTGTGGAGACGAGCCCCGTGGCAACGAATGTTCCTGAAACAAATATTCCTGAAACAGAATCAATCGCTCTTTCGCCAGAGGTTTCGCTGGAGTTGGTGCGGATTCCGGGGCAGAATTATCTCATCGGACGATACGAAATTACCAACGAACAGTACGCGATGTTCGATCCGTCGCACACAAGTGGAATCGAATATGGCGATTATATCCAGTTTAGTCCGGGAGAGATGGGTTGGCCGTTGGGACGGGCACAGCAGCCCGTGGTCCGTATTTCGTGGGAAGACGCCAATCAATTCTGTGAGTGGTTATCAGCCCAAACAGGGCGTCGATTTTCGCTTCCCACTAACACGGCATGGCTGGCTGCCGCGGGAGACGGTGTGGAAGGGGATTCGGCTGCGCGGGCGAATCTCGCGGACGAACGTTATGCGGCGATTGATCCGTTCGGTTGGACGGGCCGTCCGGAGGTACTGCCAGCGTGGCGACCGGCAAATTCCACCGATGATCGGAATCGCGTCTCCGCACCCGTCGGTACTTACGCGCCGAATCAATACGGAATTTACGACATGGTTGGGAATGTCGCGGAATGGATGGGGGACACGCCGGATGCGGTGGAGACCGTCGGAAAGAAAATCGTTCGCGGGGGTTCCTGGGCCGATTTGCCTGAGCGTGCGGCTCCCAAAAATTACCGTGCCTATCTGCCATATCAACCCGTTTTCGACGTCGGTTTTCGCGTCATGTGTGAACCATAACTAGGTGAATAACTGGCTTCATGTGTAGATGTCCCTCCATTCCACGCTCTCAATGAGAGCCTAAACTTGATGTCGGATGGAGGGGTGTTTATGCTGCACAAACGGAAACGGTTACCAAAATAATCCCAGCGACTATTTCGGCAACCGTTTTACAACGTATTTTCGGTGTATTTTTGATACTTTAGACGATCTATCCGACGTGATTATCGATATTGCCAATCGCGGATATCGACAAATCGGCCTGTGACCGCCGCCGCCGCCGCCATCGCGGGCGATACCAAGTGCGTTCGACCGCCTTTGCCCATGCGGCCCTCAAAATTGCGGTTGCTTGTGCCCGCGCAACGCTGACCCGGTTGCAGACGGTCCGGATTCATGGCCAAACACATCGAACATCCCGGTTCACGCCATTCGAAACCTGCCTCTACAAAGATTTTGTCCAAACCTTCTTCTTCCGCTTGTTTCTTCACCAAGCCCGTTCCCGGTACAGCAATCGCCGTGACATTTTTGGCCACGTGGTAACCTTTGGCGACTTTGGCTGCTGCTCGGAAATCTTCGATGCGTCCGTTCGTGCAAGAACCGATGAACACGTAATCGAGCAGAATATCGGTCATTTTCTGCCCCGCCTGCAACGCCATATACGCAATGCCCTTTTCCGCTGCCTTGCGTTCCGTCTCATCGGCGAACGATGCTGGGTCGGGCACAACGCCGGTGATCGCTGTCACCTGTCCCGGATTCGTACCCCAAGTTACCTGTGGTTCGATATCCGTCGCGTCGAAAATCTTCACACAATCGTATTCCGCGCCCGGATCGGTTGGCAATTTTTTCCAACATTCCACCGCCGCGTCAAATGCCGCTCCCTGTGGAGCAAACGGACGACCTCGCAGATAATCGAAAGTCGTTTGATCCGGCGCAATAATTCCCGAACGCGCTCCCGCCTCAATCGTCATATTGCTGACCGTCATACGACCTTCCATCGACAGTTCACGAAACGCTTGACCGGTATATTCAATGCAGTATCCCGTACCGCCCGCCGTTCCCAATTGGCCGATGATGTAAAGTACCAGGTCTTTTGCTGTCACGCCTGGTTTTAACGAACCGTTGACGCGGATCTCCATCGTTTTGGGCTATTCGGCGACGCTGGAAAGCGGCCCGCCATGGCGAACGATCAGCAGGTGTTGCGGCACCTCATTGCCAGCGGAGTCCTTCTTGTCGACCTGCAAGTGGGTGACGGTGCATCGGCCGGTGAGTTCG
>JAQVKF010000188.1 GCA_028694795.1 Thermoguttaceae bacterium | reverse complement strand
GCCAGCGCGGACGGCAAAACGAGTTTCGTTTATCTGATTGATGATCAGCAAACGGTCCATCAACATCCCGTCAAAATTGTCCGGATGCTCGACGACGGAGTGGAGATCGAAAGCGACTTGGCGGTGGGATGTCGGATTGTGGAAGCGGGCGCGAAATACCTTTCGGATGGCCGAAAAGTTCGCGTCGAAACGAAGACTCCATGATATGGGAGCGGGCGTTTTGAACGTCCCGTGCGAGGCGGTCATGTTGAACGTTCTGTTCGAATGGGGCGTTCGCGGTACGTATATTTCGTGGTGAGAAGTTTCGATATTTCCGAGCTGAATCGGTTGGCGTCGGATGACGTGAGCGGCGTGTTCGCTGATTGACGTGTCTGAGCGGCGTGTTCAAACCGTTTCAGTATCATTATAACCGGATGTGATCATCAAATGTTATCCAATTATTCCGTGCATCATCGAGTGTTTACGCTGTTTCTCATGACCCTTTTGGTGTTTGGTGGGTTGTGGGCGTTTGAAACGATGGGGCGTTTGGAAGACCCTGAATTTACCATCAAAACGTCGCTGATTGTAACGGCTTACCCCGGGGCGTCTCCGTCGGAAGTCGAATCACGAGTGACGGATGTGGTCGAGCGCGGCGTGAGGCGTGTTAAAGGCGTCAAGCGTGTTCGCTCGCTTTCGCGCGCGGGGGTTTCGATTGTTTATGTCGATATGCTTGATGCTTTTCCACACCGCAAGTTGCCGCAGGCGTGGGTCGAACTACGGAACAAAATGAAGGAGATCCAAACCGATTTGCCGATTGGTACGGTTCCTCCGATGGTGAGGGACGATTTCGGCGACGTCTACGGTATTGTTCTTGCGCTTTCGGCGGATGGTTATTCCGACGCTGAATTGCGCGATCGTGCGAAGGAACTCCAGCGTGAACTGTCGCTCGTCGATCAGGTAGGCCGTGTGGAGCTTTGGGGCGAACCGACCGAATGTGTCGAGGTGGAGGTTTCGCGAGCAAAAATGGCGGAGCTTTCGGTTCATCCGAGTATGGTACTTCTCGCGTTGGCGAGACAAAATTTGGTGGGCGACGCAGGTGAGGTTTTTGTCGATCAGGATCGTGTACGACTTGCGCCAAACGGACGTTTCCAATCGGTGGAAGAGATCGGCGATTTAGTTTTAACCGATGGCCTCACGGCAAACATTACCGATGCGGCGGCGGGTATTGTCGATGGTTCGCCGATGTCCGGAACACTCGCCAAATTGGCTGACGTGACGGTGGGCGGAGCGGAAAGTTCGCGGCAGATTCGCCTGCGTGATGTGGCGACGGTTCGTCGAACGCTGACCGATCCGCTCTCTACGATGATGCGTTGCGACGGAAAACCGGCAATTGCGTTGGCTATTGCGCCCACGCCAAATGGCAACGTGTTGAAAATGGGCGATGGAGTTCGGAAACGTACCGACGAAATTCTAGCGACATTCCCCGTCGGATTCGAGTGTGATGCGGTCGCTTACCAGCCGGATAATGTGAAAAGTTCGGTGGACGTTTTCATGAAAAATCTGCGGGAAGCGGTCATCATCGTCATGATCGTCGTGATGCTCGCCATGGGAATGCGAAGTGGATTGCTCATCACGAGTAGTCTGCTGTTTGTGATTCTCGGTACGATGAGTATTTATGACGCGATTGGCGGCGTACTCCACCGAACGTCACTGGCGGCGTTTATCATCGCGTTGGGCATTCTCGTTGATGACGCGGTCGTGGTCGGTGACCTCATTCTTGTGCGTATGCAGATGGGAATGGATAAAACACAAGCCTGTATTGAGGGAGCGAAACGGGCTTCAATGCAGCTACTGGGGGCGACCATCGTTGGAGCGTTGGCGTTCCTGCCCGTGTATTTATCTCCTGATTCCACGGGCGAGTACTGTGGCGATTTATTCCTCGTGATTGCGATTTCTCTAATGTTGAGCTGGCTCATCGCGATGATGCAGACGCCTGTCGCCTACTATATGTTTGTCAATATTGATCCCAAACAGTTGGTTGAAAATCCGCATGGTGGGCCAATTTATCAAGCGTATCGACGGTTGTTGGCCTTTTCGTTATATTATCGATGGAGAACAGTCGGCATAATGTTGCTATTGCTCGTTGCGGCGGGTTATGGGTTTACGCATGTAGAACAAATATTCTTTCCACGAGCACAACGTACGCAGTATATGATCGACTATTGGTTGCCAGAGGGCACGTCGATTGAGAAAGTTGCCGCGGAGACGCGTGAAATTGAGAAATGGCTCGCCGCGAAGGTCGGCGAAGGCGAAGATCAGGGCGTGGTCAATACCGCGACGTTCATTGGCGGCGGTCCGCCCCGATTCTACCTTCCGTATGAGCCGGAACTGCCCAGTGCGTGTTACGCTCAGGTGATTGTAAACACTCATACGCTCAAAGATGTCGATCGCCTGATCCCGGAAACGGAACGGTGGTTGAAGGAGCATTTTCCGCAAGCGCAACCGCGTGTCCAACGTTTTTCACTCAGTATGCCGTCGCATTTCGAGGTTGAAGCGCGATTTCGTGGACCAGACCCGGTCGTTTTACGGCAATTGGCGGTCCAGGCGGAAAAAATTCTCGAAGCGGAGCCAACGGCCAAGGATGTTCGAAACGATTGGCGTCAACAGACACCGATTTGGGTGCCGGAATACTCGCAAATGCGCGGCCAACGCGCGGGGATTTCGCGAGCGGATATGATGTTCGCCTTGCGCTGGGCAACGAAGGGCATTCCGTGTGCGTTTTATAACGAAGGGGACAAACAGCTTCCCGTGATTGTGCGCGGTACGCGAGGTGAACGTAACGATTTGGCGAATTTAACGAGTGTTCCTGTGTGGGGAAGTACCACCCAATCAATTCCACTGGGCCAGGTCGTTTCAGATGTCAAGCAGACGTGGGAGAATCCGATTATCCAACGTTACGATCGTTTGCCGGCGATTACGGTCGGGGCCGATGCGTCCGGCGTCCAGTGGACCGAGCTGATGCGACGTGTGCGTCCAAAAATCGAGGAAATCGAACTTCCACCTGGCTATACCTTGGAATGGAAGGGACAATACGAAGGATCCCGTAATGCGGAAAGTGCGATGATGTCCAAACTGCCCATTGCGTTAATCCTGATGGCGTTGATCGTGGTCGGATTGTTCAACGCGGTCAAACAGCCGCTCATTATCGTGTTGACGTTCCCGCTGGCGGCGATTGGAATTACGGCGGGGCTGTTGTTGTTGAACAAGCCGTTCGGATTTATGGCTTTGGTCGGGGCGATGAGCTTACTCGGCATGATGGTCCGTAATGCGGTGGTGTTGATGGACCAGATTGACGAGGAAATGAAGAAGGGTGATGATCCATACCACGCGATTTTGGACGCGGCGGTCGAAAGAATGCGACCGGTGACCGTGGCCGCGCTCACGGTAATTGTGGGCATGATTCCGCTGTTGCAAGACCCGCTGTTCGACTCTATGGCGACGGTGATTATGTTCGGACTCATTTTTGCGACTGCCCTCACATTGCTGTTTGTTCCCGTATTGTACACCTTTTTCTTCAGAATCAAACCACAAAAACCGTCTGAGGCGGTTGTAAAAACCGACGAGACAGCGAAGAATAAGACGATTGCGAAAGCAAACCAAGCGTCTTGATTCGGCCATCCGTGCGATGCGAGGCCGTTCGCGTTTTAAGGGAGTGGGGAGTCCATCGTGATTCCCCATTTCTCTATGGTGCCATGGCATAGGGGGGGGCGTGGAGGTGTGGTTTGCTTAATATGCCTGCATATTTGCCCAATGTGCCCGTTTGGCGAAAACGCTTATTGATTCCACTCTCCGCTAAGCGGTCGTATCATTTTCGATGGAGGTTGAGGATGCCGCATAACGATCCGCCGCGTCTGGTCTTGGCATTAAAAGCTCCAAGTCCTCATGTGGTTCCATTGGCCGATGCGTTGTATCACGAACTTGGCGAACGGTTTCGTGTGGTTTATTTGCTTCCTAAGTGGGATTATCGTCACGAATTGGGTTGGGGTTCAGAGGGCTTGGAACGCCCATACGTGATTCGTGCGTGGAACTCGGACGCCGATTCGGATATTTTCTCGAGGGACGCCATTCTACCCCAAGAGCGATTCGTCACGCTTGTGAAATCGTCCCGTCCACCGTTGGGAATCGCCGCGAAAAACGCGATCGAACAAGCCGATGTGGTCGTATTTATGGACATACCACCAGCACTGTTTGACGCTCGTATTACCGCCGGCAAATGGACTTTTTTGGCGACGGAGCGTCCGCTGCTGCGTGGGCTTTTAACGCTTCACTATCGGCGAGTTCGGCGGATTTTCGCCTCCGCATGGCGGCATCGAAAGCATGAGCGTTACCATCTTTTAGCCATCGGTCAACATTGCGCGACAGATTTTGCGCGGTTTGGTCTTTTTGACGGACGATGTTGGCAACTCGGTTATTTCCCGGAAATTTCAGAACGAGACCCCCATAAGCCATGCGGGCAGAGCCGGTCTGAAACCGATAGTTCCGGCGTTTTTCCTGGTCTGATTCCCGTAGCCTCAGCGGTCACCGCGGAAACGGATACGCTGCCGCTCGTATCTGGGACGTTGCAGCCTTTTACGATTCTATGGGCGGGGCGTATGGTACGTTTTAAGCGGTTGGAAGTACTGATCGAATCGGTCCGTCGATTCCGAGAACAGCTTCAACGCGAATCAGCGACGTTTCCGATGGAACGTCCCATTCGACTGCGGCTGATCGGTGGAGGCAAGATGTTGACCACGGTACAACGATGGGTCCGACGAGCCAAAATCGATGATATTACCACATTTGAATCGTTCCAGCCAGTCGATCAAATTTACCAAGCGATGCGAGCGGCGGATCTGTACGCTTTTTCGAGTGATCTGCGAGAAGGTTGGGGCGTGGTGGTCAACGAGTCGATGGGGCAAGGGTGTCCGGTGGTGGCCTCTGACGACGCCGGTTCCACTGCGTGGCTCATCGCTCCGGGAACGGGACTGTTATGTCCGAACGATGCCAGGTCAGCCCAACATTTTGCGGACGCGTTTGTTCGATGTTATCGCGATCCCGATTTTTGCGGACGGATGGGACATGCCGCGTGGCAATATGTTCATCATGTTTGGAGTTCCACGGTCGCCGCCCGACGTTTGGTCGGGCTGTTTGATCATCTGCGAGAAAATAAACCGTTGCCGTTCGATGGAACGGGCGACGGTCCCTGCACGCCTGCGGATTCAAAAACGTCTCGATGGCTTCGCGATTTCGAGGAAGAACGCTAGTGTCTCGGGTTGACGTCCATTTTGGTTGAAAAAACGATGGATTAAAATTTGCCAGAGTTTTTGACACAGATTACGGTACGAGTGTAGAATGAGATGAAACAAGCAGTGCCATGCAATCATCATGGTCTTGAGATGAGGAGATTTTCCGTGAAAATGAGTCGTCGTTCCGTCATTACAGGCCTTAGCCTGTTTTCTGGCGGTTTGTTTGTCCGCATGGTCCAAGGTGAAGAAGAGGTCGCCTATCCAGGGGTTTTGTCCGATTTTGGTGGTTTCGCTTGCTATACGTTTGCATTTGAAGGACGTACGGCCAAAATCGCGGTACCGAAGGCACCTCGCGAACAGTCTCAGGTTGGCCAAAAACCGTGGATCTGGCGAGCACGATTTTGGGGACATGAACCGCAAACCGATTTTGCTCTTCTCCAACGAGGGTATCACGTCGTGATAATCGACGCTACACCGCTGATGGGATCGCCCAAATCGGTCGAATTATGGCAAAAATTTTATCAATTCGTCACCCAGACGTTCGGTTTATCCAAGCGTGTCGTGTTGGAAGGCATGAGCCGCGGTGGTTTGTACGTCATGAATTGGGCCATCGCGTACCCCGATCAGGTGGAGTCAATTTATATCGATAATCCGGTGCTTGATTTTCGGACGTGGCCCGGTGGTCAGCGTGGCGGAGCGCGTTCGGATAACGATTGGGCCGACGTACTCAAAGCGTATGGACTGAGCGAGGAGGAAGCGTTGGCGTATGAGGATGGTCCGCTGAACGAAGCACGGTTGCGGAAACTCGCGGAGAAAAAGGTGCCGATTTTGGTCGTCTGCGGCGATGCGGACCATGTGGTGCCCTATGAACAAAACACCAAAATCCTCGAAGAACGTTATTCTCGGCTAGGCGGTCCGATCCAGGTGATTGTCAAGCCCGGAAACGACCATCATCCGCACTCGCTGCCCGACCCGACCCCGATTGTCGAATTCGTGGAAAAAGCGGCCAATCGCGAATAGTAGCCGCTCGAACCTGAGGCACTATCCGCATGATAAGACCGATATCCGCATGACAAAATCTTCATTTTATGAACCAATCCGACACGCGGACGGGCCCAACTGCGTTTGACCAGACACTTTTTCCGATAGCTAGTTGGGGTAAAATTCCCGGTTTACGCCGAAGCGCGGCCAACGTTCGAGACATTAAAAAAAGAGGGAAAACGCCTTCGTTCGCCCTCTTTTTTGTCGTCTTTTGGGAAGGATTCTGCACACGAATCATATGGTTTGGTCGAGAATCCCGTCGATTTCCGGCGTCTCAGTCTCCGATTCCGGCGTTTCGGACGGTTTCACATCTTGAAGTTCGTCCTCGAGAGAATCCTCAATTTCGGTCGAATCGACGTTATCCTCATCGGTTTCAGGAGTATTGGCCTCGGTAGTCTCTACCGCTTCCGCTGGGAGCTCCGCTGGCTTCGCGGCTTCGTCAGATTCCGTGGCTTCGCCAGTTTTTTTGGTTTCACCAGATTCTATGGCTTCGATTTCTTCGGTTACCGGCGCATCTGTCTTATTTTTTTGGCGAACGGACGGCATTTTGGCTTCACGGAACGGTTTTCCCGCCTCGTAAGTTTTCAATTCGTTGGCATAGGTATCGTTTTTCGATTCATCCTTATTTGCCTCGCACGCTTTTTTCGAGAATTCCATCGCCTTGTCGAAATTACCCGTTTCCGCATACGCCGCGGCCAATGTGCTCAGGATATACGGTTCCTCATACTTGGTCAATTCGCACGCTTTGAGAGCCATTTCGACCGCTTTGGCTCCATCGCGTAATTCGTCTTGCGGCGAGGTGGCCAACAGCCAAGCGTAGTTATTCAGGACCAAGGAGTCCTCGGGCATCTGTTCGAGAGCTTTGGCGTAATCGGCCTTCGCCTCCGCCTGTTTTCCCATACCGGAATAAGCGTTCGCGCGAGTCAGCAGAGCCGCGGGGTTATCCGGACTCATGAGGAGCAGCGCGTCCAACTCTTCAATCGCAGCCTCATAATCTTCGATACTTACATCAAGCGAGGCAAACACGAGACGTACTTCCGGTTCATTGCGACGCGATCCCAAAACTAGTTCCGCATACTCCTTCGCATCGTCGTAACGTTCGGCGGCCACCATCACCATAATTTTCAACCGAATGAGTTCCATCACTCGCGGAGCTACCATCATCAATCGATCGATATCCGCGAGCGCATCTTCG
>JAQVKF010000187.1 GCA_028694795.1 Thermoguttaceae bacterium | reverse complement strand
AGCGTTTCGGAACCATTGGAGCGAGCCGCCCGCGGACAGATTGACCCCCATCTGATGCCATTTGCCACGCACTGCGTGACAAAATGTATGGACACGGCCCATCGGATCGACTTTGACCGAGTCAGAATAGACGAACATCACGCCACTGGTGCCGATACTCGTCGAAAGTACGCCAGGGGTCACGATTCCATTGCCGATCGCACCGGCTGCGCAATCACCCGCTCCACCGACTACAATACAATCGGTTGTCAGTCCGAGCAGATCGGCCGCGGTTTGCCTTAAGCGTCCGGTCACATCTTCCGATTCAAAAACCGTGGCCAGCATTGATTCGGGCAAATCCAGAGCCGCAAGAAGCGTTTTCGACCATTGTCGTTTTGCCACATTGAGGAGTAACATACCACTGGCATCGCTTACTTCGGTGGCGTATTCGCCAGTCAATCGGCGACGGATTTCGTCTTTCGGCAGCAGCACCTTGGCCACTTTGGCATAATTCTTCGGTTCATGGTTACGCAACCAGAGGATTTTTGGGGCGGTAAATCCGGTCATTGCGGGATTGGCAACCATTTGGATCAACGCGTCACGTCCACCGGCTCGCATTTCAATTTCGGCACATTCCGACGCCGTTCGTTGATCATTCCAGAGAATGGCCGGACGAATTACGCGTCCCCCGGCATCGAGAAAAACGCTACCGTGCATCTGACCGGACAGACCGATCGCGCGTACATCCACAGGACGTAGTCCCGCTTTGTTCATTACCGTATGGACCGCACGAATGGTCGCGTTCCACCAATCGTCGGGATTTTGTTCACTCCAAAGCGGTTGCGGCACATAACATGGATAGGTTTCCAGTGCCGAGGCAAGCATTTTGCCGTCCGGCGTGATGGCTAAAACCTTTGTACCCGAAGTCCCAATATCAATTCCAAGCAGGGCATCCATGACCGTGTCCTTCTTCAGGTTATCATTTTTAAGAGTGTTTACCAAAATCATGACGTCCATTGTAATACGTGGGGATGGTAATTCGCAACTATGGGAAGAAAAATTTCCGCCACATTCTCGTTTTGCGGGAACTTTTTCACCAAAGTTCATGTCCAACACCGTGGACGGCATGTTTTCCTCACGACTTGCGTCGTAAGCGTTCGGGCCGCAAAACGCGGTTTTTTACTTCCCTGCCACTCCCACGGACGGTCGGGTTGGAGTGGATTGTGCCAAGCCGAGGCCAGGAACGAAGTGACTGCGTCGGTGGACTCTTCAAGCCTGCCCACCAAGTTGGAATCATTACCGTCTAGTAAAAAGCGGTACGTTGCCGCCGAGTTGGGGTGGTGCATTTGTGAGCCGTTGTTCGAACTATTTTCAAAGGAGATCACCATGAGTCGATTGGTATCGTTATGGATGGCCGTACTGTGGTCGGTGGCAGCCCTTTTGGGTATGCTTCCCACCGCTTCCGCTCAGGGTGTGCTGATCGTCGAAGACCCTAGCCAGGTGATTATTTTGCCGCGTCCGATGCCGCCGCGACCGTTTCCGCCAACCCCTGAACCACCGATACGTGACACGTTGACGTATCACCTAAGTGAGATTGACGTTCAGGTGAAAATCTCTGGTGCCGCCGCGGAAGTCCAACTTTCACAGTCTTTTGTGAATGATGGTTCACGACTCATTGAGGCTGCGTTCGTCTTTCCCTTGCCATACGATAGCGTGATCACCGAGATGACGCTCCTCGTCGATGGCAAAGAATTCGCCGCAAAAGTGATGAAATCGGAGGAAGCACGAAGTTATTACGAGTCGATCATGCGCAAAAACAAGGACCCCGCTTTGCTCGAATGGATCGGTAACGGTCTGTTTAAGACAAGCGTATTTCCAATTCCCGCTGGTGCCAAACGAACGATTTCACTCAAATATGTGCAAGTGTTGCGTCGGACGGATGGCATGACTGATTTTATCTTCCCCCTTTCGACCGCACGTTATACAACAAAACCGGTTGAGCGAACAAATTTCCGTATCGTTATCAATAGTGATGAGGAGATCAAAAATCTGTACAGTCCGTCGCATGGCGTCAAAATCGAACGTCCGACGGCTAAAAACACGATCGTGACCTTTACGGAAGAAAACAAGACGCCTACGACCGACTTCCGATTGATGTACGACGTCGGGCGCGATCTGTTGGGAGCGAAATTACTCAGTTATCGTCCAGAATCGTCGGACGACGCGGACGGCTTTTTCGCCCTTTTTGCCACCCCGACGCTCCATCTTGATCGCAATGCGCAGCCAACGCCCAAAACAGTGGTACTCGTGGTTGATCGTTCCGGAAGTATGAGTGGAAAGAAAATCGAACAAGCGCGTGGTGCGTTACGATACGTATTGGAAAATTTGCGAGAAAATGACCTTTTCAACATCGTCGCTTACGACAGTCGCGTCGAATCATTCCGTCCGGAATTGCAGCGATTGACCTCGGAAACCCGCTCGGAAGCGAAAGGGTTTATCGAGTCGATTTATGCGGGTGGCAGTACGAATATAGGCGACGCACTCAAAACGGCGTTCGCTCCAATCCAGGATAAAACACGTCCGACCTATGTACTTTTCCTTACAGACGGCTGTCCAACGACTGGCGAAACGGACGAATCTAAGCTGCTCGATATCGCTCAGACGGTCAATCCGAATGGAGCGAGGCTGATGGTTTTTGGTGTCGGTTATGATGTGAACAGCCGTTTATTGGATCGGATGGCCAAACAGGGACATGGAATGCCAGTCTACGTGCGACCGGAAGAAAATATCGAGGAGCAGGTTTCGTCGCTCTATCGTCAAATTGAGTCACCTGTATTAACCAATGTGAAAGTGGAAATTCGATTGGACGAATCGGATGATCCTGCGATTCCGCTGTTGAATCGTGTCTATCCGCAAGGTGAGTTTGACCTTTTTGCGGGAGAACAGATGGTGGTTGTTGGGCGTTATAAACGTTCAGGTACGGCAAAAGTCTGTTTGACAGGAAAACTGGGCAATGAGTCTAAAACGTGGGAATTTCCAGCTAAGTTGGCCTCGGTTGGTGATTCGAGTTGTACGTTCGTCGAACCGTTGTGGGCGATGCGTCGGGTGGCGGAAATTTTGGACGAAATGGACGCGAACGGACGTAATGACGAATTGGTGAAGGAGCTGATCGAACTTGCGACACGGCATGGAATTGTTACGCCGTACACGTCATTTTTGGCGGATGAGAACGCCGAGCTTGGGGCCACACCGTCGAATGTGGCACGAGCGGACAGCCGGTTGAGCAATATGTCGGTCACGAGTGGGGCGTTAGGCGTGGAACAGCGTCAGATGCGTTCCCGATTGCGTGGCCAGGTTCAAGCCGAATTTACAGCGGAAAGTTTCGCCGATAGAGAAGTCGCCTCGGCGATGATGGCCGGAGGTGGTGGTGTGGGCGGAGGTATGGGAGGGATGGCAATGGCGCCGTACCGAGAATATGGACATGACCGTTCCACGATTGTGGGTAAGGCTGCTGCGCCGGTCGCGGAGGCTGCAAACCAAGTGTCCGATACTTTTGCGTCAGCGTCGAGCGATTCCATTGCCAATACGGAACGCGAGGTGTCGCAAGCGCAAACGACCATCCGCAAAATCGGTGAGCGAACGTTCTATCTGCGAAATGGTGTTTGGGTGGATGGCACGTTGAGCGAGTCGCAGCAGCGGGAAGAGCATCCGGTGACGCTCAAGCAATTTTCGACGGAGATATTTGCGTTTGTGAAGGACCATCCGACGTTAGCGTCGTATCTGGTTTTTGACGAGCCGGTTCTGTTGAATGTCCGAGGAAAAGTCTATCGGATTGAACCATGATCCGGCCATCACAGGTTGAATATTCACCCAATATTCTACTCCAACTCGGTGGCTTGCAACGCAAGCTAGGAGGTTTTTTGTTAGACGTGGGTACCGCCAGCGTCTAGGGAGTGTTCACATATAATCGCATGGTAAAACCGATAGCCAGAATGAAATGAATGCAATTGATGCGGTTTATGTCGGTTGATATTGAAGTTCGTGCGTCCAGTAAAATGCTTTGGAAGGGAAGTTTCCTCCCATTGATTCTTCGCTTCAAAAAAGTTTTACGAAAAAAGCGTTTTCGCAGAAAATGCGCAAATTTTTTACCTGACGCAGGTACAGCCGGTCGCTCCGATTGGGGTGGCAACTTGTGAACACGTCCTAATAAGAAACGACGCTGTGGGCAATCCCCCTTTCGGCGTGGGTGATTCCTCCCGCACCCGTGATCGTATCCCGACTTCGCGGTTCAATATTCATCCGCCTATCTACGCAATCCTTCAGTTTATGTTATACTGAATCCGTTTCTTTCGATTTTCGGATTGATGGCGTTTTTTCGCTGCAAAGTAGTCGTGAATTGATGCGAATGGACTGAATTTTAATCGAAATGAGTATAATTCCGAGAGGAATCGGTATTCACTCTCAACAAGGAGACATTCGATGAGACAGACCTGTATGTGGACTATGCTCTTAGGAATGGTCCTGTGGACGGCGTGCAGTCCTCCCGAAACGACGGACACCGACTCGGAAAGTACTCAACCGACCGTTCCGACCAATATCACGACGGCAAAAACGGTGTCGAACACCACGGCTCAAAATCCTGCAACGGGCTCTAATTCGGGGCCTGGTTCCGGAGCAAGTACCTGGGCGGGGACCAATGCGCAGGATGTTCAACCGTCTGATCCATATGCCTTCGTCGAAACGAAAACTGAAAATACTCGAACGGATAACACCTTCGCTCAACCAGTTGACGTCCCGACAGCGACAAACGATCAGGGGACGGCGGACGTAACCACCTCTTCGGACACGGCAGGCACAGCGGACGACGTGGTGTGGCTTACCGATCTCGTCGCCGCGAAGGCTCAGGCAGAGCGTGAACACAAAATTCTTTTTCTCTTCTTCACTGGTTCGGATTGGTGTGGATGGTGCATGCGATTGCAAAAGGAAGTGTTGACGCAACCGGAATTCGCCGCGTGGGCCAAGGAAAAGGCGGTGCTTGTGGATCTCGATTTTCCACGGAATCAGCCCCAAAGCGACCAGCTCAAACAGCAGAACGCGGAATTGGCGAAACAACATCAAATCGATGGTTACCCCACCATCGTTTTGACGACTGCTGATGGTACGACCATCGCTCAAACGGGATACCGCGAAGGCGGTGCCGCGGCATATGTCGAGTACCTGCGGATGTTAGTACCGTAAAAATCCCATCGAACATGCTTGAACGAAAATAAAATCCTCATTCCGCGCAAGAAGGGGACTTTGGCGGAAGGAATGGAATGTTTCATGATTACCACCTTATTATCGCGCGCGATTCAAGGCGAACGCCTCAATGCGCAGGAGGCGATTCTCCTGTTCGAATCGAACTCGCTAGCTCAGATCGCGGAGACCGCTGACGCACTCTGTCGCCTCAAGCATCCGGAACCCTATCGAACGTACAACATTGATCGGAATATCAATTACACCAACATTTGTACTTCCGGATGCCGTTTTTGCGCGTTTTCCGTTCAACCGGGTGACGCTCGCGGCTGGGTCATCGAACGCTCGACGCTTTACCAAAAAATCGACGAGACGCTCGCGATGGGCGGCAATCAGATTCTAATGCAAGGCGGACTCCATCCCGAACTACCGCTCGAATGGTACGAATCACTATTGCACGATATTCATCAGAAATATCCGACGCTGAATATTCATGGATTTGGACCACCGGAAATCGTGCATTTTGCGAAATTATCGGGGCTTCCGATCGAAAACGTATTGCGGCGGTTACGTGCGGCCGGTCTCGGTTCATTACCAGGTGGTGGTGCGGAAATTCTCTCGAATCGTGTTAGAAATCTCACCAGCCCGCATAAAGCGACTGCGGATGAATGGATCGAAGTCTGTCGTGTCTGGCATCGACTTGGTGGACGCGGTTCTGCCACGATGATGTGCGGACATCTCGAAACTGTCGCCGAGCGTGTCGAACATTTGGCTCGCATCCGCTCGCTCCAAGACGAAATGGGCGGGTTCACTGCGTTCATTCCGTGGATTTTTCAACCGAAAAACACCCCGCTCGCCACTCATCCGAAATCGGGAACGTGGGACTATTTGCGAACGCTTGCCATCTCCCGAATTTTTCTCGATAATTTCGATAATATCCAGGTCAGTTGGGTCACTCAAGGGCTTGATATCGGAGCATTGGCACTGCGATTCGGCGCGAATGATTTCGGAAGTCTCATGATCGAAGAAAATGTCGTCGCTGCCGCAGGTACGCGATTTCGAACTACCGTGCAGGAGATCGAATGTCGAATTGTCTCCGCCGGATATGAACCGCGACAACGCAACGTTTTTTACCAAATCTCATGACAACTACCGCGTCGTTTTGCCAGACGCCGGCAGCGTCTGCGTGGTAAGAAATCCTCTTGGTTTATTGTGCAAGCGGCCGAGCCGGAGTGGTGCACACGGCATTAAGTTCGACAAGTGATGGCTCGGAACGAAGTGACTGCATCGGCGGGCACTTTTGTGCCTGCTTACCGAGTTTAAGTCGCCGCCGTTAGGGTGTGTTCACATATAATCACATGGTAAACCGATGGTCAGGAATGAATGACTGCAATCGGGGTGGTTTATGTCGGTTGATATTGCAGTTTGTACGTCTAGGGCGTGTTCACATCATTCGGCTTAGCCATTCGCTGGTGATGGCTAGGAGAACGAAAGCGAGATACATGATATCCAGTTTATCATCACGGGTAAAACGCGACGAGGCGTCAGAACCGTCTACGAAAACTTTTTACCTGGCGCTGGTGCTGCCAACTCGGTAAAATGGCCGCCGATGCGGTCACTCCGTTCCCGGCATTCGCCGGTTTATAAGATTTTTACCTGACGTTGGTGCTACCATTTCATACGGTGTCCCTGCGGGCCATCGTTCAGATGGCCTTTCGACAACATCAACGCGACGGGAGCGTGCCATTCGCGACGATCACATAGTGTATATTTGAATAATACATTGTATGAATTAAAAGAAGCAAAAGCCAGGAATGCAGTGACTGCTTTGCGGACCATAACCAACCGCACGGCAGTGCGAATTCGCAGCCGGGCGTTCCCGGTCGCCACGTGTTTTGCCGATCAAGTGTCTTCCGTTTTTTGAGTCGCCGACCACCATGGTGGACTTTCATACATCTGCTGTCGAGTGACAACGCGGAGGTGTCCACATGGAGCTTCAGCTCATTTTGCAGAGCCTCAAAAAGATGGAATAAGACGCCATTTTCGGCCCATCGACACATGCGCATGTACACTGTGTGCCAGTTGCCAAATTCCTTCGGCAACGCACGCCATTTGCAACCGTTTTCCACCACGTAGAGTAGGATTTTTGCCTGTCCCAACCAACATTCGTTTACACTCGCGATTTTTCGTTGCAAAATCGCTCTACTCCAGGGCCTCGATCCGAACTATTGCCGACGTTGGTGAACATTTCATCGTAAAATGATCAATATGTACACTTCCACGAGACTTAGGAAAAACGTGT
>JAQVKF010000186.1 GCA_028694795.1 Thermoguttaceae bacterium | reverse complement strand
GTTTCGATGCAGTATTCCAGCGGTGTTTTACGCCCTGAAAAAGATGGGCATTACGCTAAAAAAAAGACGTTTGCCTATGCAGAAAAATCCGAAGAAAAACGGGCCAAATTCGTGAAAGATGTGGCCCAAATCCCCGAAGAAAAACGAGTCTATATGGACGAGAGCGGCGTGGATCCATGCTTGATTCGCGAGCATGGTCGGGCTCCGCGCGGTACAAAAGTGGAAGACGTCAAACGTGGACAAAAGTTCCAAAGAACGAACGTGATAGCCGCGAAAATCGGTAGAAATATGGTGGCGTCGTGGTGTTACTCTCAAAACAGGACGAGTCATCTTTTCGTCGAATGGTTTCGTAAAACACTTGTCCAGTATATTCAAAAAGACACGACTGTCATGATGGACAGTACTTCGTTTCACCCGCATCGTAAGTTGCGTTGTCTTGCTCGTAAATATAATCTACGCATATTATTTTTGCCACCGTATTCGCCAGATCTCAATCCCATCGAAAAGGTTTGGGCGAATAGGAAACGCGCGTTAGTGGATCTATTGCCACATTCACAAAATCTCGAAAATGCCATTATGGAATATCTCCATCAAGAAAATTGCTAAATTAAATGATTATAACGCCGCTGCTTCAACCGTATTCCGCGGCCGCGTTGCGATACAACGCCGGGCTGTGGAGTTGGCTCACTTTTTTCTTTTTCGACTCCGTCTGTCCGGTAGATGGTCAAGGTCACCGAAATGTACGAAACGATTATCATTATGTTTTCGAGGCAAAAAATTCCAGATATTATTATCGGAATCATCTATTTGTATCATGGCACATTCGGAATATTTGTGGAAAATACACACGACTATTTTTTGGAAGCCCTGTATCGGTTTTGGATAAATTTACTGAAGATGGAATGAAAAGTTTATTTTTAACACGTATTCCATGTATGTTTGAGGTGTTGGATCGTCTCTACTGGGATGAAACACAAGGAAGACCACGAGTTGGAGCTACTGGTACAAGTTCCAAGCAGTCCAAACCAGGTGATTTAACCTATCGTCTTCCTCGCCGTATTCGACAAATTGAAAAGACTTACGATCTTCCCAGTCTGAATGCCGATCAGTTAATCCCCCTTCTTGGTAAAGAGTTGGATTTCCAGAACCGGATGGCTAGAAAGCCAAATGCCGACGGATAAGGCCGCCATCGGAATTGAGCGAAATCCACGCCTTGCACATGGTCCGCCACCCAATTTACGAGCGGCTCAGTCACTTTGTCTCACGACGATCTCACGCCCGCGGCTGATTCGCCACAAGCGGGCGGCATATTCGATCAACATTGTAGCCTCACTTGGACAAGTTTGTTTTTGGAGGACGGATTTCCGAGGCGTCCAGCGGTCGCTCCCATATCTGAACTTTTTCGATTTCGCCATGGAGTTGATAGGCGGGAGCCGGACCGCCGCCGTATTGGCCGATGATCAACGGAACACCGCTTGGCGTGTCGGAAATCACCCCCGATTTCTCCGCGATGAGTTTTCCGTTTTGATACAGACGTAACCGTCCGTAACCGTTCGATTCCCTTTCTACCGTGGCTGTCAGTTCGATCCACTCGCCCATCACCGGGACACCACCATCGCAATCCAGCTTGCCACAGTGGAATCGGAATTGGTCACCAAGCCACTGCAAAAACCAGCCGGACTGATTCCAAACACCGCATCCCAAAAAGACCGGCATTTCGCCGGATGGACGCGTTTCGAATCGAACTCGGCACTGAATCGTCATCGGTCGCACGGCAAACGCCCCCTCATATGGAATCGTTTCGGAATCCAATCGTCCGGCTGAATCACGAAAATCAAACATCGTGGATTCCGTGGTAAACACAGGCCGCTCTTCCGCGGACGGAATGGCCGTTACTACCGCACTTCGCGCACTTTCAACTCCGCGGCGAACGGCTGTTACTTGATAACGGTACGTCTGACCATCGGAAAGATCCGCATCCACCCACGACAGTTCTGTCAATAGTTCGGACACCGCGTTTTCCGTCGCATTTGCTTTCGAATCAGAACCTTCGTCTACGAGTTCCGCGGTTGTTGCTATATCAGAGTCTGTATTTTTATCTACATCAACTGGAGGTACACGTCGAACCCGATAGGTTACCCCCCGTCCGGAAACCGGTTCCCAAGAAATACGTACACTGTGCCAGAGACCTTTCGCCTGGACACCTTGTGGTACGTCAGGCGCGACAGGCGATGGAATTTCCACGGTCACATACGACGGCGTACTCCGCTGAAGGCTGATTGGATCGAAAAAAATCAACGCATAGGTCACACGCACGGTCTGTCCAATTAACTCCGTATTTTCGACGGGATTCTCCGTATTTACCGTCAATTTTGCTGTCGGTTGCGTGTCCAGAAAACGCTGAGCCGTGGTCGATTCGCAGATCGGTTTGGCTGCGGAACGCATGTAAGATCCCGTCAGAAATCCCGGTCGCTCGCCTTCTGTCCGCCAAATCTCACCACGCAATCCGATCGTTTTTACGGAAGCCGTCCACGTTAGCAAAACGGTACCATCATAGACGGTTGCCACGGGTACCGGCGTGATTTCCGGTAGCGTTGGCGGAATAAAACAACGAGCTGCTCCTGGAATGATCTCCGCCCCCGGCATATCGACTCGTGGAGTAGCCAACGCCAATTCACGCCCACGCCGAATCACCGCCAGCATCTGTTGATATGCCGGCGCGTCGGTGGAAGTGAACGCGCTGTACGGTTCTCCCGAAAGGTCCGCCTGCCAGCGAGGTTTCTTTGGAACTTGATCTATTGGCAGAACACCATGATAATATCCCGACCACAACTGCATCACACGACGATGTTCCGGTCGCACCGGATGATTGCGGCATGCTCCAAGCCCATATTTTGTCATCGTTTCGGTGGAATATTCCTCCGGAAGTGGTGCTCGTAAAATCCGGCTCCATTCCGGATGCTGTAAATTAATCCAGTCCTCCTCAAACCAATCAAGCTGAGTCGCGTCACCACTATGATGGCATTCCGTACATCCATGTTCACGCATGAGCGAGGTCAATTCCGATTTCGTCTGATCCCAGCCGATCGTTGCCTGTCCGGCGGGCGAGTAGTCCCATGTGCCATTGTACACACCGTTCGAGTCCATCCAAGCGAGAATCCGGTTTCGTTCTCCCTCGGTCAGTCCATCAAGGAACCCTTTGGCTCGATGGCTGTCTGGTGAATCGTCGCAGAGCGATTTGGCGAGCGGCGCGCATCCCGTACCGTGCGAACGCGGCGATTGGATAGGAACACTTTTCCAAGCGGTACCGTTCATGCAATCAATAGCCGAAATCCAATAAGCGGTCAGCTGCGTCTCATGGCGGCTCGTCAGATTTTCATACGAAATGTTAAAATATTTCGTCCAACTGCCGGAAAGATCCACACCACCGGCAATGCCATTTGCTCCACCATGGCATTCCACGCAACGTCGCTCTAAAATCGGCTGAATTTCTGTGGCATAATCAATGGACCCCGTTCCTGGTGAATCGTCACCCCAGTTTTCCGGTTGCAACGGACTTGCATCCCGCGACATGACCGCCGCCACCGCGTGAACGTTTGTCGGCGTGTCATTCTTCGGTTCATGACAGCCAATGCACGACCGTGTAGTTCCGGGAGCGGCCTGAACAAATGTACGCATCGTCCGAATCTGACGCATTTGCGCGTCTAGAAGTTGAAGATAAACCGCGCGTCCAGACGGAACCTCAAAATAAGCCGAACCATCTTCCTCCACGGGCGTAACCCCTAAATAATTCTTCACGCTAAACGCTAAAGCCGATGAAATAATGAACGTTTGGTTGTAATCCGTCGGGGTCCGTGGCGTCGCACTAACTCGCGAGGTTTCCTCGATGACACGAATCCATCGTGCTTCACCTCGTTTCACACCCTCCAACCCACGATAGACATCCTGTACAAAAAAACGGCCCGTTTTTGCCGAACGATCAACCACGTCAATCCTAACCGTCGGCACCGGTCGCGGCTTCACCAGCATCGGATCATGCAAACAGATATCCGGATCCGAGAGCAGCGTGAGCCGTCGCCCATTCCGATCAATCATGTCAATCGTATTGCGTGAAACTCCCGCTGAACGACCACTGAACAAAATCGTGTTCTCATCAATGGGCCATGGTTCACAGGAATCGCCAACATCGGTCGTCGGGGCCTCTGGATGTTCCGGATTTGTGATCATCTGTTCACCATTTTTATTTCGACACGTGTCGATAAAGGCGACCGAACCCCGTGGAACGGAGTTATGCTTTGCCAGAGTGCCGACGATCTGCGTACTCCGTTTTTCATCCTGTGGATCCGCCGTAAAAATCGGTCGAGCATCAAGTATCGCCTCGGGAAAGACCATGTTATTCGCAAAATAGGCTGTTTCATTCGAACCGTCCGGATTTATTGTCCAAAGCGATTGCACGACTAACGCCGATTTGTCGATATATTCCCATCTTCCGAATAAAATGCGACCATCTGGCAGCACGACGGGATCGAATTCGTTCACATTATTCACTGAAATGGGGTGCATATCGGAACCATCGGCGTTCATCACATGCAAAATAGCAACGCCGGTATTATTGCATGGAACCAACCCGCTCGGACGAGTAGAAAGGAGGATTATTCGCCCATCCGGAAGATACGCTGGCGAGATATCGTGTTGACCGGACAGCGTTCCATGATACGCGTCACACGCAAGCGTGGCATCGGTAATCTGCCGCAGGCCGCTGCCGTCAATGCCGATCTCCCAAATATCGGTACTTCCGTCCGGTTTTCCCTTAAAACAGAAGAGAATTTTCTTCGCATCCCACGAAAGTTCTGGATCCGAATAAACGCCATGCCCACAGCTGTTAGGGGTAGTTTCGTCGATCACCGGGCGAATCTTCCATTGATTTCGCGGCGCGGACGGATTTTCGAGAAGATAGATTCCACCGCCGCCTGGCGGCCATTTATACATTACATCATAAATGTGAATTCCACCGTATGAATGTCGTTTGGTAAACAATATTGGCGCATCAAGTTTGGCATACATCGAGGCATCGTCACCCGAAAGCGGCGAGACCGCAACACTATTCGGTATCGATGAGGTTGATGTCTCATCCGCCGCCATCGCGATACCGGTCAATCCGATTAAAATGCACAGAAGAGGTGGAATAATCCAAATTCTCGTACGTTTTCCAAGGATTTGATTCATCTATATTTTGTCCTTCTTCCATTTTGGATATCGATGTCGTGTAAACATAAGACCACCCGAACATCACGCAGGTGGAGCCGAAAAGACCTCACCCAATCCAATATTTCGACGGCGTCCCATGGACGAGTAAGGGCTATTGTAAGACAAAAGTATGTAAGAGTCAACGAAATTTTGCTGGCGGAAGACACACAGCGAGACAAAGGGGAAACGCCCACCGCGACGGTTCGTTACCAGGACGCCCTAGACGAGATATACAGGTAAAATCCCGGATCTGTACATAAGGAAAAACTCAAAATGATGAGTATTTTCTCGGCAAACGCAGCGAATGATTTTGCTTTTTTGCGTAGATTCATGCCCTAAAAAACGGGAATCACGCCAGCACCAATCCGACGAATCCGTCATAACCATTTCAATCCGCTGTATTTTAATTAAAATGAATGCAAAGAAAAGTGGTTGAATGTTTTCAGGGGTCGATACCATAGGGAATACATTGGTATCATGAGTACAGGTGGCGTGTTTGCCGCACTGCGTGAACAGAGACGCTCATCAGATGAGCGAGCATGTTGGCGAACCGTTACGGTCTCCGAACGGACCATTCACGCCACTTGCCGAATGGGCGTATCGACGTCCTAGCCCAAACTCTCGGTTTGCGCAAGCAGGGGGTAGGAGCGGACGATGGCTGCCTAATAGTGGCCCAAGTCATCTGTATAAACCAAGAGGTGTTATATGAAACGTAGAAATTTTTTAGTATCAACGGTTATTTCCACGTTAGCAACGTCGCTTCCACTGGCCACGCCAGTTTTTGCGTCTGGCAAGCGTTTGCCTAACGCAAAAATTCGCGTCGCCTATATCGGCGTGGGCAATCGCGGCTCGCAGCTGATCGGAGCGTTTCAGAAGACGAACGATCCGCGTTTGGAGATTGCAGCTCTTTGCGACGTGTATCAACCGACGCTTGCCAAAGTGGCCAGCGATTTGGGTGTCGCCTCGGAGGATCAATACACCGATTTTCGCAAACTGTATGAGCGTCAGGATATTGACGCGATGATCATCGCGACGCCGGATCACTGGCACGCGATTCAGACGGTAGACGCTTGCGCGGCGGGATTTGACGTTTATATCGAAAAACCTTTGGCGATGACCGTGGTCGAAGGTCGGCATATGATAAACGCGGCCCGTCAATACCAGCGTGTGGTCCAAGCGGGGATTCATCGGCGATCAAGTCGCACCTATCAGAAAGCGGCCCAGATGATCGCGGAAGATCAGATTGGCAAGGTAACGGTCAGCCGAGCTTATCGCGTTTCCAACATGGCGCCGGCCGGAATAGGCCACGGTCAGCCGACAGAGCCGCCCGCGGGTCTCGATTGGGATTTGTGGATCGGTCCGCGCGCAATGCAGCCGTATCAGGAAAACATCGCGCCCTATAAATTCCGTTGGTGGAACGCGTATTCGTCGCAAATGACGAATTGGGGAATCCATTATTTAGACGCCATCCGCTGGCTCACGGGCGAGACGGCGGCAGAGTCCGTCTGCGCGATGGGCGGCGTGTACGCGTTGGACGATGATCGGACAATTCCCGATACTCTATCGGCGACGTGGTGTTTTGCGTCAGGCAGAATTGCGCAATTTGGACAATATGAAGCGACTGGTACCGATCCACTCCCATTTGGCGCGGAACTCGAATTACGTGGTACGAAGGGTTCGATTTATTTGACCGGTTGGGGTAAATCAATCAAAGTGGTGCCCAGTCGCCCTGGGCAATTCCAAACGGATAGGGGCGATCGAACGGTTGCGTTAGAGGAAGAAGTCGATCCGTTGGACGCCACGATAGCCAATGCGCAAAACTTTTTGGATTGTGTCGAATCGCGGGAACGCCCGGTGGCCGATGTGGAAACGGCACATCTTTCGACGGTGCTCGCTCAGATCGGCAACATTTCGCTCGCGGTGGGCAAGCGGTTGTATTGGGATGCGACAGCGGAGCGTTTTATCGGTTCAGATGTCGAAGACGCGAATGCGTTGCTCCATTATGAATATCGCCAACCGTGGAAATTGAACGTGTAAATGGTCGGTGGGATGTGGTAAGCCACCGCAAACCGTGGCAAACCACAGCAAAAGGGTAAAAAATTTCGGTTGAACCGGAGCCATTTAGCCGGGTCACGATTTTTCTAACGAAGAATCGTGGTCGCTCATTAATATAAAGCATAAAGCAGAATACAGGTATCCCGTTCGAGATTGACGGCGTGTCCTATTTTTTCGATGGGAGGATCATTCGATGGCTAGTGTACTGGAAAAAATTCGTCGT
>JAQVKF010000185.1 GCA_028694795.1 Thermoguttaceae bacterium | reverse complement strand
CATAATTAAGCTGTTGGGTTAGAGGGTGATTTTCTTGAAGAGGGTCGCGGAGAGATTGGGCATTTGCGGGAGATCGCAAGGCTGTCGCGGGGCAATATGGCCCAGATCGTCGGTGTCAAACAGTCGAGCAAAGCGATTCGGGGATGAGAAATTTTCTGGAGATGTGCTTTGGCCAAAGTCACCCAAGATGAACGGCTCAAAGAAACGCCGCTGAAAATGCTTGGAGAGGCCGAGTCATGAATATTGTTCGCTGCGTCCGCTCGTCCAGCCATAGCCAGACGAGTAATCCATTGAGGAACAGTTTCAAACTGTGATAAATTCGCCAAAAATAATGGCCATGTTGTGACGAATGAATTCATGGACCGGGACGCAGAGTGAAACGACAGACCGCCGGGCCGAATTCCTGCGTACGATCGCCGACCGTGATAAGTACGCACCTTCGAGGCTGTGCTTGGTCGTTTTACTCGTGATCGCTGTGGCGTTGCCGTTAGCAAAGCAAAGCTGAAAAGAGGGGTATCCGTGTAATCTCTACAAGGAAGAATATCCACGAAAATGCTGGCGGTATTCTTGTGGAAGGCATATCGGATAGCGTGACCGAATACTACCCGGCCTGATTTAGTGTTTGAACCCGCGATTTTTCATTGTGAAGTGGTTTTTGATCGAGTTCTGATCGGTCATATTTTCAAATGAAATGGTTATAAAAGCCGGAGAAAGTTCAATCCATGGAAACTTGCGTTTTACTTAGGGCTCAAGGTTGTCTTCTTGGCCAGCTCGCTGGAGACGCACTCGGCAGCTTGGTCGAATTCCAGTCACCGGAGGATATCCGTTGCCACTATCCGCAGGGCCTGCGGGAATTGTCCGACGGTGGTACTTGGAATACCCTAGCTGGGCAACCGACGGATGACTCGGAAATGGCTCTACTGCTGGCCCGGATGCTGGTGGAACGCGGAGTTTATGATCCAAATGCCGCGCTTCAGGCCTATCAGTTCTGGCTCGGCACTGGACCATTTGATTGCGGTATGACCATCGCCACCGGCTTGCAAGGGCGTCCAAATCCTGACAGTCAGGCCAATGGGGCAATGATGCGGATCAGCCCATTAGGCATTTTTGGGGCCAATTACCCATTGGAAAAGGTACGGAACTGGGCCATGCAAGACGCCGCCCTGACGCATCCAAACCCGGTGTGCCTTCAGGCCAACGCTCTTTTCACCATGGCTATTTCCCATGCCATTACATCTGGTTGCGAGACCGAAAAGCTCTATCAAAATGTCAAACAGTGGGCTGTTGATCTATCCGTCGTCCCAGATCTCATGGACGCAGTTCTTGGGGCTTCTGCATCTCCTCCGGCGGACTACGTTCATCAGCAAGGTTGGGTTTTGATCGCTTTTCAGAATGCCCTGTATCAGCTGTGTCATGCGTCAAACCTCGAAACTGGTGTTGTCGATACCGTCATGCGTGGAGGTGACACGGACACCAACGCAGCTATTTGCGGGTCACTTTTGGGTGCCGTGTACGGCTTGGATGCTATACCTAGACAGTGGGTCGATCGGATTCTGCACTGCCGTCCCAAGGCTGGACACCCGGGCGTTCACCGTCCGCGACCAGAATGCCTCTGGCCAGCGGATGTGTTGGAATTGGCTGCGCAACTTATTTCAGCGGAAACCAAGTAGACAGGAGGCCGACGATGCCAAAGAAACCAGGTTCACATCGTGTCGTGCCGAATGCTGAGGGTGGTTGGGACGTCAAGAAAGACGGCGCGACCCGCAGTAGCGGCCACTTTGACAAAAAGCAGGATGCTGTTGTTGCCGGACGTAAGATTAGCCGGAACCAAGGCACGGAGTTCTACATCCATGGCAAGGACGGGAGTATCCAGAGCAAGGACAGCCACGGGAACGATCCATATCCGCCAATGGGATAGTCCGAACTGGAGGAATTATGCTTGATCGTCTGAAGAGATGGGCCAAAACGATGCAACGGGATGTTTTGGTCCTATATTTGGCTGGACGTGATCCTAGGATTCCTTGGTACGTAAAGTGGTTGGCGGCCGCAACAGCGGCTTACGCGCTCAGTCCCATTGATTTGATTCCGGATTTCATACCCGTAATCGGGTATCTGGACGACATCATCATACTGCCGGCGGCCATCTGGTTGACGGTGCGGCTGATACCGCAAGAGATTCTCGCGGAGTTGCGGAACGAGGCCAGTCTCAGATTGGCACAACGTCCACGAAGCGTTCTCGCTGCAGGCATCGTCGTAACCATTTGGTTGGGAATTGCATTGATGACAGGCTGGCTGTTGTGGCATCGGTAACTCAGGCGGAAACACTACGGTATCGGTTCGATTTCCAGTTTTGGAACCGAACCAACGTCCGAAAACCGGATGCGAAGTTGTCGCGGCGAAACGCCAAATATCCGGTTTTACCACAAACCCGTCACCCGCGTCCGATGCCGGGAAATCGGGGAGAAGAAAAGCGTTTCTCCGGTCGGGTCGCCGGGAAAT
The DNA here is from genome assembly GCA_028694795.1 of Thermoguttaceae bacterium. Classification (GTDB taxonomy): domain Bacteria; phylum Planctomycetota; class Planctomycetia; order Pirellulales; family Thermoguttaceae; genus JAQVKF01. The sequence goes on along the minus strand of JAQVKF010000185.1, from coordinate 5,029 downwards.
GGTTGTGTAAGATGACTTCGGCGTTTATAATCATATCATTGGGAAGTTACGGGGAGTACTGGCAGAGAAACTGTATTGCGGTAAGTCGGCGTCCCCTCTATTTGGGTGAACTTTTCGTGTCACTCACCGATCAGGTGGTCCCCTGACTAGAATGAGGCGAGGTCATTCACTCAAATCAAGTAGAAAAATTTTGAGCCGGCCGAATAAGGCCATCAGTGGGATGTCCGTTCCATTTGATTTAGTGTTTGAACCCGCGATTTTTCATTGCGAAAAGGCTTTTGGTCAAGTTCTGATTGGTCGCATTTTCAAATGGAATGAGTATAAAATCCGGAGAAAGTTCAGTCCATGAGAAGTTGCGTTTCACTTAGGGCTCAAGGTTGTCTTCTTGGCCAGCTCGCTGGGGACGCACTCGGCGGCTTGGTCGGGTTCCAGTCACTGGAGGATATCCGTTGCCACTATCCGCAGGGCCTGCGGGAATTGTCCGACGGTGGCAAAGGAGACCCTAGCCGACAGGCGAAAACCAAGCAGACAGAAGCTGTTGGAACAAACAATACATTTCGATTTTTCTGAATAGGTACAACATGGAGCAGATATCCACAGGGGACAAGCTCAGTGACGGTCATGGTGATGCCGTTTTGCTATTAGGATTTGGCGGTCCGGAATCTATGTCGGACGTTAGTCCGTTTTTGTCTTCCATTCTCTTTCCTGATCCGACACGCTCGCTGTGTTCCGCTGGAAGGACATTATCTCCAACCGATCATTCACAAGCAGTGCCGGACATTCTGAATACAGCTAGTCGTCCGCCAGTTTACGCGATACCGCCAGAACGATTGCGTAAGATAGAGGCTCGTTATGCAAGTGTGAACGGTTTTTCCCCTTTTTGCGGGGAGGTGCGGCAATTCGCGGAATATCTCGAAATGCTACTGGGTGATTTGGGAACGCCAATGCCCGTGTTTTGCGCGAATCTACATAGCCGCCCAACACTGGACGAGGTTTTGGAAACGCTATGGCGGCAGCGAAAATCACCCTCGTCGCCCCGCCGAATATTTGTCCAAGTTTTAACCCCATTTAGTGGTTATTACGCTTACGGTAAATATGTCGAATCACTCACAGCGGCGATTCATCACACCCACGCCGATTTTTTCGAATCACAGGTAACGTGGCAAATTTTGCCCATTTTGTGCGAAATGGATGGCTATGTGGAAGCCGTCGGCGAGTCGGTTGCCAAGGCATTGCAAGCGGTTCCTGACGCCTATGCGCCGCGGCTGCTGTTTACAGCTCACAGCGTACCCCTCGATATGCCAGGCGTGTCGGATTATCGTCGTCAGATTCATGAGGTGGCGGAGGCTGTTATGTCCACACCGAACATTCACGCATTCGATCCCCATGGTCAAACGCCCTATGACGTGGCGTGGCAAAGTCGTACCGGTCGTCCAAGTCAACCGTGGCTAGGGCCTTCACCGGTCGCCATGGTCGAGTCGGTGGGGAGAACTCAAGTATCCCGAACGGTCAACATTTGCAAGCCAGGGAAGGGAAACGATGCTGAGGTAAAGCGGAGTGAATCACCATCTCGATCAGCCTATTCGCAAGAAAATAGCCACTCACTGAATGGGATCAAGCCCCTTTTTTGGCTTGTGGTTCCCATTGGTTTTCTGTTTGAAAATCTCGAATTAACATTTGATCTCGATCAAGAAGTGGCGGCAAAAGTAACCGAGCTGGGCGGCGCATACGGTCGCGTGTCCGCCGTGGGTTCGCCCGTCGATTTCTTTTTTTCGCAGTCGTGTTGTTCCCAACAGCCGATAGGACAAAGAGCAACCGCGAAAACGCTTTCGTCGCAAAATACATCGAGAAATTTATTGGCTCGCATCGTGGCGTGTTCCATTCTCTCTCGATATCGAGGCCCCGTTATGTAAAGCGAGGCGTTTTTGCGACATGGACCTTTGAGTAACGCGAGGTTTTCCGGATAGACGACCGTCGGTGAACGGTAATTGATGTGGTTAAGGGGGTAGAAATATTCTTTTTTGAGTTATATTCGGAAAAAAATGCCAAAAATAGATGAAAGCTCTTTCCAGAAATGGTAGAATGAGGTATAGAAAACGTAGTTTGTTACGATCATCTTATTTTGGTTTAGGTTTCGTACCTTTCCGATTCCCCACAAGGGGCTTTTTGTGGAGGAAAGATGCGTTGCAACGGATAGGATAGAGTGGGAGCGGAATCGAGGAGTCTGGGCGGACATAGTTTGGGGAACATATCGATAGATTGGTGTCGAAGTGACGATCGGATGGCGGTCGAAGTAGGCAACAGTCGGCAAGAACGATGCGGTCACGTCAGCGTGACGGCAGTCCGAAAGCGGTTCCTATGGTCCAAGAGCTATGTACGTAGTTTTATGTCCTAAGTAAGACGGCTCTGTGGCTGCGGAAGGGGGGAATTTTCATTCTTTCTGACCGTGGGGTCCGCTCGATTTTTATAGGGTTTAGTATGGAGTTGAGGAAGGTTTGGCGAACGAGAAGCAGCAGCGTATAAATGAACAGATCCGTGTGCGAGAAGTGCGGGTCGTTGGTATGGATGGTGCCCAGCTTGGTATTCTGACGATAGAGCAGGCTCTTTCGGAGGCGCGCGCGGCGGGAGCCGATCTGGTGGAGGTTGCCCCAACGGAGCGTCCGCCAGTTTGTCGGATTATGGACTTCGGTAAGTTCAAATATCAACAGAAAAAGAAACAACAGAAAACGGTCACGCAAAAGATCAAGGTCAAAGAGATTCGTTTGCGACCGAAGACGGGCGAGCATGACATGTTAGTGCGTGTCAATCAAGCGCGTGATTTTCTGTTGCACAAAGACAAAGTGCTCGTCTCCATCATCTATAAGGGACGTGAACTTGCACATATGGAAGAAGGACGTAAGGTCCTAGACGAATTTTTATCCCATGTGACCGATGTGGGACAGGTTGAACAGTCGCCCAGCCGTCAAGGCAAGCGAGTGTTGTGTACGGTCGCGCCGCGTAACGATGCGAAGCCATCCGTTGCGTCAAAGGCCGGTCACGATGCGGCCTCGAAGGCCTTTGCGCCCGTGCCGCCCAAGCCGTTGCCCAACGCCAAAAAGTCGGGTGCCACTCCGAGTGTCCATCCTGCCACCTCGGAAACACCGGTCGTTGAATCGCCTCCAGTACCGGAAAGTGCGTCATAATGCTTCATTCGTGAATTGGAGTGAACACTCCGTAAGTTTGCTTGCTGTACGGTCCGTCCTAACGGTTCGTGCAGCAGTGGCAACTCCGTATCAAATGTGCCGGAAAACCATTTCAAAACCGGGAGTCTTGTACGATGTATCAAGGTACGCTAGTTCTGTGGAAAGATTGGCCACCATTCAATAATTCGGCGGCGCGTTATGGTATCTCCATTTTGATTGAGGTTGCGCCGGACCGGAACCTCGTTCCGAGTCATTTTGCGGCGAAACATCGCGGACGGAATCGCAAAATCGAACGGGGTTGGTACAAAGATCTGCTGCAAACACCATCGCGAAGTCGGCAAAAATCTATCGGCATCGGTTTGAATTCCTCTCAGTGTGAGAGCTATTTATCCTCATCTCCGAGATATGCACGATTTTCTTGACTAGATTTTGAGGATGGAATTCGAGAAAACATTTACTCTCATTCAATCACACGATACACAGAACATAGTGGGACAAATCATGTCATACTCAACGCACCGAGCTGGTCGCGTTCCAGATACACCGCTGTTGGTGATCTCCGGTCTATTGATCACGCTATACGTTTGTGCGAACATTATGGCGGTCAAGTTGATTTCGATTGGAAATATTCCACTTTTTGATGCAGGAACGATCACATTCCCTTTTGCGTACATGTTAGGCGATGTTCTTACGGAACTATGGGGCTATCGCACGGCGAGAAATGTGATTTGGCTAGCATTTGGTTGTAATTTGATGACGGTCGCGGTCACCATGCTGGGTGTTTGGCTACCGTATCCCGATTACACCCAGGTGACAGCACAGGCTTATGCACATATTTTCACCTACGTGCCACGGATTGTCGCAGCGTCGTTGGTCGGTTTTTTGCTGGGCGAATTATCAAACGCATGGAGCATGGAGTGGATTAGGCGTAAAACGCATGGGAGATACCTATGGTTACGTACGATTGGCAGTTCGATGATAGGATATATCTTTGATACAGGGTTATTCGTCGTTTTGGCATTCGCGGGCACGGTACCAGTCTCCGCACTCTTCTCGATGATCGTCGCGCAATACATCATGAAGCTGTTGATTGAGGCAAGTTGTGGAACACCACTCGCTTATTTGGTGGTGATTTTCATCCGACGTCGTTTCGCCGCATTGTACGAATCGTAGGCAATGGGTATACTGAACGTTGGTCTCCGGTGGCGTTTTTGATATTGAATTTGATATCGAAAACACCATCCTTTTGGGTTTCACCGAGGATGGAACGAGTGTCGTTTCATGACCACTGGAACCAGAATCGAACAATTTTCACATCCGTTCACGTCAAAATGGGGCAAACAGCTTCCATTTTCATTCAAAATGCAGGTAAAGGTATCACGAGGATCGGCATCATGGATCGGAGTCGTAGCGCGTCGGCGTTTGCGTTGGCTAATAAGTACATTCCTGGCGGTGTCAACAGCCCCGCACGAGCGTTCGGTGGCGTCAAGTTGGAAGCAAGCGATCGTCAATCGCCCGTGTTTTTCCAATCAGCAAACGGTTCCAAACTTCAGGACATTGATGGCAATGAATATATCGATTACGTAGGCTCGTGGGGACCGATGATTTTGGGACATCGGCATCCGGAGGTCGAATCAGCCATCGAGCGAGCACTCCATCATGGAACCAGTTTTGGTACGCCGACAGAAGCGGAAAACGAGCTCTGTCAACGCGTGATTGATGCGGTTGATTCTGTCGAAAAAGTGCGGCTCGTCAATTCGGGTACCGAGGCGACAATGTCGGCGATTCGACTGGCACGAGGGACCACTGGACGAGAAAAGATCGTCAAATTCGCTGGAAATTATCAC
>JAQVKF010000184.1 GCA_028694795.1 Thermoguttaceae bacterium | reverse complement strand
ATAGATTTAACCTGGTGATAGAATGGAGGTTACAAATGAAAAAAATATTGTTTTGAAAATATGGCGCAAGATTTGTATAGAAGTTGGTCGGTGAATCAAGTCTGCCAGAATTTACGGGGATTGGTTCGTTGTGTTCGATCAGTTCGCGGAAAGCCGGTATCACTCGGAACGTCCGCGAAGTTCGCGGCACTTTGACGAGTGTGCGAGGTTGAACACTATGTTTAACGTAGTGAATTTGGGTAGTTTTGGATACAAAATTCGTTAAGTACCGATTTTGGAGCGTAACGCCCGACAGAGGGCGGCGTTCGAGACGGTTGCGGCGGAAGCCGCGGGCTTGCGATTGCGACGATTCGAGAAGTGCTCGAAAGGCAGCGATCGCGAGGGCCGTTTTGATTTTCAAGTCGGTGTGAAGCATCCATTTTAGTGAGGAAGGGGTTTACCTGTGGCAAAGAAAATGGTCTTTGATGACGAGGCTCGGCAGTTGCTGTCTGCTGGCGTCACGAAGCTCGCACGGGCTGTACGCAGCACGCTTGGACCGCGTGGTCGTAACGTGGTTCTCGATAAAGGCTGGGGTTCGCCCAGAATTACGAAAGACGGCGTGACGGTTGCCGAGGACATTGACTTGGACGAACCAAACGAGAACATGGGCGCGAAGCTGGTACGTGAGGCGGCGTCGAAAACGAATAAAGTCGCGGGCGATGGCACGACGACGGCGACGGTGTTGGCGGAAGCGATTTTCCGTGAAGGTCTGAAAATGATCGCGGCCGGCGCAGACCCGATGGCGATTTCGCGAGGCATTAGCAAGGCGGTCGAAGTGGTCAAAGAGGCCGTGACGAAGCAATCGCAGCCTGTGGACGAGAAGAGCCGCAAAGAGATTTCACAAGTGGCTTCGATCGCTGGTAACAACGACGTGTCGATCGGTTCGGTTTTGGCCGACGCGTTCTTGCGAGTGGGCAAGAATGGTGTTATCACCGTGGAAGAAGGCAAACATTCCGAGACGAGCGTTGACGTGGTCGAAGGAATGCAGTTTGATCGCGGTTTCCTTTCGCCGCATTTTGTGACGAATGCGGACGAACAGGTCTGCGAGATGGAAAAATGTTTAGTTCTGATTCATGAAGAGAAGATTACCAGCGCGAAGTCGTTAGTTCCAGTTCTGGAGATGGTGAGCGAAGCAAAGAAGCCGCTTTTGATTATCGCGGAAGACGTCGAGGGCGACGCATTGGCCACGTTGGTGGTGAACAAGATGCGTGGCATTCTGAACGTTGTGGCGGTCAAGGCACCAGGTTATGGCGATCGTCGTAAAGCGATGCTTGCGGATATCGCGATTCTGACCGGAGGCAAGGCCATCACCAAGGATATCGGCGTTCAGTTGGACGCGGTCAAATTGACCGACCTGGGCACAGCGAAAAAAGTAACGATTACGGCCGATAATACGACGATCATCGGCGGTGCGGGCGATAAGGCGGCGATTGATGGTCGTGCGGATCAGATTCGTAAAGAGATCGAAACGACGACCAGCGACTACGACCGCGAAAAACTCCAGGAACGCTTGGCTAAATTGGCCGGTGGTGTTGCCCAAATTAACGTGGGCGCTGTTACCGAGACCGAGATGAAAGAGCGTAAATACTTGATCGACGACGCGTTGGCGGCAACACGTGCGGCACTCGGAGAAGGTATCGTTCCTGGTGGTGGTACCGCACTGTTGCGTGCAGCGAAGGTTCTGGACCAGTTTGCAACAGAAGGCGACGAGAAGTACGGCGTTCAAATCGTGAAGAATGCACTCTCCGCGCCGCTTTATTACATCGCGGAAAACACGGGGGCTGATGGTGCAGTCGTGGTGAATCGCGTCCGTAATATGAAGGGCAAATTCGATGGTTACGACGCTGACAAAGACGTTTACTGCGATCTGTTGGAAGCGGGCATCATCGACCCAGCGAAAGTCGTCAAGACAGCCCTTCAGAACGGTGCGTCCGTCGCGGCGTTGCTGTTGACGACCTCGTGCATTGTGACCGACATTCCCAAAGAAACCCCGGCGGCCCCAGCGGGCGGCATGCCCGGAGGCATGGGTGGCATGCCAGGTGGAATGGGCGGCATGGGATTCTAAGTTCCCCTACAGACTAAGATTCGGACATAGATGTCGAATTTTAGCGCAGAAATCCATTCCAATCAATCAATGGTAGGCGTTCGATTGCTTTATGGACAGTTTGAATCCGAGTGTCGAAAAGCAAATCGTCCGAGCGGTGTGTTAGGGAGAGGTTCGTTCCGAACATTCCTTTTTGACCGCCACGGCAGATGGGTCCGGATTAGCGGAATCGCAAGTGGGCGAGATGGCGAAGCGGTTGTGCCTATCATAAACAATATCAATCAGGTAAAAAACTCGAAGGAGAAACGATAATGGCTAAGTTGAATTTGCGTCCTCTGGATGATCGAGTCGTGATCGAACCGAACGAAGCGGAAGAAAAGACGGCAGGCGGCATTGTGCTTCCAGATACGGCGAAGGAAAAGCCGCAGCAGGGCAAAGTGATCGCGGTTGGTCCGGGGCGATTGCTCGACAATGGCAAGCGCAGCGAGGTGTCGGTTGCAGTGGGTGATACCGTCATTTACGGCAAATACTCCGGCGCGGAGATCAAAGTCGAAGGCGATGAGTACAAAATTGTCCGTGAATCGGATATTTTGGCGAAGGTCGTAAAATAAATAATCGCATCGGTCAAGCGACTGGTAACGTGGAGTGAGAATGGATCAATCAATGGCGATCTGTTGGCAAGTGTCTGTTGGCTGAACGTGGTCGATAGAACCGTTAGCAGGGCGGTTGCCAGTTTGGCGGCTTGAAGAGCTTAGAATGGAAACGCCCAAGATTGAATCGTCTCATTCTGAAGGATCAATCGCAAAAAAGAGGAAAACCAGAGATGGCAAAACAGTTAATATTTGAAGATAACGCACGGATGCGTATGCTCCGTGGAGTCGAGAAGCTGGCTGACGCGGTGGCGGTGACGATGGGTCCGACCGGTCGCAATGTGATTCTCGGCAAATCGTTTGGCGGTCCGTCGGTAACGAAAGACGGCGTGACGGTATCGAAGGAGATCGAATTAGAAGACAAATTCGAGAACATGGGCGCGAAGCTCGTGAACGAAGTCGCTTCGAAGACGGCGGATCAGGCGGGTGACGGTACGACGACCGCGATCGTGTTGGCACGAGCGATTTTCAAAGAAGGTCTGCGTAATATTACGGCGGGCAGCAATCCGACGGCTGTGCGGCGAGGTATTGATCGTGCGACGAACGCGGCGATCGACCAGCTTTACGCGATGGCGAAAAAGGTCACCTCAAAGGACGAGATTGCTCACGTTGGTACGATCAGCGCGAATAACGATCGTTTCATCGGTAATCTTCTGGCTGAAGCGATGGAAAAGGTCGGTAAAGACGGCGTCATCACGTTGGAAGAGGGCAAGACTGCCGAGACGACGTATCGCGTGGTCGAGGGAATGCAGTTCGACAAAGGTTTCCTTTCGCCATACTTCATCAATCAGCCGGCGACGATGGACTGTCTGTTGGAAGACACGTACATTCTTCTGTTCGAGAAGAAGATTGGCAATATCCGCGATCTGATTCCGATTTTGGAAAAGGTGATGCAAAGTGGCAGGCCGCTTTTGATCATCTCTGAAGATATCGAAGGTGAGGCCCTAACGACGTTGGTGGTGAACCGGCTGCGCGGCACGCTGAACATTTGTGCGGTCAAAGCCCCCGGTTTTGGTGATCGCCGCAAAGCAATGATGCAGGATATCGCCATTCTGACCGGTGGTACACTGATCAGCGAAGATTTGGGCATGAAGTTGGAAAATGTGACACTTGCACATCTGGGCACAGCGAAGCAGGTGATGGTCGATCGTGAACACACGACGATTGTCGAAGGCGGAGGCAAGTCGGCGGATATCAAGGCGCGAGTCGCCCAACTGCGTCAGGGTATCGAGACGACGGACAGTACCTATGATCGCGAGAAATACCAAGAACGCTTGGCGAAATTGTCGGGCGGCATCGCGGTCATTCAGGCGGGTGGCAACACTGAGTCGGAGATGAAGCAGACGAAGTACCGAGTAGAAGACGCGCTCCATGCGACGCGAGCGGCGGCGGAAGAGGGAATTCTACCCGGTGGCGGCGTGGCGCTCCTTCGTTGCAAAGAAGCAGTCGAGAAATGCCGCGAAAAAGCCCGCGGTGACGAGAAAATTGGCGTTGATATCGTACTGCGAGTTCTCTCCGCGCCGCTGAAACAGATTGCCGACAATGCGGGCAAAGATGGTTCGGTGATTGTGGATGAAGCGATGGGCAAGCCGATCAACACTGGTTGGAATGGTGCGACGGATGAATATGTGGACATGTATAAAGCGGGTATTATTGATCCGCTGAAGGTGGTCCGCACCGCATTGACCAGCGCGGCGAGTATTGCCGGTTTGATGCTCACGACCGAATGCTTGGTAACCGATCTCCCGAAAGATAAGAAGGAGAAAGAGAACCTCGGCGAAGGCGCGATTAGCTAATCCATTGGCAGATACGTCTCGAAAGAATCGTCGGCAAGCACTGTGTCCATCAGGGTACAGTGTTCATAAGGGAGGGCACAGCCGCGGTTCGTTTAGAGCGAGTCTCACACATGGAGCGTTTTGATAATTGCGACGCGTTGCGGACAGTCCGGGCGTCTCCTGAATCGTGTTAAATGCACAGTTAAAGCCGTCGTCTGGAAATTCTGGCGGCGGCTTTCCGCTTGTCGTAAGTGGATGGCTTGCGGATATGTGTGAAAAAACGGCGGTAGGATTGGCTGCCCGGCAGTCATGCGCAAGCCGACTATCGGGCATGTCGGCAGTCGGGGACCGGGGGCCGGGAAAACGAGGACAACCATTGGGTTGATGGATGCTCATTCCTTTTGGATTCGTAGTGAAACTTGAAGGCGTCGCACAGACGTTCGCGGGACGAGCTAGGAATCCACATGGAACAGGTATTCGCGTCAGATGTTGTCATGTATACAGGTTGCATATTAATCGAGTTGATTCGGTCAAGATATTGGGATCAAGATGAGTAAAAAACGGGATTATTACGAGGTATTAGGCGTCTCTAAAACGGCGACAGAGAAGGAAGTCACGTCAGCTTACCGTCGATTGGCAAAGCAGCATCATCCGGACCGTAATCCAGGTGATGCGGAAGCGGTCGTCCGTTTCAAAGAGGTGACCGAGGCGTTTGAGGTGCTTCGTGATCCCACGAAGCGTCAGCAATATGACCAATTTGGTCATGCGGCGTTCGAGAATGGAGGAGCGGGCGGCGGTGCGCAATTCCACAATGCGGAAGACATTTTCAACGCGTTCTTCGGCGGTGGCGGAGGCGGTATGGGCGGCATTTTCGGCGATCTTTTCGGAGGCGGCGGACGTAGTGGCCGTCCACGTGGTCCGCAGCCGGGTGATGATGTTCGTTGCGACGTGACATTGACGCTTCGTGAGGCGGCCAAAGGAGTGACCAAGACGGTCGAAATTGAACGTAACGAATTATGTTCAAAGTGCAACGGGACCGGAGCGCGAGAGGGATTCAAGCGAGAAACCTGTGCTTATTGCCATGGAACGGGCCGTATTGTGCAATCACAGGGTTTTTTTTCGATTCAACAAACCTGCCCCGCGTGCCGAGGCGAAGGCACAGCGGTTCCAGAGGCTCATCGCTGCACACATTGCGGCGGTTCCGGAATGGAAATGCGTCGTGTCCAACAGGAAATTCATATTCCCGCGGGGGTGGACAACGGGATTAAGTTACGTTTGTCGGGCGAGGGCGAACCAAGTGTGAATGGCGGTCCGCGTGGCGATGCGTACTGTTTTATTCGTGTGCGTCCGGATCCGATCTTCCGACGTGAGGGGCAACATCTGCTGCTCGTGCTTCCGGTGAGTTATTCGCAAGCGGCATTGGGCGGCAAGATTGAAATCCCCACACTTGAAGGCAAAGAAGACCTAGCGATACCGGCGGGTACGCAGTACGGCGATCAGATTCGCTTGCGAGGCCGTGGCATTCCCAGCTTGCGTGGACGTGGTTGTGGTGATCTCGTGGTCCAAGTGATCATCGAAGTACCGAAGAAGTTGACAGCGGAACACGAGAAAGTATTGCGTGAATTGGCAGAAATCGAAAAGACCCAGGTCACGCCGGAACGTAAGAGCTTTTTCCAAAAAATTCGTGAACGCTTTGCGGCGGATGCGGAAAAAACAAACGAATCGAAAAAGACGGAATCGACAACGAAGACGGAACCGGAGCCGGAATCCGTCCCATCGAATGATGAACATTTGTGAAGGGACGGAATGTCGGGGACGGAAAATGATAGGCCACAATGGGACGAACCACCACCTTATTCGAGTAACGCGGAGCGTACGAACGGCGCGGAAAATCCGAACGGTGGGGCAAACACAAACGATCACGCGGATAGCTGGACCATTCCTACGGACCGTACCATGGGGGCGGACTCGCTTTTCGATATGGGTGAGAGGATGAAATCGGCCCCCGTTTCGGAAGAAGGGCCGCGTTCGGAATTCGATTCGACGGATCGTCCAGCATCGGAAACGGGGCAATCGGTCAAGTCGGCAATCCATGTGGGGATGGCGGTGCTGAGCGGGGTCGTGGTATTGGTCGGTGCGGCGGTCATCATGGGTGTGATCGTACTGATGGGGGGAGTATTGCTGGGCATCGCGTTGTTGCTAATGATTTTAGTGAACGTGTTGGGCAATCCTGGCATTTTCCGGCGTATAGGACGTTGGTTTTCGGAAAAATTCCGGCGTTAATATGGATTCCGGTGACAAATCCGGTAGACAAAATTCGCTGGATCATCCGGTTAAATCGGAAACCGAGTCCGGTAAAACACGACCAAACAGGCCCAACACAACCAAATTGGCCGATTTGAACGTGGCCAACAAGTTTTCGGCAGGATCGTATCCCGAAATTCCCGAAATCCAATGGAATAAGAGTCCATTCACGTACAAGAGGTAAAAAAATGACGGAGAATAAAATGCCATCGGAAGGTATACGAGATACCAAAGATACTGAGTTAAACGAGATGGAGATGTCGGATCGCGAATCGGCGGATGCGGCGACTCCGTTTTCGGAGGAACTCGACCAGGTGAACGCCACCTTGGCGGATCAAGCGGCGGAACCGAATACGGGTTCATCCCCGGAAGAGGTCTCGGAGTTGGAAACCATTCGCGCGGAGTTGGAATTGACAAAAGATCGAGTGCTGCGTATTTCGGCAGAGTTGGACAACTATCGCAAACGAGTGCAGCGTGAAATGCAGGAAGAGCGGCGTTATGCGACGATGCCTCTGATGCGTGAACTTTTGCCCGTGGTGGACAATCTGAAGCGAGCGATTGAGGCGGCGAAGAAGTCGAGTGAAACAAGCGAGCCGACACCGGAGATGTCCGCGCTGTTAGAAGGCGTTTCGATGGTACTTCAACAGCTGGAAGGGGCGTTAGCTAAACAGGGATGCGTGCGTATCGAAGCAATGGGACAACCGTTTGATCCCAATATTCACGACGCGCTTTTACAGCAGCCAAGTGCCGACGCGGAGC
>JAQVKF010000183.1 GCA_028694795.1 Thermoguttaceae bacterium | reverse complement strand
TTTCACGCATTTCCGCGTAATACGATTCAATTCGTGGACGCATCACATTCCAATCGAGATTCAAAACACGCAAAATGGATTCGAGGTCTTCAAAATTTTGTCCAAAAACAGCCCAAAAATCCAGTGCTGTTTGTTTATCGAATGCGGGAGCGTTCAGATCTTTGGAACAGAGACCGCAAAAGCGTTGCATCGTGTCCAATGCCATCAGCATTTCGTTATGTATATTCCGATCCAACGATGGTGGCTGTGGTAATGATTCGAGTTGCTCGCGAAGCGAGGCGAGCTGTTCAGCGGATGGATTGCCTTGGTGGACAATCGACCGAATCGCTTGATCTCCCATCTGTTCGATCGCTATGCCGACCAGCCGCGTAATCAGAAAATTCGCTCGCTGAGCATGTCTGCTGAGATAAAAAAGTGTCATCGCGTCTTCGATGGCCGCGTCGATTTCACCCGCAGCGATCCGTTGCTGGCAGCGAATCAGTGTCGAACGAGCGAGTGAACGCTGGAATTGGATATCTGGCAGCAGGATGCCGATCAGCGGTGCGGGCAGATAGTACGATGTGTATGCTGGTTTACGCACGGCTTTCGTCCAAATATCGAGCACTGGCGACGTTTCTTCCAACCAGCGAGCGGCCTGTGGGTTTTCCTCCGCCGTCCAGGGTTCACCAAATAGTCGCGATTCATAATCTCTTGCCGATTCCCACGGGAGTCTAACTTGCTGATTCGGATGCAACAGATCCGGTTGGGCTACATAGCCTGGATCTTCTTCGTCCAGCGGCGGTTCTTCTCCAGTGATTCCCTCAAAACGAACAAATTCCGAAAGTTCTCGATATCCGAGAAATGGAGGACGCGGGAGCGGATCCATGTGCAGCTTATCGCAGATGACCAACCAACTGTCATTCCACCATTTTTGGCTCAACTCGTTCGTTGGAAAATCTCCCCACGCGACACATTGCACCAAGTGTCGCTGTTCGAGTGCACTCGGTCCTATGGCAATCAACATATCACGGAATCCATTTTGGTCTGGATCGGCCAATTGATCGGCGTACGTTGCCTCGAATTGCGCGAAATAATCCACCCATTCGGCAGGCTGTCTTTGCGATTCGTGGGCGGCCCAGTCTGCTTCGGCGGCTTCGGTAATCGCCTCTACTTCCGTGGGATCGGTATCGAGTATTTCGTCCAACGTATCCTCCTGTGCGAAGGTTTGTCCTGTGACGCCCATCCAAAATCCACATGACAGGATCGTCATCCCTAGGACGTTTTTAAACGTCAACGCAAACGATTTCGCCGCGATGTATCGTGAACAGAGGACTCTGTCCGATGAAAACCCGTGTAATCCAACTTTTCGGACACATTGCATGTTAAACTCCTTTTGGTTGAAAATGTAACGGATCATAACCATCGGGTGTTCACGCGATTCGGCGTAAAAACTCGCCGGTTAGATGATAAGCACGAACAAATAGATTATACGCTATTGGTCATAGCGAATGGACGCACACGACGATGAACTTGATCCATCTGCAAAAACGTTCCTCCCCGTTGCGACGTTGGTGAGGCGTTTGATTATATTCCGATGGATTGTTGCGATTCAATTTTGGTGGAACCACCGGACGCATTCCGAGCGATTCAACCTTTTTATCTGACATTGGTGCTGCCACTTCGGTGGGTAGGCATGAATGGTTCGTTCGGACGGGCGGCGAACGTGCCACTTTTTACAAAGTTGTGTCCATGTAAACGTCGTACCATGTTGACCGATGTTGCCGCTTGTGCTTACGGCAAAAAGTTTTGGGGGGAGGTTTGGAGGGGAACTTTTTCAAAAGTTTCCTCTCCATATCCTTCTTGTTTGTTCAAAAAACTTTACCTACCGCATGTTCAAACTGTGGATATAGAATAAATAGGCTAGCTCTATGGCGTTTATGCCGAATTTATCGACGGTATACTAAACGTAAATATACTATAATACGCTATATTGCTTAAATACCTTATATCTATTATGTGAACACGCCCCGGCAAAAAACGGCACATAGTTGTTGCCGCTGGGTTAGAGAAGATCACCAATGAACCGATTACGGTTACTTCGGCTTATCTGGCGTCCTCTGAAAGCCATGGCAACGTGTCCGACGTAAACGGCGAGGCGGGTAAATCGGCTCCGTTGAACAAATTCGGTTCCGCAATGTCACGATAACCAAATCGCACGAAGACGGGTTCCTTCACACTCTCGGCGGAAGCAACGATCGAATCTCCCTCAATCACCGCGTTCGCCGCGACGTATTGACCATCGGCTCCGGCGACCTCAAAATGTGTCGGAGCTTTGCCGTCGCTCGTTTTGAGTCCGTCCGCAAATTTGAACGATATGCGAATATGATCGCCTTCCGGTTTGGCCGCGATGAACATCGGACCGGAGAAAACAAGGTCGCTCTTACCATAGAAATTCGCTTCCGCCCACAACGCCATACGACGTCCGACCGTCTGCTTATTGCGAGGATGAATGTCATACACATTTCCGATATCGGTTGTGACGACCATACCGACGTTCGGCACGTTTTCAACCGTTAATCGCTGTGATTCTCGCAACTCGGCACATGGAATCGTTCCGCCATTTTCGATCTGTTTCTGATCGTAGCTAAATGGGGCCAGCTGAACAAAACCGAACGGTAACGTTTCATCATTCCACGCGTCACGCCAGCTGTCGATCAACATTGGGAAAAGCGTTTCATGCTGACGAGCACGACCAATATTCGATTCGCCCTGATACCAAATGAAACCTTTGAGTGTGTACGGCAGTACCGGCACAATCATTCCATTGTACAACGCGCCTGGACGCCACGGTTGTTTGAGATCTGGATTATCACGCCATCGCTCAACAATTGGACGGGTGATCGGATCGGAGTAGAGATACGCTTCTGGTGTCCACGCTTCACACGGCGTACCCCCCCACGAAGTGTTGATCAAACCGACCGGTACGTTGAGATCCTGTTGGATATTTTTGCCAAAAAAGAACAATACGGCGGAAAATTCCGGCACTGTCTCTGGGGTGCAGACTTGCCATTTCGCATCGCAAGTCGGTTGCGGATAGACCGACGCTCGCAGCGGAATCTGGAACAACCGGACGCTCGGCAAGTTAGCCGCGGCCACTTCCGCTTCTCCATTGTCGCAATTCTTTACCCGCCATTCCATATTCGATTGACCGGAACCGAGCCAAACCTCGCCGACCAACACGTCGTGAACGACGATTGCGTCGCTCTTGTCGCCCGCTACGGTTACATCGAAGGCGTCAAATGTCGCGGACATGGCCGGCATATTCAATTTCCACGCTCCAAACGTGTCCGCTTTAACCTCGGTTTTCGTTTCGCCAATCGTGACCGTGACTGTTTCATCGGGCTGTGCGGTACCCCAGAACGCCACCGGTTTGCCCTGCTGCAACACCATGTGATCGGTGAATACCGACGGCAGCGTGACCGCCATCGCGCTGGTCGATATGATCATGATGAGCAATACGCCCCACAAAAACGAAATCTTACGCATACTTAACTCCTTCTGCAAAAAAACGGGAAATCTCAAACATCCATTCCTCTCTTGTTGTAACACGTCAATCCTAGGAATTCAACTTTTTTGAAAAATTTTTGCACCGATGCCATCCGATTTTTGGGTGTCGTATCTGCGAACGGTCAATGTAAAATAAATTTTCCCGTATTTGCTGGCACCGTCATGGGGTTCCTACTTCATCAGAATCCGTATTCGTTTGAGCGATGGTTATTGAAATGTGATTGCGGCTGTTTTATACTGAGACCTGCGTGGTGCTGTAGCCATTTTCGATAGAATGGCTATGGAATCCATATCCGTGAAAACTTTTTTCAATGGATTGTTGTCGATGTTCGTTCTAATTTGGTTAGAACACGTATAAAATCGTAGGAGAAGAGTATGCTTCGTAAAATGCTTTGTGCGGCACTCGTGGCCGTCGCGTGTGGTTCGCTGGCGCAGGCCGCGGAGGATGACTGGGTTTCGTTATTCGATGGTAAAACGCTTAACGGTTGGAAGGCGAACGAGAATCCCGCTTGCTTCACCGTTGCCGATGGCGCGATCAAGGTCAACGGAAATCGTTGCCATCTTTTCTACGTCGGTACCGATGAACAACCATACAAGCCGTTCAAAAATTTCGAGTTCGAATGCTATCTCATGACCAAGCCGAACTCGAACTCCGGTCTGTATATCCACACGCAGTATCAGAAAGATGGCTGGCCGAAGAACGGATACGAAATCCAGATCAACAACTCGCACACTGACCCGAAACGTACGGCGAGTGTCTACGATGTCCAGAACGTCATGGATGATGCGCCGGCGAAAGATAACGAATGGTTTAAATACACAGTGATCGTTCAGGACAAATCAATCGTCGTTAAAGTCAACGATCGTATTGTCAATGCGTATACCGAGCCGAAAGATAAGAAGCCAGGCGAAGATTTCACCCGTGTGTTGACCGAAGGCACGTTCGCGTTCCAAGCTCACGATCCAGGGAGCACGGTTTTCATCAAGGACATCAAAGTCAAGCGTTTGCCGTAGTTCGTTGTTTGCGTGGTGTGCTGCGGAGTTTGAATGGCTGTTGAGCCCCGACCGATGTCCATTTTGGTTAAAAATGGATGGGTTGGAGACTTAGCGTAATACGTTTCGGTTGAAATTTTAGCGGATCAAAACGTGGAAAAATGACCAAAAGTGATGGGGAATGAAGTCGCTTTTGGTCATATTTCAAAAGCCCGTTTCTACCGCGATGAGTGAGATGCTGACCTTATGTTTCTTACAGATTCTGGTTGAAAATACGGCCAATTTGGACCTTGTTCCAAGTGTTTGGGCAGCGAAAAATCGTGAATGAACGCGTCCAATTAAATGGAGCATAGGTAAACACCAAATCAAATGGAATCCATATGTAGATTTGTGGCAAAGCGATTGGTGCAAGCTCGCAATTTTTCTAAGCGTGATTTTTTCCGCAAATTTTTGCCTTATTCCCGTTTACCGCGTAAGCGGTAGACCGAATGTTGTGTCCACTAAATAGGCAATATCCGCGATCCATCGGCATTTTACTACGAAAGGCTCAAAGTTCCTATGCGATACCGATCTTGGTTAAATCATATTCCGTTGGTTCATCGATTTACTTGGATACTGATTTTGGTGATGTTGTTGGGATGTGATATTCCATTGCCAAATCGCAATAAATCGTCCTCGACCTCCGAACCGACGGCGACGAATGAAGGAAACTCGCTGGTGGAATTGGAATTTTGTGGTTCAGAGGTAGTACCACGTACGATTTCGGACAAGGAATGGGAGGATGTAGTATCGCAAAGCTCGCCGTTCGAGTTATCGCTGCAGTATGTGAACGTCCGCGACGATCACTTTTGGCGTTTGGCGAATAGTGAAGGGTTACTCGCGTTACGGATTGAGAGTGGCAAATTTATCACCGATCAAGCGGTGCGACATTGGCTTGAGATTCCACATTTGGAGAGTTTGTCCTTAGCAGGTTGTGCTATCACTAATCAGGGACTGGGAGAACTGGCGGCGAAATCGCGTTTGAAAAAATTGACGTTGCGCAATATGCCGAAAATTGACAGTGAGGGCATTGCGCAACTGGCATCGTTGACGACCTTAGAAGAACTGCATTTGGAAGGATTTGCGGGAATTCACGCGAACGATGTCCAAAAGTTGATGACTCTAACGAAACTTCGCTCTTTGACGCTTTGTGGGGGCGGTATCGCGGACGACGATTTAAGTATGTTGGAAGCGTTACCACAGCTCGAATCATTGACGCTCATTTGCAATGGCATTTCGGATGCGGGAATCACTAAATTGAGTTCGCTCCCAGAGCTTCGATCACTTACTCTGGACAGTACGCAACTGACCGATGCGGCAATCGGCAAGTTGGCAAGGTTGCCGCATTTGGAGGCGTTAGGATTGCGTTCCTGTCGTTTGTTGACCGACATTGGTATGGAAACGTTTCGGGAGATACCGTCATTATATTCCCTAGAGTTGAACGGCCTAACAAATATCACGGATCGTGGATTTTCTATGTTGGATCACATGACCTCATTGAGATCGGCGAGTGTGATTCGTTGCACACAGCTAACCGACGTTGCGTTGGAGACGGTTGTCCAATGGCGCGAGTTACAGCGATTAGATATTTCTGGCATGGAGCGTTTGACCGATTCCGGATTAAAACAGCTCGCGTCACTTTCCACGTTGCGTGAGTTGAATTTAAGTCGTTGTCCACAGTTAACCGACCACGGTTTAATGTACTTGCGTGATTTATCCGACCTAGAAGTGTTGGATATTTCCAATGGCGATTTTACGAATCAGGCGGCGTCATTGTTGATGGAAATGCCATATTTGCGAGTGGTGAACGTGCAAGATACGGCGATTTCGGATCAAGGTGTGGGGTACCTGTCGAAGCTACCGCGCCTCGTCGAGCTCAATTTGTCAGGCTGTACGGGGATCACCGACGAAGGGCTTTCACCATTGGGAGGTGTCCAGACGCTTCGCCTGTTGGATTTGCCTTCGAGTATCTCGACCGACACGCTACGTACTCTACAGGATCGGCTGTCCAAATGTAATGTACGCATTTTGCGATCCGAACAGCAAAAAAGCTCCTAAGATATCCGCGAGGGTATTTTGGATGAATCATCATTGGATGAATCCATGTGGAATGAATGGACGGCGTTTGACAAACAGGTGTTCTTTAATGGACTGTTCTGAGATATTCGGCGTAGGTGAGTATCATGGAACGAGAGATAGAGAAATGACGGTACGCAACCCATGACGTGTTCTCGGAGCGGCAGTCGTACCAGTGTCAGGTAAAAAGCTCAAAAAAGTTTGCGCATTTTCTACGGGAATGCTTTTTTAGCCAACTTTTTTGGGACGAAGAACCCATGAGAGGAAACTTTTTGCAAAAAGTTTCCCCTCCAACTCCCTTTCCAAAACTTTTTACTAGACGCACAAACTTCAATATCAACCAACCTAAACCGCTCCGATGGCTGTTATTTCATGCTTGGCCATGGTTTTTTACCATGTGGTTATATATGAACATGGTAAAAAGTTGATTGCCGGAGGCGGGAACGCCCGCTGTGGCTCCGCGCCCCGCAATTGGTGCACCATGTCCACCAAGTTTGAATTACCACCGTCTAGGGCTTGTGTGGGCAAGCCCTAGTCAGTGAGGCTATCCATTTTTCGTGCAGGCGTCAGTGTCCAGTTTAGTAACCGTCGTAGAACGCCCTGTGTAAACCTTTGCCGCGTGTTTAGGCGGCGTACTGAGTGGGGTGGTGTCCAATAGAGCCGGCGATTTCGGGTATTTCAAGCGATATGGGGGGTTCCTCATCCGTTCCCATATCCCAAATTGCGTCGAATCCCGGTAACATTTGCTGAACAGGTGGACGCAAATAGCAATAGTAGCGTTTCCGGTATTCTTCCGTCAGGTAGACGAGTACTTCGACTAACAGCAGATCGGCCCGTGTCATGGCGTGTCGAGAACTGCGAGAGCCGAGTCCGAGAATCAACGATTCCAGGACGGTGAGATGGAGCTGCATGGTGCGTTTTGCGCCCA
>JAQVKF010000182.1 GCA_028694795.1 Thermoguttaceae bacterium | reverse complement strand
CAAGTTGGTCTAACCGCTCCGACAGAAATGCTTTGATCTCCACCGCGTCTTGCGATTCACGCATCTCTCGATGTTGCGCAAAATCGCCCAAAAGCTCGTGTACCAGCGAGCCGAAAAGCAATGCGTCTAACTCTTCGATTGTGTCGTCCAACGGGCGCAATTTCAATCGATGCCGCAGGTAATAACGGTAAGGACATGCCAGATAGTCACGCAATTCGGTCACCGAAACGACCGGCAGACCATGACTTAGCGGAAGTTCAACTGTGGTTGGCTCCGGCACATGGAACCCACGTCGATCATGGGGCGCTCGTCCCTGGACCGTGTGTTCCATATCGGTCGCAATTCGGTCTCCTGCGGTGCCATCCGTGCCCGATACGATTTCATTTTGGGCTTTTTGAGGGGAAACCAATCCCGTTTCGGTTTCTGTAGCCAGAATTCGATACCATCCGCCTTCCTGTTCAGTTAGTTCGCCCCGTTCTACCGTAAGTTGGGTGGAATTCGATTTTTCGGTGAAATTGGGCACCGTTTGAGAAGCGTTTCCAAAAAGCCTCTGAGCACGTCGCGCGATGCCGTCCGGTGAGGTGGCGAAGAGCAATCGGCTGGGAATGAGCGGATCGTCCGTTGCGGTGCGTCGTCCAGCGACAAAATGCAACGATTGTCGTGAGGCGAGCAATCGACAAAGGACGTAGGCATCGCGAGCGTAACTGCGATCGTTGCTTTCGATATGGAGATATTCACGCAGCGCATTTGGAAGGAAAAGGTCCCCATTGCGAGCGGCTGGTACATTCTGCTCATTCATACCACAGAGAATCATATGCGGCGCATCATCAGTCGCCAATTCCAACCATCCCAAAATTTCGACCGCGTCATGGCGTGGTTCTTCGTCATACGCTCGCGCCTTGGCCATTTGTCGAAGTAACAGCCGAATCGCTTCCGCGCTCGTGGCCTGTGGTTGGAGTGTCGCGGGGAGCTCCTGCCAACCATCAAGAACCGCGTCCATCGCCCGTACGGCATCGCGAAGCAGATGTTCCGCCTTTTGCTGGTATGCCAAACCCTCCGAACATTCCGGAACCACTTGGGCGGACGTCGTTGCTGTTCGCAAATCTTTCGAAATTTCCTCGGAAGAGATTGCCGTTCGCGGTTCACCCCCTTCCGATTTCCGCAAAGCTCGGTTTGATTGCAGCGTTCGTCCCGCGTAGATATGCCGCAACGTTTGGCGAATCGAAATTGCCCAATCACGAAGTGGTCGCCGATTCCTGAGTTGTACCCAACGTGCATCATTCGCCGAAAGCTCTCGTCCCAGACGAGTGGATTTCGCAGTAAGCGGCGAGACGGTTTGCTCGGTTCGCTCACTATCCGCCAAAAGCGGTGCGAGAAAACCACGTACCACCCGTTGAATTTGATGAAAATTCCGCTCATCGGCATTCTGGTCATCCACTTCGGTCGCAATCATCAATTTGGATGGCAAATGGAATGTCGGTCGGCGACTTTGGAATCGATCCAGCGATTCGAGCCAATCGTCCGCCAATCGTGGTAGCGATACGTTCATGGACGCCGCTTCCGACCCGCTCTCCGCGAACATCGTGGAAATCACGGAAGCCGTGACTGGCTTGGGTATCCGTCCTGATAGCGGTAGGCGATTTGATTCGGTTTCGCTCATTTGCTGGATTTTTCGCGACAGATCGGGGTGGCGAACCAGCGCGGCAAAGTCAGCGAATGTTCCATGTTCTAGGTAGTCGGCAATGGCGGCGAGCAAACGGTAGAGTGGTGTTTCGGCGGCACTTCGACCCGGCGTATAACGTACAATCTCTCCAGCTTCCTCACACAGGCGACAGACAATCGGTCCCAGTTTCGGATCAGGCAACCCAATCGATAGATCGCGGCGTGTTGTGCCCTCTGGCAGATTTCGCATCCATTCGACCACCGTCATCGCTTGGTCGTGCGGCGTATCGACCAATGAAATGTGCGTATCTTCAATCGGTATCGGTTTAGCATCCGGTGTCCAACGATCCGGTTGGAGACAGCCGAGCGCATCGAAACGCTCTGATTCCGACTCCGGCGCGAAGATTAACGGTGTCACTCTCTCACGAACCTGAGGACGTTCCAGTAGCTGGCGAATCACTCGCGGCATATCAACCGTTCCGACCAGCAGTACATCGTGTTCGGTCCGAATGTCTTTTTGCGCGGATGTCTCGTTAAGGGCGTACAATCGCGCGCTTTGCACATCCCATAATCCCTGTTGACCATTTTCCAACACCTGATGATCCAACAGCTCATGATATTTTGTCTGTACCGCCGCCAACGCTTTCCAACGATTCTGTTCCGCGGAACATTCCCGGGAGTCATGGAAGAGCAATCTGGCCGCCGGCTCTTCCAATCGCTTGGCGACTAATTGGAAATCAAGCAATTGCGACGCTAATTCCGTATGCAGTCGCACCATCATATCCGCGAGCGAAAGTTGTGTTTCCAGTGATAATTCAACATATGCGCATTTCAACACGGGCAAAAGTAAGTCCGGTTCCACACAGCGAAACGCCTGTTGCCAAGCGAGTTGCTGTACGAGTTTCGGAGCCATGGCATGGGTCTGAACGTAAAGCCGTTCGGGCAGCGTTCCGATCGTCGTGATCACGGGCATACGCACGGGCAATCGATACTGTCGCTCCGCCATGACCACCAGTTTATCACGCAGCTGTTTACCAGCGCGACTACCAGTTACCGCGATCAATACGCCGCTCAGATCAATTTCCGGCTGTTCCACTCGATGATAGTGCCGCAAAATCCATTCCACCGCGGGAGTCATTCCCGGACGATTCCAATCCAGAAAAACCCGTTCCATTCTCTACCTCGTTTGAGCTGATAATCGTACTGCATGGCGGTTGTTCTCCACTTCGTATATCGCAATGGCAACTTGCCGCCGGGGTGGTTTCAAGGTTCTCAGATGGAATCTGGCGATGCGTCAAAAAGATGGCGATGCGTGAGATACCACTCGACCGATTGACGAAGTCCCTCATCAATAGAAATTTCCGGAGACCAATGGAGCCATTCTTTCGCTTGAGAAATGTCCGCCCACGTTGCGGGAATGTCGGCACAGTGCACCGGGTGGCGTTCGAGGATCGGTTGCTTGCCCGTTAATTTCGATATTTTATCGATGATCTCATTCAGAACGATTGGATGATCACCACCCAAATTGAAAATGCGATAGCCGACCGGACGGATGGCGGCGATGATACCCCGTGCGATGTCGTCTACAAAAGTAAAATCACGAGATTGCGAACCATCGCCGTAAAGCGTGATCGGTTGTTCCTCGACCATCCAGCGAATAAACCGAAAAATGCTCATATCGGGACGACCTGCTGGTCCATAGACCGTGAAAAAGCGTAAAAGTGACACATCCAATTGGTGCAGATAGTGGTAACTGTACGCAGTCACCTCTGCGGCCTTTTTCGATGCTGCGTAGGGTGAACAAGGAAAATCGGTTACTTGCGACTCACGAAACGGCATCTCACGACTCGTACCATACAAACTGGATGAAGACGCGATCACGATTTTGCCAATCTCTCGTTCGCGGCATAAATCGAGAAGATTGAGCGTCCCCATCGTGTTTGACGAAAAATACACCCATGGGTCTTCTACCGAAGGACGGACACCCGCTCGCGCCGCCAGATGAATCACCGCATCCGGTTGCCAATCGCGAACAATATTCCGCAGCAACTCGCGATCGACAATCGTGCCTCGCACAAAACGGAAACTGGGGAACATCGTCAGAAGCTGATCACGCCGCCACTCCTTCAAACGAGGATCATAAGCGTCGTTCAACTCATCAATGCCAACCACCTCGACACCAGAACGAAGCAATCGCTGACAGACGTGAAATCCGATAAATCCGGCGGCTCCTGTCACGAAAATACGCTGCATGGGTAAAATCCTTTCGTGAATTCTGTGTCAATAATGGTCCGTCCGGATGGTTTTCCACTGACCGCACGGGAATGCGAACAGAGATGCAACGTTCCTAAATTGCCGCCTTCTGTTCATCGACTACGGTTACTTTGATCATCTTATCACCCTGTTTGACCTTAAAGACGATATCCAAACCATCAATCACTTTGCCAAAGACCGAGTGTTTACCGTCAAGCCACGGACATGGAATATGGGTGATGAAAAACTGGGAACCGTTCGTGTTCGGTCCGGCGTTCGCCATCGACAATACGCCAGGACCATCATGACGCAACGACGGATCAAACTCATCTTTGAACGTATATCCCGGACCACCCGTACCTGTACCCAGCGGACAACCACCCTGGATCATAAAATCGGCAATGACTCGATGGAATTTCAGACCATCGTAAAAGCCCTTTTGAGCCAATTTCTCGAAATTGGCCACCGTGTCGGGCACCTTATCCGCAAACAGTTCCAAACGAATCGGGCCATAGGTCGTTTCAATCGTCGCTACTTTCATCTCATTTCCCTTATCTGTGATACTTCTATCTCTGTGCGTGATACCTTCATAAATACCGTGTGGTACCTTAATACTTCGAACAACCGCAAAGAGTGCTTCCTCAAAGCAGGCTCCCAGAGGTTACCAACAACGAAGCACATGATCTTTGTTTCATTTTATGGTGTTTACGCTCGCGATTTTTTTGTTACAAAATTGTTCCGCCAATTTCAATCCGCCGCGCATTCCGCCGTGGACTGTATATCATACCCGAAATCGTGTTACTTCACGAGTTGTTCAAGTAATTTTTGACATTCGGTGTTTTGCGGATTAATTTCCAAAGCGTTTTGCGCCGCGGTTTTAGCTGCTGACAGATCGCCATTCGCCAAGGCTGCCGCCGCAAGTAGCATGTAATGATCTGCCGATGGGTCCAAATCCGCCGCCGCCATCGCTCGCAAAAACGCATCGTTCGACTTTTGCTTTGTTTTGAGATAAAATCTTGCGAGAATCGCGTAATATTCCGCATTGCGAGGTTCCGCGGCGATCGCCATTAGAAAGCCCTTTTCCGCTTCCGCATAAAGCCCACGCCGCTGACATAATTGCCCTAACTCTGACGCGCAAATGGATGATGGTGGTGTTTCCGTGCACCCCTCCTCCAAAACTTGAATCGCGTCATCTATCAACTCTTGCTGCTCAAAAAGATGCGCCATCATGCTTCGCGCCGAATCGCTATGCATGTTGATCACTAGCGCACGCCGCAAAAGCCGATCGGTTTGGAGCAACTGATTCGTACTGTAAACGCCAGCTAACATGACGAGTAGTTCCGAGGTCGCTCGACGCCCACGCAACAACTGAGCGTGATCCGCAAAATGTCCCGAAACATCTGGTAGTTCCTCAAGCTGAGCACGCAGCGTTTGATATTGCTGTTCGTAATCGCTCACACCGGTTTCGTTCAGTCTCGCCGCGCATATGGCCAATCCCAACCACGCTTCCATTGATTCGGCGGCTTGCGGTGCCCAACGGGTCACCTGTTCAAACTCCGACTTCGCCGACGTATAACGCCCCTGTGCGGTCAGACATTTTCCATATAAAATATGGTAGGGCAAACGTCGTGGATATTTCTTGAGCAGTGATTGAAGCGTTTCGATCGACACGTCATATTGACCGGTACGATATTGCGCGGTTGCCAGCGAATATAGCGCCGAATCGCTCGTCGCACCCGACGCAAACGCCTTTTCGAACAAGCCAATCGCGTCAGACCCCTGATTCGCTTCCAACGCTACCTCCGCTAAAAATAGCCAACCTTGCGACTGCATCCGGGTTATAGGCTCTGGAGATACCGAGGTCGTTTCCGATGTCTGCGGGTTACCGGACGGTTTGACTTTTGGTTTATGCGTCGTTGGTGAAACACTCAATTGAATCTCGTTGAGATATTGGTGCCCTACCTGCAAAGCTTCCGAATAACGTCCGAACAATCGAAAATAATTTGCTGCGACGAGTAAAAGCTCAGGCGTATCGGGAGATTGCTGCAAAATGCGTGTTAATTCTTGATTTGCTTCCAAATGGTATTGCAGAATCAGCCCGTCTGCCGCCGACACCCCGGTTTCCGTCCCATTCTCTTCGGAAATTCCATTCTCGTCGGTTTCATCCGCTGGCAGATCTGTCGAAGCGGCTTCCGATGGCTTCTCCACGCCGTTCGCGGAGGTTTCAGGCTTGCCAACCGTTTCGTTTGTTGTGGCTGGTTGAGATGGTCCGGCAGATGTTTCCGAGACGATATCCTCCGGCATTCCCGGCAACGCTTCCACCTCTGGTGTATCGGTAGACGATGAATCAGCGGGTAGCGAATCGGCAGACGTCTCACGGGGGTCGGTTTGCTCGGTCGATGTGCCTGTGGGTACGTCGGTCGAGGTGGTTGTTCCCATGGGCTTCTGATCTTCCGTCATTCCAGGCATACGTCGTCCATCCAACACATTTTGGAGATATTCTCGATCCTCTGCCAAAAAATCATTTTCTGGTGCCCAGCCGGTTGGTTCCAATAGATTCGGAAGGATCAACGATGGCTGTCCTTGTGCCAGTTTATGCAACTCAATGGCCTCCCGTTTGAGTGTTTCGAGGACCGATGCGGTTGTGGCTGATGGTTCCATCGTGGTATCCAGCCGAGCCTCTCGCCAGACAATCGTCAATGCGATCCCCCAGGCGATGAACGCCGCCACACCCGCGATGATCAATCGCCAACGTGGATGGGTGGTCGCTGAATTTTTCCGTGTGGATGAATTCTCTTCACCGTTTGCCTCTGACGACCATTCATCCGCAGAAAGCTGCTCCGCGGAATCGTCCGGTTTCGTCGTATTTTCCCAATGTTCGTTATCCGTCTCTATTTGATGGTGATTCTTCATCCGGAAAGCTCCCAACGCCCATACGTAATGTGTTACGAATCCCGTGAATAGAAAGAAAAGAGTCCCGTACTTACTAATCTTGCCGATTTTGCAAGGTCTCGATGAACTTCACTGCCGCCGGCGTGAGCACCTCCCGCTGGCGGTAAATGATCCCCAGTGGACGCTGAAGCGGCGTATTGTGGATCGGAATCGCCGCCAATTCGCCAGTTCGCGCACTTTGCCGGACCGTCTGTTCGGGTAAAATGGCCACTCCAGAACCGATCACTACCGCTTCCTTGACCGTTTCGATATTATCGAATTCCATCACGTTACGCACCGTAATGCCAATCTGTCGAAAGTAACGATCAATGGCTTTACGGATCGGCAAATCGCGGTCGAAACTGACGAAATCTTCACTGGAAAGCTCCTCAGCCAGCAACTCGGTTCGTGAGGCGAATCGATGCGATTTCGGACAGACGACCACCATCGGTTCACTTCGGAGGGGTACGACAGCGAGGTCTGGTGTGGCCACTGGATAGGACAAAATCCCTAGGTCGGCCTGACTCCGAAGCACCGCCTCATAGATTTTATTAGAACGGAGATATTCGAGCCGAATTTTCGCCTTTGGATAGGACAGCATGAACTCCTGCATCGCGCGGCCCATCTCATGCAGTCCAACGGAATAGATCGCCGCCACACGGACCAAACCGGTGATCTCCTTCCGCAATAATTGGAGCCGTGTACCAATGCCGTCGTACGATTGCAGCACATCACGAAACGCTTCGTAACAGATACGGCCCTCCGGCGTGAGCACCAGTGGACGCCGGTTACGGTCGATCAGCTTCACACCAAACAGCTTTTCC
>JAQVKF010000020.1 GCA_028694795.1 Thermoguttaceae bacterium | reverse complement strand
GTCCCGTTTACCGCCGATCCATTTCCGCTTTATCGTCGCATGCGTCGTCGAAATGCGTCGCCGTACATGTTTTTTATGCGATTTCGTGATATTACCCTTTTCGGCTCGTCACCCGAGGTGATGGTGAGATGTACGAATAATCAGTTGCAGCTTTCGCCGATTGCCGGAACCCGTTGCCGTGGCAAAGATGATGCGGAAGATGCGCTGTTGGCTGCGGAGTTGCAGGCCGATCCGAAAGAACGTGCGGAACATGTAATGTTGGTCGATCTTGGACGTAACGATTTGGGACGGATTGCTCAGCCAGGCTCAGTCAAATTAGAGCGATTGATGGAGGTGGAGCGTTTTTCGCATGTGATGCACTTAACAAGCCGTGTGACGGCGCGGCTGGAAAATGGTTTGGATGCGGTCGATGTGCTGGCGGCAACATTTCCCGCGGGTACGGTGAGTGGAGCTCCCAAGGTCCGCGCGATGGAATTGATCGCGGAAACGGAAAAGGCTCCACGTGGGCCTTATGCGGGGTGTATCGGTTGGTTGGGATTGGATAAAGATGAGGTACATTTGGATACTGGTATTACGATTCGAAGTATGTGGGTTCGCGATGGCCAGTTACATTGGCAGGCGGGGGCGGGGATAGTGTTTGACTCCGTTCCAGA
Organism: Thermoguttaceae bacterium; assembly: GCA_028694795.1. GTDB lineage: Bacteria > Planctomycetota > Planctomycetia > Pirellulales > Thermoguttaceae > JAQVKF01. Next base: position 32,311 of record JAQVKF010000020.1, on the reverse strand, counting down.
AAAGGAATGGAACGAGTGTCAGAATAAGGCGGCGGTCATGCGTGGAATTATGCAAAAAACAGATGGAGAATATGATGTTCCTGCTCATCGATAATTATGATTCGTTCACTTATAATTTAGTGCAGTATTTTTATCATTTGGGACATCATCCAGTCGTGATGAAGAATGATGATCCGGAGGTGATGAAATTTGTCCACGATCCAAATTTACAGATGGTGTGCATATCACCAGGTCCAGGGTCCCCTGAAGATTCTGGATATTGCATTCCTTTTTTGAAAGAGTTAAACCCTCCGATTCCAGTGCTTGGAGTCTGTTTAGGGCATCAAATTCTGGGTGCACTCGCGGGTGCGGAGGTGGTGGTAGGTCCCCAGATTATGCATGGCAAAGTATCGGAAATTGTACATGATGAGACAGGGCTTTTCGCTAATATTCCGAATCCGATGCGCGTTGGACGTTACCATTCGCTCGTGGTGAAATCGGATGGCGACACGGATAATCCGTTGTTTACGGTGACCGCGCGTGGACCGGAAGGCGAGGTCATGGCCTTGCGATATAATGACCGACCTTGGGTCGGGGTGCAGTTCCATCCAGAGTCGATTTTAACGCCAGATGGCTTGCGTTTGATGGAAAATTTTCCGCAATCAATCATGCCGTCGATGAATATAGAATATGTTATTGGTGATATTTTGAACACGTTGGCGAATCGACAAGATTTGACATCCGAACAGGCTTCTTTTGGTTTCTCGTCACTTTTCGATGGGAAAATGACCGCTGCGCAATCGGGTTCCTTTTTGATGGGATTGCGAATGAAAGGCGAGTCTTCGATGGAACTTGCCCACGCAACACGAGCGGCGTTGGCTCGAGCGGTACGTGTGGATGGAATCGAAGGAACGTGTATTGATGTGGTTGGAACAGGTGGTGATGGTAAACATTCATTCAATTGTTCGACGGCTACGGCCCTGACGCTCGCGGGCATGGGGTATAAAGTTGTGAAACATGGCAATCGTGCGGTTTCGTCTCGAAGCGGCAGCGCGGATGTGCTGGAACGACTTGGGGTTGCGATGGAAAACTCGGCGGAAAAAATAGCCGAAATCGTTCGCGATAAAAATTTTGCGTTCTTATTCGCTCCCTACTTTCATCCGGAGTTCCGAAACGTGGCACCGATCCGTAAAGAGATGCACATTCGAACACTTTTTAATCTTTTGGGACCGATGATCAACCCGGCGAGACCTTCCCATTTATTACTCGGTGTGGCCACCCCTGAATTGATTCCGTTGATTGCGGAAACGTTAAAATTATCTAAATTGTATAAAGCTGCGGTTGTTTATGGTGCAGGAGGCTATGATGAAATTACGCCGCTAGGTCCAGCGACGATACGACTGCTGCACGAAGAATGTATGGAGGATTTTATTCTAGATCCAAGGGAGTATGGTGTTGATCCGTATATCGAAGAAGATTTGTCCGTAAAAGATGCGGCGGATGCGGAATTTGTGATGCGAGAGTTGCTCGATGGACGTGGTAAAGCTGCGATGCGTGAAATGCTCATATTGAATGTTGGCATGGGAATTTACCTTCTCGAAGAACATATGACGATGCCCGTTTGTATGGCCCGTGCGCGCGAAGCGGTGTTTTCAGGTGTTGGAAGGAAGGTGCTTTCATGAGACCACTTGAATGCTTCTTTCAAGCGAAAGAAATGGAAATTCAACACTTGCGTCAGTGTGCGGAAATGGGGAATATGCCACCCATTTTTGTTGGATCGCGTCCTCCTTTTATTGAGGCTTTACGGACGCCGCGTCGTGGTTCGATTGCCGTCATCGCAGAATACAAACGTGCATCACCATCGCGTGGTTTGATAAATGCGCATTTATCTCCAGAGCTTGTTGCGACCCAATTTGTCGATGGAGGCGCGAGTGCACTTTCCGTGTTGACGGAAGAAAAATACTTTCGGGGAAATTTGGGCTTTTTAGAGCGAATACGAACCGAATTAGCAATGAACAAAAAGCCTCTGTTGCCCATTTTACGAAAAGATTTTATTTTCGATCCCTTGCAAGTGGAACAGACCGCGATGACCCCGGCGTCTGCAATGCTTTTGATCGTACGAATGTTGCCCAGTGCGACTGTGCTGCGTCGACTTAGAGAACTTGCGGAATCTTTTAGAATTCAATCGGTGATTGAAATTTTTAATGAAAAAGAATTAAAAATAGCTCGCGATGCCGGCGCAAAAGTAATACAGGTGAATGCACGTGATCTTGAATCTTTTAAGGTTGATTCAGATTCGATTTTGCGTTTTATTGGTAAAAATCCACCTGAAAAAGAGGAACTGTGGATCGCGGCTAGTGGTATAGAAACTCCTGAAGATTTGAAACTTGCTCAAAATGCAGGGTATCATGCAGTACTGATTGGAACAGCACTGATGGAAAAAAATACACCACTAACAAATCTCCAGCGATTATTGGGAGGTAATGGATGAAACAATTGTTAGTGAAAATTTGTGGACTGCAGACGCAACGTGATGTGGATATGCTCGATGAAAAACTGGTTCAGCTGTGCGGTTTTATTTTTTATGATAAAAGTCCACGTAACGTGTCCCTTGAAACGGTGAGGGCGATTCGGACGTATCGTATGAAACGAGTGGGTGTTTTTGTGAATCAGGATGCTGATCAAATCAATCGAGTCATGGACGAATGTCGATTAGATTATGCTCAGCTTCATGGAAACCAAACGGTGAAGGATGCTTTAACGATTGGAGCTTCTAGGGTGATTCGAGTTTTGTGGCCGATGCGATATTGTGATCGTGAAGCACTCGAAAAAACGATGGACGAATATGTCGAAAACAGTGCTTATTTTCTGATGGATGCAGCGACATCAAGAGGTGGAAGTGGACAAACAATCAAATGGAAAGATTTACATGGATTATGTTCAAAAAGACAGTGGTTTTTAGCGGGTGGTTTGACCTGTGAAAACCTGGAAGACGCGATAGATGAATATTCGCCTGATGGTGTAGATATCAATTCAGGTGTGGAGTCGATGGATTCCTCAGGTCATCCATTTAAGGATATCGAAAAAGTTCAAAAAACAATGTGTTTACTACGAGGTATGCAACGATGAATAACGGTTATTTCGGAAATTTTGGTGGGATTTTTGTTCCCGAACTTTTGATCCCACCGCTTCGTGAACTCGAACAGGCAATGTCGGAAATTCTTCCTGGAACGGAGTTTCAAGCAAAGCTCGACGATCTGCTCAGGAACTACGCAGGTCGGAAAACTCCGCTTACTTATTGCGAAAATCTTTCGAAAAAGTTAGGTTTTCATCTCTGGTTAAAACGCGAAGATTTACTGCATACCGGTGCACATAAGATCAACAATACACTTGGACAGGCGTTACTCGCGAAAATGATGGGAAAAACCGCTCTCGTTGCGGAAACGGGTGCTGGACAGCATGGGGTTGCGACCGCAGCCTCGGCGGCTCGGATGGAAATGGATTGTACGATCTTTATGGGGGCGGAAGATGTGATTCGACAGTCGCCAAATGTACAGCGGATGAAACTACTGGGGGCGAAGGTGGTGGCAGTCGAATCCGGAAGTTGTACCCTTAAAGATGCGATCAACGCGGCGTTAAGATATTGGATTTCTTCCCAAAAAACAACCCATTATTGCTTTGGAACGGCTGCGGGACCTCATCCGTTTCCGACTTTAGTACGTAATTTTCAATCGGTGATTGGACGCGAAACACGTGAACAAATGATCGAAAAAACAGGGCGTTTGCCTGATCGAGTGGTGGCGTGTGTCGGCGGTGGGTCGAACGCAATCGGTATGTTTCATCCTTTTATCGAGGACACGACGGTGAAATTGATCGGGGTTGAGGCGGCTGGAACGGGTGAGCCTGGATGCTACAATTCGGCACCACTGAACTTGGGTACACCTGGCATGCTTCACGGAAATCTGACTAAATTATTACAGGATGCGGATGGACAAATTTTGCCATCACACTCCATTTCCGCGGGGTTGGACTATCCCGGCGTCGGGCCTGAACATGCGTATTTGCAGAGTATTGGACGTGTTTATTATGGCTTGGTGACCGATTCGCAAACGCTTCGAGCGTTTCAAACGTTGTGTCATTCCGAAGGCATTTTACCGGCTTTGGAATCTTCGCACGCTTTGGCGTGGGTATTCGAAAATAGTGATCAAATAAGCAGTGGTGAACAAGTGGTTGTAAATCTTTCAGGACGTGGCGACAAAGATATTGAAATTCTTCGAAAAGCCATACCAATGGAATAATATTCAACTGATCATATGCATCTATCGAAAAACTGTATAAAAATATAACGAGGTACAAAAATGCACATACTCGAAAAAACTATTTCTGAAGCCAAAGCGGCTGGACGAACGGTTCTTATTCCTTTTATTACCGCCGGATTTCCATCCATCGAGTCATTTCCGGAAATCCTAGAACAGATCGACGAGGTTGGTGCTGATATCATCGAAATAGGGGTTCCCTTTTCGGATCCCGTCGCGGATGGCCCCGTGGTTGAGGCGGCCTCCTTGCGAGCGCTGCAAAATGGTGTGACGCTCCAAAAAATCTTGGATGGACTTCGACATCGTGTCGAAACAAAAGGTTCTTTCCATGCGAAAATCGTTCTCATGGGATATTTGAACCCGTTTTTTCAGTACGGAATGGAACGGTTTGCGAAAGACGCTCAAACCGCGGGTGTGGTCGGATGTATCATTCCAGATTTACCTCTCGACGAATCCCGCACGATACGTGGCACGCTTAAAGAACATGGAATTGCTCTTATTTCACTCGTTGGACCGAATACATCTGTACAGCGAATGAAAGAGTATGCGGCGGTTTCTGAGGGGTACGTTTATGTTGTTTCGGTACTCGGTACCACGGGTACACGTACGGAGCTTCCACCTGAGGTGGGTGATACCTTAAGGCACACCAAACAAGCGTTTTCGCTTCCGATCGCATTGGGATTTGGGCTGAAACATCCGTCGCAGTTGGCGGTTATTCCGGAGGATATCCGACCGGATGCCGCGATTTTCGGAAGTTCGTTACTCAAACATCTTGATGCAGGTGGAACGGTCGCCGACTTTTTCGCGCCATGGATATCGAAGTAATGAAAATGGCTACTGGGGCAAACGGCGATTTCGGTCAAATGGTGTTGATTTGACCGAGCGGATGCTGTATCCCAGTTGGTTGAAATGTGACGATTGGAACTTAAGATCAAATGGATAGGGGTAAGTTTGCGAATCGGTTCCACGTTCATAACCATTTTCAAAGTGCAAAAATCCAGTAAAATTCGTGATGATAATTCGTACATCTGTAAAAAAGATCATTATAAACGCGGCGTATCAACGACACTGCTTTATGGGTCCAAAGACACTTCGGGAGCGGCTGTTTCCACGAGACGTACGGTCGCACTCACGAAAGATTGGACCGACCCTTGAATTTCGACGAGCAGCCGGCCCTCGGTATCGATACCGTGGCAAATGCCTTCCATAGGCGGCATTGCAGGACGAAAAGACGGCTGAAATCCACCTGTGGGTGGCGTGGAATAGAGCCGGACCGTGCGATTTCGTTGGAGACAATAGCGGTTAAACGCGTGGATCAGCGTGGCGGGTTCCCTTGCGAAACGATGGAGCCAGCACTCGACTGTTTGAGCAAGCTGGCACAGCATGGATGGCAAATCGAGAGGCAAAAATCCACAGTCGTGTAGCGTAATACTTCGTTCACGAACCCCATCAGGGGCGTTCCGCATGGTATTATTCACATTAATTCCAATACCAACGACCAATAGATTAGGCTGTGGCGACTCGACGAGAATCCCGGCTAATTTCTTGTCCTGATAAAAAAGATCGTTGGGCCAATGCAATCCTAACATGGGGAATGTGGACAAATGTCGCGACTTTGATGCCGCCGCTTCACATGCGGCTTTATTTTCGTGTGAAATGAGGCATGTGGAGACGGTTTCCAGCGTTGCGACGCCAGCGAGGAGGGCTATTCGGCTGCTCGATTCGCGTGGAATGGCGTAATCGACTAAGCGAAAAGCTCCGCTGGCGAATAACGCACCTTCATCGCTCCACCATTTTCGGCCATATTGACCACGACCCGCGGTCTGACGCCGCGCGGCAACCCAGAACGGCGTCGTCTTACCCGCTTGCAGAGATCGGGTCGCCGTGTCATTGGTGGAACCGAGCTCGTCGTACCATTCGATCTGTGATTCCATGGCCGTACCCTTAAAGCGATTGGTCGAGTGCCGTGTGATTGCGGAGGAACCAGAGCATCGCCACGCAGCCAGACGTCATGCTCAATAGGATTAAACCACCCAATGCCGCCACCACATTCGTCCAAACCAACGCGCCGAAGAACATACCGAAACTGCCGAAAGTTGTGTTAAAACCGTTAATAAGTGCCGACACACTGCCGGTATCACCCTCTTGCAATCGTAACAAAATCGAGGTACTGAATGGACGCATGGCGCTCGAAACGATCGTAAATAGAACAAAAGAAAGCAAAAAGCCAATCGGTGCGGTACGACCGAACGAGATGACGAACAAACCGCTGCACACTGATACGAAAAAGCAAAACAGGGCAAAACGTTTCGGCGAAATCTTCGTGAGCGACTTCACAAATAGCACGGGACCGAGGATCGAACAGGCCGCATTCATGGCGAAAAACAGGCTGAATGACGTTTTACTTAGCTGAAAATGATCGATATAAATGAACGAGGCGACGCCTAGATAAGCCATAAACGGAATGTTGAATAATGAAAAAATGAGTAGCAAACGTGCAAATTCGCGATTTCGCATCACGACGAACAATTTGCCGAGCGATTGAAAAATACCCGTTTGAAGCCGTGCTTCTGGTGGAACCGTTTCCTGGAGCAGAAGCGACATCCCAAAAATCAACGTTCCAAATAACGAAACGAGCCAAAAGGCTCCACGCCACGAGGTGTATTGGAGCAAAAATGCTCCACAGACGGGTGCGATCATTGGCGCAATCATCGCCATCGCCTGAATCGCGGCCAGGATACGACTGCGAACGGTGCCATGAAAACAGTCTTTTACCAACGCAATCGAAACCGTGATCATCGCGCCAGCGGTCAGCCCCATCACGACACGACCCGCGATGAGTGCGTAAATCCCCGGGGCCAACGCACAACTGATACTCGATAGCGTAAACAGAATCGCTCCACCACGCAGAATCGTGTTGCGACCATATTTATCGCTTAAGGGGCCAAACAGAAACATGCCTATCGCAAAGGCGAGAAAATAACCACTCATCGTGAAATTGACCAGCGTTTGCGAATGAAAGTATTGACTCATTGTCGGAAGTGCCGGCATATAAAGGTCCGTCGCAAAAGGACAAATCATATTCATGAGCGTAATCAACGCGACCGTGCCTCGAAACCCCAGTCGCTCCTGTACTATCACCATCACTTCCGCGTTCACCGACCACCTCTTCCATGTACGTGATTCCGAGTCCCATTTGGGGCAAAACGTTCTGGTAACAGCGCATCAGAGCGTTCCGTCCGAACGATAACCTGCCCGACCTCCGACCATGACCCATTCGGATGACGACATCCCGAACGACGTTCCGATACGCAGTTTGCGGAAATTTCACCTGATATGTCCCTAGGTGGGTTTCGGGGCCGGCATCGTCACGTGGACCATTATGCGGATCATTGACTCGTTGGTCATTATTATAACGCTGATCGAGTTTTGCGTAAGAGGCTATTTCAAACGATGGAGGAATCCCCTCTGCACGCATAGAAAGTGGAAAAAATCCATGGCATAGCATTCGGAATGGGCAATGTTCCACTCGACGGAACACGGGACGGCTGTGACTCGCTCGAAAGCGATTCTCCGAGGAAAACCGCTTTCGTACATCCAACGTCAAATGGTGCCCGTTTCGACGGTTTTGGCTGTGACGACGGCGAACATATCGGGGCGATCGACGGTGAGTTGGACCTGCGCGAAACCGACTGATTCGAGGTCTTCACGAAATTCATCCAGCGTAAATGTGCCGCCTGTCATCGTTGCCGAGAGCATATTAACCGCAAATAACGCACCTTCGATGGGGGTGGTTCGATCCACGCACATCACTAGGTCACGAATCGCCACCATGCCGCCCTTGGTAAGCGAGTTGCGAATTTTCCCATACAGTTTGCGATTTTCCTCTCGACCGTGTTGATGTACAATGGCAGAAACCCATGCAAAATTTGCCCCCGTTGGCAGTGGATCACGATAAAAATCACCTTCGACCAACGTGATCCGGTCCGCAAATGGAGAGGTCACCAAACGTGCCTTCGCCTGACGAATCGCGTCGGGCAGATCAAACAGAATGGCGCGGGATTTGGGATTTGCCTTCAAAAATTCGAGCGTCCACGTTCCCGAAGCTCCACCCACATCCAGCACCGTTTGGATGCTGAATGGCGGGTGCATATTCGTCAGAACTTTCGATAGATGCGTGACCAATCCCCCGGCTAATGGTCCTGAAACGGAGTGCATCGCCGCGATGAACGCCGCCCGATCGTTGTCCGCTCCTCGAATGCTCGCACGTGGGAACGATTCTAATTGCGACGCTGGCACACCATCGCGAGCTGTTCGTGCCAGCTGGGTCCAATTCCGTAAACAACTCATCGTGTGACATAACATGGGCAAATAGGTTCGCGGTGCGTTCGGATCGAGATATTCCCGATATTCCGAACGAATCGCATACGCTTCATCTCGTTTTTCGAGAACTTCCAGCGCTGTTGCCGCGTCGAACAAAATCCGCAACGCTCGTCGTTCGCTCGGTATCGCCGCCGACAACGCCTCGAACGTGTGGAACGCCGCCGTTTCACCCGGTGAGGATGCCACGTGGTTCGCGGTGGAATTCGTGGTGCCATCAGGGTGCGGACGAGTGGAAAGTGCGTCGAACGCGCCCAATTCCGCCAATGCGCCAAGGACACAAATGCCTCGATAACCGTTCGCCAGTTCCATGAGCTGACGCAACGCAGGTGTAACACTAGGTTTTTCCAAATCAAAACCTATTTTTTCACTTGATGGAATGCTCATGTTGTTCCTCCCATGCGTCCGTAATTTTCCCGCTCGCTATGGAGCGGTTGGGTTAAAATGGACTATTGGTAAGCCGACCGATTGAATCACGACGAGATCCGGTAAAAGCCAGTTTACAATAAAACAACACGTCCGTAAACAAAAATCATGGGACCCGGTCTATTTGGCCCCATTCCGATCACACCTCGCTCGGTTCGGCACGGTCCGGAGCTTTTTGGCTTGCTAATCCGCATCCGATGAACGTACACATTCCGTTGACGATCAAGAGCGTAAATCCAAAGCTGAAACCGAAATTCTTCTTACCGTAATAATCACAGATAAAACATAATATCGGCGACAACACCGCGATGAACGGGACCCAACCGTCACGCAATCGTCGGCGTGTCAAAATGCCGAAAAAGAACAATCCTAACAGCGGACCATAGGTATACGACGCAATCGCATACACGAGATTGATAATCGAATCATTTCGCACGGCGTTGAAAAATAGAATCAACAGCAGGAAAAGCACGGCGAACGAAAGATGTACGAAATAACGCACACGCTTTCGCTTCGTTTCGTCCCAATCTGTTCTGCGATTCATTCCCAACACGTCGATGCAAAAAGAAGTCGTGAGCGACGTGAGTGCGCCGTCCGCACTCGGATATGCCGAGGAAATAAGCCCAATGAAAAAAACAAGCCCCGCGACGGTACCGAGATGTTCAAACGCGACCGTGGGGAAGATACGGTCCGTTTGATTCGCCATGATCCACTGAGTGAGCTGGTCGCTATTCGCCGTACCACTCGAATGGAGATAGATCATCAACACCGCACCGAGCGTTAGGAAAAGGAAATTCATCACGATTAAAATTCCGCTGAAGACAAACATGTTTTTTTGTGCATCATGAATATTTTTACAGCTAAGATTCTTCTGCATCATCTCTTGATCGAGACCGGTCATGGCGATGGTTACGACGATTCCGCTGAAAAATTGCTTCAAAAAGAACGAAGTCGAACGCCAATCGGTATCGAAGAATCGAAAATATGGACTGCCTGTTACGGAAGTACACAGGGTTGCGAAATCCCATTTCATTTCACGGCTGATGAAATAAATCGAAACGACAACCGCTAATAACATGAACGTCGTTTGCAGTGTGTCCGTCCAGACGATCGTTTTGATCCCCCCCTCGAAAGTGTATGCCACAATGAGCAAAATAAAGATCAACGCCGCGACCCAGAACGGCATACCAAATTGACGCAATATAAATAAATACAGCACCTCAACGACGAGGAACATTCGTAGTGTCGCACCGAGCGTTCGAGACAGGATGAAAAATGCCGCGCCTGTTTTATACGAACAGAAACCGAATCGACTTTCGAGATAGCCGTAAATGGAAGTCAAATTCATGCGATAATACAGAGGCATCAGCACCGTTGCCACGATGAGATAACCGCAGAAAAAACCGAAAACCATTGGCATATAGTAGTAATTTTGCTTTGCGACCATGCCGGGCACGGACATGAAAGTTACGCCGGAGAGCGACGCGCCGATCATGCCATATGCCACCACAAACCATGGGGACTGACGATTCCCGACGAAAAAAGTCGCATTCGTCGCGCGACGTGAGGTGAGCCACGTGACCGCGAAAATGAGAAGCGTGTAAGCGACAAAGATTCCAGAGTATAGATAGGCGGGATTCATGATGTTACCAAAGTGTCAAAGGTGATTGATACAACAATATGGACGATTTTTGTATAAATTTGGTTCTGCAAACCCGACCCGGCGGCAAACGTGCCGTTGCGAGTTGTCGCTACCGCGACGTTGGCATAAATCCGTTCGGACGATTGCCTACGGCTTCCGGTCCTCACTTATCAAATATTTCGCGAAATATATCACTCTATCCCGACCGCTTGCAACGCAATCCGGGAGGGTTTTCTTATTGGACGTTGGTGCTACCAGCGTCAGGTAAAACGGCAGCCGCACCATGCGGCCCGACCGTTTGTAATGCAATCCGGGAGGGTTTTCTATCGAACGTTGGTGCTACCAGCGTCGGGTAAAAGGTGTTATTTGGCAATGTCTAGGGGCACGGTTTTTGCGATCCGTGATTGGGCCCACATAATGGCAAAACCGCCTAGGATCAATACTGATCCACCGAGGCAACTACGCCAACCGATCGGTTCACCCAGGAAAAACATGGCTAACGATTTGGTGACGATAGGGGACAGCAGTAAAATGGAGGACGCCACGATGGAACCTAACGCCGCAATCGCATAGTAGTATAGGACGTGTCCTAACGCGATTCCGATCAGTGCGGAAATAGTAATTTCACGCCAACATTTCGCCGAAATCAGCGAAAGCGAATCGAGATCACCAAAAATCAACGCTCCAATCACCAACACAATTGCCGTGTATAGGCTGATGACCGCGAAACTTTGGAATGAGGAATAAATTTTTGTCTTTTTCTGTACGGCAACGGAATATGCTCCCCAGAAAACCATCGTCAGAGCGAGTGCGCCGCCACCATGCAGCCAGTCGTTATCACTGCTGCCAACATGGATCATTTCGTCCTGAAAAATACCGATCAACCCTACAAAACTCAGTAGCGTTCCACCCCAAAATCCAACCGTTTTGAGCAGCTGACGTTCTTCACGCAGGAAGAGATAGCCGAAAAAAATCGTCGGAATGATCGATAATCGTAGAGAAAAACCGACAGTGGAAGCGGAAATATACAAAAATGAAAGACCATACGCCGCCTGACTGACCGAGTTGACCCCCGCGGGTAGCAGCGCATCTCGCCATAGACTCCGATGCACCACCGTTCCGTCCGGCTCCGGCACGTCCGCATACATATATTTTCGGCGAAACGGAAGCAAAAAGGGTAACCAAAACAGGGCACTAATGCCATATCGCAATCCATTGAGTGTCCACGGATCGACTTTCGTACCGCGTAATTTCGCTTTTAGGGAATCGCGATCTGTGCGGGAAGTTTCATCGGAATCGGCTTCATTTTCACGTAGCGGTTCGCGGATCGTGTTCACAGCCGCAAGATTTGTCGGCGCACCGAGCAACATATTTTCCGCTGTCCTCCTATCATCCGTTTCGTCAAGGACGAGGTAATCACCGCGGGTCATCGTAAGATGTTTTAGAAACACAGGGATCGTTCCCCAACCGAATGTTGCTCCGATTATACTCAGAACCGCAATCCATCGTTGCCGACGACTCATTTTGGTTTATTTATCCCTTCTGATACTCATTTTTCGACCGATATGTGATCTGTTTCGTTGGATTCATTTTCATTCGTGTTTTACCGTGGTAAAATCGCTCGTCCGTTCGATGGTCAACCGAAATAGGCGGCGTATCAATTCCCATGGGACGTCACGCACCTAACTCGCTCCGCAATCGTTGGAGGTCCGTTTCCAACGTTTGCACTGTTTCGGTTAAGCGTTGCACTTCATTTTGGAGCAATTGCATTTGTTGCCGCGTACTGTTGATCGCTGCCTGCAATTCCGTCACCAGCGTCGCATCGCCTATCTGCGAATGGTGAGCCGCTGACGCTTCTCCCGAACCCTCGCCCGATGGTTGTGCCGCTACTTTCGCCGAGGTTTCCATGGCGACGGAAGCTCCGTCACGGCCCGCTTCTCGATACACTTTCTCCAGTTCTTGTGGCTGATATAAGGCGTGCGCAAAAATTTGTCCACGACCTTCTGGCGTTACCGCAAGCACGAGTCCCTTGTCCATCAATGATTTCAGAAGGGTCCGAAGCGTTGGCAGATCGGGAATCGGTTCCATTCGGCTGGCACGACTTCTTAGATCGCCTTCGGATTGTGCACCGCGTAACAGCAGTTCGGCCATCACCGCTAGTTCCACTTTTTCCACGCCCATCCAGTCGTGAAGGCAGTGTCGATATTTTTCCACACGCCCAAAACCTTGGACCAGCGTCACCGCACCGAGTTGACGTAGATGGTCCAGAGCTTCTTCGACGTCTTCCGGCTCTAAATTCATCAGCGGAAACCGATTCGTTTTTTGATTTGCGCCAGAGGTCAACGAAACCAACGTCAACGGATAGGAATCGGGGACCGTTTTCGCTTTTTCGACCAACACACCCAAAATACGACGTTCGACGGACGAAATGGGTTTCCATTGCTGGGACGTAGTGTTCGTCGTTGTGGATGCGGCTGGCACGGAAGACACGCTGGAGGAATGATCGGATTCGTTCATCGGGTTTTCTCCTGTCATACGGCGATTGAGCTTCGGGATTATTCGGCGTTTTGCGTGTTTGGGGCATCCGTGGCGTCGGTCGCGGCATCGGCAATTTCTTTAGCCTGTTCAGCTTCTTCGAATTGTTTGCGAATCTCGGCCCACTGAATTTCTTGAGCTTTGGCACGTGCTTCTTCCGCGACCGCGCTTTGGCCCGCACCGATCGCCGCGATACTTTGGGCCACAAAGCTAAACGCGTCGTTCGGTTCCAACTCGCATACACGGCTGGCGTGTTCCAACGCACGGTCAAAATCTTCTTTACGACCGTAAAAAACACCCAACGCATTGTGAGCCAAGGCAAAGTTGGGATCGTCTTTCACGATAGCTTCCAATTGAACGATCGCCTCGTCCGTATTGCCCGCCTCATGAAGTTCCATCGCCGCGTCGTATCGTTGCATTATTTCCGTCATTTTGATACCTCATGTCCGTAAAGGGTTTATACTTGTTTCATTTTATTGGGCGTTCGCGTTTTTTTCATGTCGTCATCGTGTTTGAAACCGTGTGATGTTAATCCGTGTGTTTGGGCCGTTTCCATACCGCGGCACGAAATTCCGCGAAGATCGCTTCGTTCACCCGTGGTTCCAATTCCAACGTGGTTTCCACACGTATCAGATCGGTCACATTCACATGATCGATACATTTGGAAAAATCGATACGTGACAATACTGCTTTCGTCCACGGTCGTTTGGCGTCCCGGAACGACACGCATTGCAAAAAACGTTGAATATGGGATTCGTTCAACAGGAGCATTGTCGTATACGCAAGATTATACTGATCGAACGGCAAAAAATAACCGGTATCGTCGAGCATTACCGGTTTTTCCGCCGTTAATAGGCAAAATTTCGGCGTTTTGTAGAATCCGGAAACGCCTACTTTGAATCGTGAAAACGAATATTCACCCACACCAAAAATACTGAATGGGGGAGAGTGGCGATAGATCACACTTTTGCGTTTCTCAAACATCGTCGTGTGTCCCATTAAATAACGCCACGTTGCCGGAGCCGTTGACTCGATTCGCGCGGTCGATTCACCTACTTTTCGCTGAGTGACCACGATCCATTTCCGAAAGCGTGTCACCATCGCCGTCCGAAAATCGCTGCTTTTCACCAGCGGAAAAAGATACTCCTCTTCCAACTCCACCGTTTCGTCCAATCCGTTACGATACGTCATGAAAGCGGACGGTTTTACAAAATTGGAAGTTTCTCGCCCCTTTCCATTCGGAACCGCCTGTTCCGATTCGGAAATGCTGGCGTCTTCTCGTTCCAATTCCATCACCTTTGCGCAATCGTGTTTGATTCCCTGACGCCACTCGAAGCAGCACGAGCCGTCGAACTTCAGATATTCCGCGTCCGCGTCGGCATCCAACTCGGCATAAAATCGTTCATCACGAAAACCAAACACCGACGTAGGAACGGTCGGACGTTCGAAATCATACACTTCGCAACGTTTTGTTTTATATGCTTCCGCGCCACATGGTGTCGATGGATTCTCTCGATTCCCGCAAGAATCGCGGCCCAAATCACTTCGTGTTGGAGGATTTTCGGTTTGTTCCTCTCGCATTTTTTCGCCTTGGGAAACCAGTTGGATCGTCAGCAGACCGGCGTCCGCGGTAATGCCGAACACGCGACGCGCGTCAAATCGAAAGAGCCGGACCGATCGCGACTGAATTCGGCGTCGAACCATTTCGCGGAAAACACTTCTGGCCACGCTTGTTTTGCAGAGCATTGCCACCAGCGTATCGGTCTGGTCAAACGCTTCCAATAATCGCAAAATCACCGATTCGCAAAGATCAAAATTCGCACTTCCGGTGATTGCCTCCAATCCTTTCGCTCGCTTAAAATTAGAACGCGGTACGGGATTCGCGGCATTCAATCCGCTCAACGTATCGCTCATCACCCACGGTGGATTTCCCACGATCCAAATTGGGCCTCGCTCTGATTTTGCCGATTTTCCACGATGGAAGTCAGACGTACCATCCGATTCGCCACTTGCGTTTTTACCATCAATCCATTGTCGTAGCCGCGTCGTTTCGAATGAAAAAAAATCGCCGCACACGAGCATCAACCGCTCAGGCGTAGCGATTTTCGACAATCGATTCCGAGCTTCCGTCGCATACGCTTCGTTCGTTTCCAAACCGCAGAGTCGTTCGACCAAAGGCCATGTTTCCGCCGCGGCTACGAGAAAATTCCCTACGCCGCAGGTCGGTTCCAAAACGGTTCGCGGCTGATCGTGGTACAAGGTTTGCAACAATTGGCAAACGCGACGACAGAAATCCAATGGCGTTTGGTAATCGCCATAAGTCCGCCGTCGGTCTGAATGTTCTCGGTTACCCACGTAACGTCAATCCTTCACGTTTCAGGAACGCAAGGTAATCCGTTCGGAAGCCGTCGATCTCAGCTTCGCTCATCGTGTGATCCGTACCGATCCAATACCGGAAAGTATAACTTGCCGTGCCAAGCTCCAGGCCTTTTCCTTTATAGACGGTCACGAATTCGCTCTTACGCAGCAGCGGATGGGTAAAGGCTGCTAATTTGTCCGAGAGGGCTGTAAATCCATCGGACATCGACCAGCAGATCGAGTAATCCTGCCATGATTGCGGATAGACGGGTAATGGTTGATATTTGAACTCCGGATATTCCAGATACGAATCCAATTTCGCTCTCATCTCGAACCAAACGACCTGTCCAGAACCTTCGCCTATCACGGTTTCCAGCATTTTTCCGGGCAAAATTCCCGCGCGTGCCACTTCTTCACCATTGCGTGTGAAAATGATGAATTCGCCAGGATTTTCCCATGGTGCGGTACTTTGTTCCGCCCCGCCGACTTCACTTTTAGCACGAACACCATTGTTCACAAAGCTGCCGATATCTTCGATGGCGCCGCGGATTTGGCGGAAATGTTCCTCCAGTGACGGTTGATTTCCTTGCTGGTAGCTAATGCCGGAGAAGCAGCCGACCTCCACACGTCGTTCTTGCGATAATTGCAGCGGCCCCTCACCGCGAAACTCCGTCTCACGTGGGTAGTAAACATGTCCGATCTCGAACAAGCGAAACGCCTCTCGATGGACTTTGTTCTGCTTGACAAGCGGCAAAAGGTTCGGAATCAAACTGGTACGCATACGTCGAAAATTTTGATTCGATGGATTCGCCAACTCCAACGTCGCTTTCGGTTCATAACCGATTTTCGCCAAAAATGCGTCGTCCATCCAGCCGTATGTTTGGACTTCGATAAATCGATGTCCCTGTGTCAACAAACGCCGAATTCGATGTTCAAACCGCAACGCTTTTTCCGTGTATAACGGTTCGAGCGGAACTTTGGGCATGACGGGTGGAATATTGGCATAACCATACATTCGCAGCACTTCCTCCACGATATCCTCCGGGATGGAAATATCTTTTTGGCTGCGATGGGACGGAATGCCCACCTGCAAGATCCCCGTGGCGTCGAACTCAGCCAGAAAACCGAGCGAATGGAGAATATCCAGTACTGTATCGTCTGGAATCGCCTGACCAGCGAGACGATGCAGCAAATCCCGCGACATCGAAAGTGGTCGATAATCTTCTTTTAGATCGCCAACATACGTAAAGCGGCTCGTGACGGTCGGTTGTGCCCCGGCTTCCACCACCAATCGCAACAGCCGAGCGGTGCCCACTTTCACATTGACCGGCGGTTGACTCTTTTCGAATCGCTGCGAGGCGTCCGTTCGCAAATCCAATCGACCTCCGGTACGTCGAATCCGTGAGGCTTTGAAATTTGCCACCTCTAACAACAGCTTATCGGTATTCACGGTCACTTCGCTATGCAGACCGCCCATAATACCCGCGATCGCCACCGGTTCATTCTGATTCCAAATCAGCAAATCATCCGGCAACATTTTGCGTTCTTGACCGTCGAGCGTCGTAAAACTGCCATTTTTGCCCATCGGCGTGACGCGAATCGCTTTCACATAATCGCCATCGAATGCGTGGGACGGTTGCCCAAGTTCCAGCGATACATAGTTCGTCATATCGACCAGCAGGTTGAACGTACGCTGCCCCAACGTGTGGAGTCGATACTGCATTTTGATCGGCGATGGTATCACGGTTCGCGGCATCTCGAACGCCAAACAACCGTAACAGGGGCAATCTTCTGGAGCGTCCACCGTGAGTGGAAACGCCGGCAAATGGTTGAATTGATCGAGATCTTCCACGGGATAGGGACGCAGTGGTCGGTTGAGCAGAGCGGCGAATTCTCGCGCAAAGCCGTAATGGCCCCATAGGTCCGGACGGTGGGTAACGCTTTTATTATCGACTTCGATCAGCGTATCTTCTTCTGGAATCAGGGTTTCGAGCGGTGTTCCGACGATGGTCGATTCCGGCATTTCGAACAACATTTCGTGCCAGTAACCCAAACCAATTTCCGCCGCGCTGCACAGCATGCCATCGCTCGGATAGCCCGCCACGGTTGATTTTTCGATTTTTTTATCTCCCGCCAACACCACGCCAGCCGGAGCGAACGGAGCGATCAATCCTACTCGCGCGTTGGGCGCACCGCACACAGTTTGATATGTCCGAGGGGTACCATCGCCATTTTGTCCGCACACGACAGTACAACGGTGATAAGTTTTCGGCTCGCCATCTTTGTCGGCGGCAAAAGGTTCCGCCGTAAGAATCTTGCCAACCAGCACGCCACGCAAGTTTCGGTGTACGGTCTCGACTCCTTCGACTTCCGCGGTACGCAGCGTCAATTCATTCGCAATTTTTGCCACATCAATCCCCGATAGATCGACGAAATCCGATATCCATTCTAAAGAAATTTTCATAATCGCTTATTCCGTGTATGTTGCAACTTTTGGCAATCGTTTCGTATGGGTCTCAAAAATTCCTAAACCGTGGCCGCGAACTGTTCAAAGAAGCGAATATCGCCGCCCAACAGCAATCGAATATCGGGAATGCCGTATTTCATCATCGCCAAACGGGTCAGACCGACACCAAACGCGAAGCCGGAAAATTCCTTTGAATCAATACCGCTCATTTCCAGAACGCGAGGATGGATCAAACCGCACGGCATCAATTCCAACCAACCGCTCTGTTTACAGGTCGGACAGCCCTTACCGCCACAGATGAGACATTGTACATCCAATTCAAAACCTGGTTCAACGAATGGGAAAAAGCCAGGTCGCAAACGTACGGTTACTTCACGTCGGAAGACTTCGCATAGCAACTCACGCATTACGGCGATCAGGTTTGCCACAGAGATATTCCGATCGACCATCAATCCTTCGCACTGATAAAACGTTGTTTCATGACAGGCATCGGTCGCTTCATTTCGGAAACAGCGACCGGGGAAAATCGCTCGGACCGGCGCACCGAATTTCCTCATCGCCCGCACTTGGTTGGGCGACGTATGCGTTCGTAATAACATCCCGTTTTTCAACCAGTAAGTGTCTTGCATTTCACGTGCTGGATGATCTTCAGGAATATTCAGTCCAGTGAAATTGTTGAATTCCGTTTCGATTTCATAACCGGTCAATACGCGGAATCCCATGCCCTGGAAAATCTCTTCCAATTCAATCTGCACGAGCGAGATTGGGTGCATTGAGCCCAGTCGATGGTCGGCCCCAGGCAGTGTGAGATCAATTTTCGCCTTCGGTTTCGCCGCGGACGCCGCTTTGGCGGATTCCTGTGCCGAACGAATCGCTTCTTCCGCAAACGTTTTCAATTCATTCAAGCGGATACCAAACGATTTTCGTTCTTCGCTAGAAAATTTAGAAAAGTCGGTATTCTTTGCCAATTGAGTGATTGTACCTTTACGCCCAAAATATTTGACACGTAAATCTTCTACCGCTTTCGCGTTTCCATCGGCTGCCGCGAGATCAGCGACAAACTGTTGTCGAATGGTATCCATCTCACTGATTCCATTTCCAAATAGAGGCTTATGAATGCTGAAATCTTTTATACATTTGTTTCATGTTTTGTTATATAACGTCCGCGATTTTTCGCACAATGGTCTTTCGTACAAAAGTCGCAGGCGTTGCTTGATACCCACTTGAAAATGTTCAAACACGTCAGCCGTCCGTCCCGTTTCCAATCATAGACACATAGTCGGAAGTTGACGCGGTCTAAAACAAATTCACCACGGAAAACGAATTTCCCTTGTGGAGGCGTATTTTGGTAACCCTCTGACGGGAACGGCACGGTATGCGGCATCCCATCTTCACGGTGGCCTTCATTCTACCACTTTTTCTTCTTGATGGGTACCCAACCCGGCTGAGAATTGTCCAAGGTTCCAAGCCCGTGGAGAGGGTGAAAATTTTGGTACGTGTTCGATAGATTTTTTGGGGTATCCATCCCTTTCGTTGAGAAATCGTTTGAGTTGGTTCTCATCATCACCCATTGGGATCGAAATTCGGTCGAGAATAATCGAAAATTTCAGGATAGTGCGGTGAACCCTCTTGTTTCATACGGGACAAAATGTTTATCATAGTGAAGATTTATTACGGTTGCATTTTTTGAGGAGGAAACGTTCATGAGACGAAGTTTGGCCTATATGTTGAGTGGAATCTGTGGTGGTTTGCTTTGGACGGGGATTGCGTTGGGACAGGATGCGGCGACACCACCGGCAGCTCCCGCCGTGGAGGCTCCTGCGGCCGCCCCAGCCCCAGCTACCCCCACCCCTGCCGTCCCAGAAACTGCGTCTGAAAAGCCGGCGTCGGAGGTTGCCCCAGCCGAGAAAACCACGCCAAAATCCATCGTTCGACGATTGCCAACCTATTTTTCGCTAATTATCAACAAGCAGCAGCGGGCGGAAGTCTATAAAATCCAAGATGAATACGCTAAGCAGATCGAAACGTTGGAAGCTCAACTCAAGGCTCTCAGAAAAGAGCGTGACGATCGTGTGATGAATGTGCTCACTCCTGACCAAAAGAAGGAATATGAAGCACTCAAGGCAAAAGCTAAAAAATTCAAATAACCGGAGATATTCCACTTCTACTCACGATGGTGAACCCCCAAATGGTGGATCATCCCATGTAAAATGTGAGTGGGGAAGGGGAAGATGGAACCGTTCACGCCGCCACAAGGAAAACCAACATGGCGGGCATGGACAATAGGAAAGGTTACCGCGAATTTTCAACGATGATTGGTATTCGACACCGCCGCTACGGTGTGAGGTCGCTCGTTGCGTTCAGCGATTCGATGAATCGAGCGAGCAGTTCAGCCGCTTGATCCAAGTCTTCCAGTGAGCAAAGCTCCACGGGGCTGTGCATGTATCGGTTCGGAATGCTGACCAGACCGGCGGCGACCCCCGCGCGATTCACCTGAATGGCGTTCGCGTCGGTTCCCGTACCGCGACCAATCGCTTCGATTTGGACGGGAATTGGGTGGGTGTCCGATTGAGCCGCTGTGAGCAATCCGGCGACGACGCGCGGATTGAGATTCGGTCCACGAGCCACGACCGGGCCGCAGCCGATTTTGATATCGCCGATTTTTTTCTTTTCGCTGGTCGGGAAATCGGTGCTGAAAGTCACATCAACCGCGATACCGACCTCAGGATCAATACCGAATGCGCTGGTCTTCGCGCCACGCAATCCGATCTCCTCCTGGACGCTTGATACGGCGAAAACGCCCCACCCGTTTGCGGTCAATTTTTGGCTATCGACCCGCCGCAGCGTTTCTACCACAGTCCATGTTCCGACTTTGTCGTCGAGTCCGGGTGAGACGACGCGGCTGTTCGGAAGATATCGCATTTCCAATTCGAGCGTCACACAATCGCCGATTCGCACGAGTTTCTCGGCTTCTTCCTTATTCGTCGCACCGATATCAAGCCAAAGGTCTTCCATTTTCGGTACCGATTTTCGTTCTTCAACCGAGAGCAGATGGATCGGTTTGCGTCCAATGACGGCTGGAATGGCCCCCGCGTCGGTCCACACGACCATTCGCTGACCGGGCAGCATCATCACGTCCCAGCCGCCAATCGGTTGGACGAAAATGAAGCCGTCCGCATCAATATACTGCACGATTAAACCAATCTGATCGCAATGTCCGGAGAGCATGATTCGCCGTTTCGCGGTTGGATTTTTTGCGCAAATCACATTGCCGTGGAGGTCAGTATGTACCGAATCGGCGAACGGAGCCGCATAGCTTCGGACCACTTGCTGTACGGGCTGTTCGTATCCCGACGGCGACGGTGTCGTCAGCATCTCTTCCAGAAATTTTTTCGCATTCGCTTCCATGAGAACCCTTTCGTTTATCAATCAATAGAATATGATCGTGATAGTCAATTGCCAACCGACTTGCGATTGTCAATTGACTTGCGTCAATCCAAACAAGTCGCGAAATCCCGCCCCTTTATCCGTTATAACGTTTTTATCTTCAAAAGGGAATCCATATTCTCTTTCGCACGTGGCGAATTCTTTTTCGGCAAAAATATCCAATGTTCCCACCGTGCGATGGCAATTTTGTGCGCTGTATGCTTTGTGGTGATTGATCCTGAGAAAAGGAGAATCCTGAGGTCCGGCAACGGCAGGAGCGGTTTCCGCCGTGGGGATTTCGTGGGTGATTTTCGGTAAATCGGATGCCACCATGCCACTTAACGGTATTTTAGCTGGCTTGGCGGACATCACGGCGGGCTGTGATATTGTCGCCCCCGCTAAGTGCCGTGGTCATCGGAGCGATTGCTGGGGGACTGGTGATTGGTTCCATTATTTTCATCGATCGTGTGCTCAAAATCGACGATCCGGTGGGATCGGTGAGTGTTCACGGGGTATGCGGTTTGTTTGGTATGCTTTCAATCGGATGATTCGCGATGGATGGAACGGGATTATTTTATGGCGGCGGCTGGGAACTTTTAATGACTCAATGCGAGGGTGCTGGCTTGGCGTTTATTCGGGCGACTGACTCGGTTTCATTCCGTTCACACTGCTCAAATATACTATAGGGTTGCGAGTTTCACGAGCGAAAGAATTGCGAGGGCTCGATATTGGAGAACATGGCATGTCGGCTTATCCGAACTTCGATACCTGGACCACTGTGTGAAGAGAATTTTTCGAAGTCCGATGCTATTTGTTCGATGAGATTTGTTCAACAGACCTTTCGGACAGTGTACCCAAGAGAAATGTTCAAAATCGTACCAATAGGAACTTAGAAATGAAACTGGTCATAGCGTATATTCGCCGGAGATACTCAATGATGTCAAGCAAGCGTTGCAACGGGAATTGATCGCCAAAATGTCGGTGGTCAATGCCTTAGAATGTGGTCATCGGATGGGATACAACGAATCGTATCGTGGCGTCAAATTGGAGGTGACGCTACTGAAAAAAGTACGATTAGAGATTGCTCAACGACGACTATCCTAGACGCACGATTGACACGATCATCCAAGCCGCTCGTACGGAACATATTGGCGATGGCAAGATTTTCGTGATGGATCTGGCCGATTGTATTCGGATTCGTACAGGTGAACGTGGTCCGGAGGCGATTGGTAACACGGCAGTGATGTTCTTTACCTGCAAATGCGTTGTGTAAATTGGTTGTATCACCGTCAGGTAAAAAGTATAACCTGCCGGTGTGGCCCATTCGTTCCAGGCCTCGGCTTACGGATGGACCACACCAACCTGATTGTCCGCGCAGCGGGGCAGGAGAGACGTAAAAACCAGTGTGGATAAAAACACGTCGGCTCACGACGCACGCAAACACTCCTCAACACGTCGAATCGCCTCTTCGACACGGAGTGGAGTATCCGAAAAAGAGAGCGTCTGACCATCTTCGATCCAATTTTCAACACGTTTTTGAGCGGAGATCACGGTTGAATGCTTACGCCCGCCGAAAAACGCGCCAATTTCCGTCAGTGCCGCTCGCGTGTATTTACGAGCCAGCCACATTGCCAACATTCGCGGTTCGGAAAAACGTTTAACGCGGGAATCGGATTGCAATCCAGAATCCTCCAAGCCGAATGTCGCGCAGACGGCATGTGCCACATCGGCCAATCGAATCGCACGGCTATTTTCCTGAACCAATTCGTCCAACGCCTCGTCAATCTCGTGATCCGTAAGCGGCCGACCACTGACACGTTGGAATGCTTCCAAGCGATTGAGAGCACCGAACAGCTCTCGAACTTGCGTTGTGACACGAGCGGCGATCCGCTGCAACACGGAATCCGCCCACAACGTGCCGCCGCCACGCCGTCCCGCCTGTTGACGATTTCGCTGCCGCAATATCTCCAATCGTGTCGCGTAACCGGGCATCGAAAGCAAACAGACCATACCGCCTTGAATTCGCGCCAGGAGCCGCGAATCAAGCTGCTGCATCTCCGGAATCGGACGATCCGCTGTGAATAATACCTGTTTCTGTGATTGAAGTAGTGTGTCCACCGTATGGTAAAGTTCCACTTGGGTAGACGTTTTACCATCAAGGAAAAACTGTAAATCTTCCAACACGAAGAGATCGCAACTTCGGTATCGTCGTCGAAAACTGGGGAAGCCGCCGCCGCTGGCCGCCGCGACATAATCACTTGTAAACTGTTCAGATGTCATGTAAATCGAGGTTCCACGCGGATGACGACGCTTGTGCTCGTTCAGCAACGCTCGTACCAAATGTGTCTTCCCCACCCCCGTCGTTCCGTAAAACAAACAGGGTGAGTACTGACCGGGATATTCGATGATTGTGCGTGAGGTCTCTCTTGCGATGCCGTTGTGATCGCTCCATTGGAACGTTGACAGCGTGTAACTATTTCCACTCAAAGCCTCCTCCACCGCTGAACTCGATTCCGACACGCTCGATGTGGAAACGTTCCTAGCTGAGGAAATACTCAACGTGGAGGATGACACAACCGCCGTGGTCTCTTCCGTCGGCGACACAGTTCCCTCCGTTGGCGACACAGTCCGTGCGGAGAGCGGCATCCTGTCCGCTGGTTGCGGTTGGGAGTGTTCGCTTTTCGTTGCCAGATGGAGTAAAACCGGTTTCGTGGGCTGTCCGTTGATTTTGTTTGAGTTTTCCATATGATTGGAAATCTTCGGGGCGTCCGACATTTCGGTGAAGAGCGGTCGTGATTTGGAAACCGTTCGAGAATGCGACTTGCGTCTCGGTAATTTAGCCCGATTGTCCTCGGCAACCGGCTTGCTTTCGACCGTCACCGAATCAGACACTTCTCGTTCTACGGAATATTTTCCCGCCGTCTCCATTGGGGACGCCGCCTCCATCGAGATGGACGGTCGCGTGCATATCACCCCACTCTCGTTTGCCTTCGGGAGTTCGGATACCGTTTGGGAGCGGAACAGTGGCGTTATGACTTTTCGCACGGCTTTTTTCGCTGTTTTCGTGACCGACGCTTTGGTGGTTCGCACGGACTTCTTGACCGCTTTTCGCGTGGTCTTTTTAGAAACGGTGGTCCTCTTGGAGGCAGCCGCCTTTTTCGCAACCGCATCTCTCGAATCGTTACTTCTTGCCTCGTCCACTACCACCGCTTCGACCTGTATCACCGGTTTTTCCGATATCACCGGTTTACGACGTTTGGAAGATTTGATTCTTTTTTTCGACGGGGAATCGTTTGGGTGCGAATGAGCCGTCGCTCGCTCGGAAACCGTTTTCTTGGGAGAAACCCGTTTGATCTGAACCGACTGCTTTCGAACGACGGCTTCCTTCTTCCGACTGATTCTACGCCCGCACCTAGACATTTCGTCGGGCGCGATTTCACCAACCATTACCGCAGCTTCGTCCAATGCCCTTCGCTCTGCTGTGGTATCCAAGCCTGCGGCGAGTGCCTCGGAAGGCGAACGCCCGGAAACACTTATTTTTTCGGCGGAATCGTTACTATCTATTAAATCAGCGACATTTACGGCATGAATTTCTTCCGTAAAATCGGCACGATTCGCGGAAGCCGGTATCGCCGACTCTGCGGGATGCAACACGCGTTCTACCGAATTGGCACTAGCCGTAAAATCAGCGCATTTTACGTGTGTTGCGGGATCTGTTGCTACAATCGCGTCTACAATTTCCTCGGTCGTTTGTGGAGTTTTTTTGGGGGGGGATGTAAAAACGAGACGTGGAAGGTCACCAGTCACCTGTTGCCCGACAATGAGCAAATCGCTATGAAATCGTCTACGGATCATGTCGGAAGCAAATCGAGAGAGCGATCGCACGGTTAGCTCGCCGGCATTCCACGACAACACCACTTTCGCGCCGAACCACCGAGCGAAACAGTCGTCGCCAACCCTTGCCGCGAGAGCGTGTAGCACAGCTCGTGCGACCGTATTTTGATTTGCAGAGATGGAATTCAACGTTCACCCCTGTCCGTAACAATGGCCATTCCTGTGAGAACCATTTTGCGCGGACGAACCGTTTGCGTATGGACTCCAGTTGAAAATACAACGGATGGAAACCGAACCAAGAACGATTTTGCAATGAAAAATCGCGAATGCGAACAGTCACAAGGAAATGGGCTCATCTTGGGAAATAGGCATAACGCCACGATTTTCCGGGATCGCGTCAGGAAATCCGTCCAATCGTTTGTCTCGATCCTTCGAAAGTTAATAGAAAGCATCTTGCGCCCCGAAATCCCTTCTCTTACGTCAGCATCCCTGTTCATCCACACACGACGCACCAGCCGCGTCTCTATCCGTCAATCCGATCCGTTGATGATCTACGTCATCTATGTCATGACGTTGACCGTCAGTTCCACGAATAGACCATGTTCCGTCATTTTGTTCCACAAAATCACACGCCTTCCCTGCATCACGAGTCCCATGACCAAGTTCTACGAATCATATCGACTAGTCCGGGCCATGGATATCATCCCTCACTTTGTTTGCCGGTTAAGACGATTATACTGAAAAACACCCGTCCGTTAGGGGGTAAAAGTTCCCGAAAAAGTCATGCTTTCGAGAAACAGTGACCGTCCGAAGATAAGGCTCGAAAATCACATTGTGTAGGCACAAGCGTTAAACATTGCATGAACACAGCGTTCCGCGTTACCGGCAATTCTTTCCATACCGCATTTTTCCGAATAGACCACGATTACAACGTCATCCAATGGAAACACGCAGACAAAATGAAAAGCCGTCGGCGCAAAATACGACCTTAGCCATACGTTTGGAATGGAGCCATACGTTTGGAGTACCATCTTCACGATGAAGGCAAAATCCTCGCCTCGCAGGGATACCCGCCACGTGGAAGATAGACGGCGTCGCCATTTCTCGCCGGATTCAATGATTCTTTAACGAGGTGCCGGCAGCGTTATCAACGGCGATCACGTCACCGACACACCGGACGCGTAGCCACTATTGTAGCAATGCTAGCACTGCCGTCAAATCGTTTTTTGGGATGAGTTTGTCAAAATTGAATTTTTCTCCCCAAAAATTTTTTTTGGCATCAAATTTCCGTTGGAATAATCGCAAATAGATAGGTATTTTCACCCTATTCGGGTGGTATCGAAAAAATTATTCTCCAAAAGTTTTCATACCATCTGAAATGGAGGCCCTTTTTTTCGGCAAATTTTGCCATTCGATAGGTGGCGTGTTTGCGAGAGAAGAGTATAATCGTGGGGGGTAGATTTATGGGAAATGTTGGCGAGAATGGGCGAGAAAATGGCAAAAGATGTCCAAATGGGTGGGGTAAAAAGTTCCGAAACGGTTTCAACGGCTTGGAACCAAGCGGAATGGGATCTCGCGTTGCAACGGAATGGCGAGGGCTGGAAGCGTCGTCATCTCCTCGGTTTGGAACCGCTTTCCGCACCGGAGATTACGCAAATTTTAGATCGAGCGGATCTCTTTCGACAATCACTGGATGCCGGACGCCGCAAGGTTCCGTTGCTCACGAATCGAACGTGCGTGAACCTTTTTTTTGAAAATTCGACGCGCACACGGACGAGTTTTGGGTTGGCCGCACGACGACTCGGAGCCGATACGATTGATTTTTCCACTTCGACAAGCAGTATTGCCAAAGGGGAGACAACGATCGATACGGCGAAAAATATCGAAGCGATGGGAATTGACTGCGTCATCGTTCGTCATCGAACGCCTGGTACGCCGGAGATGCTGGCACATAATCTGAAATGTCGCGTGGTGAACGCGGGCGACGGTCCTCACGAACACCCCACGCAGGGGTTGCTCGATATCATGACGATTCGACGAAAATTTGGGACTCTCGCGGGGCTGACGGTCGCGTTAGTGGGCGACATCTCTCACAGTCGTACGGCTCGTTCCAATATTTATGGATTGCAAAAACTGGGAGCGCATGTGATCGTTTGTGGTCCATCGACGCTGGTTTCACCACGTTGGCAAGAGTTGGGCGTGGAGGTCGCGTGGAATTTGGATGAAATTTTGCCGCGAGTTGATGTATTGAATCTGCTACGGATTCAGTTTGAGCGTCAAGCCTCACGTCCATTTCCGTCCGTCCGTGAATATGCGTTTTTATATACTATGGATGCCAAACGACTTGCCAAGACGAAAGATAGTGTGCTGATTATCGCGCCCGGTCCGATCAATCGTGGTGTCGAGGTCACGCCGGAGGTGGCCGACGGTCCACACTCCGCCATTCTCGATCAAGTCACGAATGGATTGGCCGTGCGTATGTCGGTGCTCTCATTATTACACACGGTCGATTAGCCAACTCGACGCCGGCTGGCGATGCCGATGGAGTGTCATTGGCCGTTGATTCAACGCCGGCTGGTTCACTGATCCGATTTTGGTGGTTTCATTTTGACACATGGCGCGCAGGTATCGCAAGACGACATGGACGAATCGGACACTATAGACGAGTCGCGAATCTGCCGTTATACTGTGCGGTAGAATGATGTGCCGTGGAGTGTTGTGTGGTGCGCCCTACGATCTCGCTTCCCGTGATGACGATTCCGATGATACGGTGTGATCCAGCGATCTGGTGATGACGATGTCGGAGGTGGCGTTTTCGAAAAGACACGTATTTAGGTTTAGGCGTTCCGTTTCACGGTGGCTCGCAGTTCCACAGACAAATAAAACGCCGCAGCGAACGATATCGCAGCAAACTGGAAGCGATTTTTTACCTTAGGCTTTCCTATTAATCCCTTGAAGCAAGAGTCCTTATGAGTGTCAATCATCAAACGTATAGTTATCTTCGCCGTCGTTTTGAGGAGGCGGGAATTTTGCCGCAAAGTCGTCACGGGCAGAATTTCCTAGTTGACCTCAATATTGTGCGTCTGATTGCGTCGTCAGCCAAGCTCGACAAACAGGACGTCGTGTTGGAAGTGGGGACGGGAACGGGTTCGCTCACGGCGATGCTTGCTCAACAGGCAGCGGCGGTCGTCACGGTTGAAATTGATTCCAAAATGTTTTCCATGGCATCTGAAGAGCTGCAGCATTTGCCGAATGTGCTGATGTTGCCGCAAGATGCGTTGAAGGGGAAGAACGAATTATCGCCCACAGTGCTGGATGCGGTACAGAAAGCGTTGGAGCAAATACCGAATTCGCGATTTAAGCTGGTGGCGAACTTGCCGTACAATGTGGCCACGCCAATTTTGTCTAACTTACTTGCCTGTCGCATTCCGCCGGTTTCGCTGACCGCGACGATTCAAAAAGAGGTGGCCGATCGGATTGTGGCGGTGCCGGCGACCAAAGATTACGGTTCGTTGGCTCTTTGGATGCAAGCGCAGTGCGACACGGAGATCATTCGTGTATTGCCGCCGACCGTTTTTTGGCCGCGACCGAAGGTTTTTTCCGCGATTGTGCACATTGTGCGAAATGAAGAAAAACTTGCGAATATATCGGATTTACCGTTCTATCATCGTTTTATTCGGACACTGTTTTTGCATCGGCGTAAATTTTTGCGATCCGAACTGCTTGCGGCCTCGAAAGTACTCAATCCGGATAAGGCGTTCAGTAAGTCGGAGGTGGATTCACTGCTCGCGGAGTTGGAGTTGGAACCGATGTTGCGTGCGGAACAATTGGACCTGCCCACCGTCTTGCGGCTTTGCGACGCGATGCGATCACGATTGACCGTGTCATTCTGAAAATGCGATCACACGATGTCACAGGCATGATTTTGGATGGATTTTTACTGGGACAACAATCTTTTTCTAGGGAAATGCCGTTTAGCCGTGGATTCAACGCGGACGCGACAAGCGGCATTTTGTTCCCATGCGCACGCCGATCACTTGGGGCGACACGGGATTACGCTTTGCACTCCGGAAACCGAGGCATTGGCTCGGCATCGCTTAAAACCGAAGCGTGCGATCTTTCGATTGTTACATTGGTGTGAGTCGTTCGATTGGGGCGATTTACGTCTGACGATTTATCCCGCTGGTCACTGTCTCGGTTCGGCTGTATTACTGGCGGAAACCGCGGCGGGGCGGCGCATTTTGTACACTGGCGACTTCAAATTAACGCCATCATTGACCGCTGGCGCGGCACAATTACCGAGAGCGGATGTGCTGATTATGGAATCGACTTTTGGCGATCCGCGTTATCGATTACCACCGCGTCAAACGGTGATCGACCAGCTTGTTTCCGCGGTGCGAACAGCTTTCGAGCGTGGACAAATTCCAGTGATAGAGGCTTATGCGTTAGGTAAATCTCAAGAAGTGACTCGTTTGCTGAGCGATGCGGGATTCGCGGTTGATCAAGCTCCGGAAATTGCCGCGATCAGCACTATTTATGAACAATTCGGAGTCCGCGTTGGTTTGCGAAATATCATTACCACGCAAGATATTCCCGATGGTAACGCCGTTCTTGTCGTATCGCCGCGTACTTTTCGACATATGGAGACTTGCGGCACTTCGGCACCGGACGTTCTGCGTTTCTTTCGGATCGCGGTCACTGGTTGGGCAAACCATCCTCAAACCGTTCGCCGCTTGGGCGTAGATCGAGCGATTCCACTTTCCGATCACGCTGATTATGCCGAGTTATGGACCGCGATTGAACAAGTTTCCCCACAGGAAATTTACTGTACACATGGTCCTTTTGATTTTGCTGGAACCCTGCGACAGGCTGGCTGGAACGCCACGACGCTTGAACCGCCCACGGCCCGTCGTTGATCGAGGCACGGCCACACTGCTGGAAAATTCTTACTTCCGAGGGCTTTTATTACTATTTAGGAGATGATGCTAAGCCGTATCGCCTAGCCGTGCCACAGCGTGGAACAGGTTGGCACTGCGGCCAAAATGCGTTCGAGCAGCGATTCCGGCACCGCGTCACTCAAGACCAATTGCCGACATTCAGATCGCATAAAACCGTCGTGTTCCGCCCGATCGAGCTGAGCTAAAAGTGGATCATAATAGCCACCGGTGTTCAAAATACCGCATGGTTTGTGATGGATTCCGAGTTGATTCCAGGTAATGGCTTCGAGAATTTCTTCCCACGTGCCATATCCGCCGGGCATGGCGATGAAAGCGTCGGCCAACTCCGCCATTTTGGCCTTTCGTTCGTGCATCGTTTGAACGACATAGGTTTGTGTCAACGATGGATGCACGAGTTTCTGACGCACCATGGGTTCGGGGATAACGCCGATCACCGCTCCACCGTGTCCCAACACGGCCTCGGCGATTGTCTGCATCAGCCCGATACCCCCTCCGCCGTAAATGAGCTGAATCTGTTTTTGGGCCATTCGCTCGCCCAACCGCTTGGCCGAATCGGTGTAGATGGCCAAATTTCCCGACGCTGAGCCGCAATATACCGCGATTTTTTGGATAGGTGGACGAGTTTCAGGGGTTTTGTAGGTATATGGATAAGCCATGATGTGGTGACACCTTTTTTGGGAATATTTGATTGGGGAGCGTCAATGGAGGGATATCCAATGGGAAATAGCCATTGGCGTGACAACGCGATAGGGAATAAATTTTCAGCAAAAAGTTCTATCGTCAATCCCTCTGTGCCGGACTATGGTGTAAGGATCCAATGACACAGGAGTAAATAAAACAGAACCCGGCCATTCGCAACTTGGGTAACCCTGTTTCGGGGAAGGTTACCCAAGCGGACCGCGAACAGTCGGAGTTCTGAAGGAGTTTTGTGGATCCAACCATTCGATGGATTGGATATTTTTACATGTGTACATTAATTTTGGTAATGTATGTTCGAATCAACCGCAAACATCTCGCCGGAGTCTTTCCGTTACTTCTTAGGAGGAAGCACGTTTGCTCATCCATTTTTCGAGCGTTTTTCCGGGAGTTTGAGCACCTGACGGGTTTAATATCGCAATTCAAAACCTGCGTGTGGACCGTGATACACGGCATTCGCGCGATCATTGAGCGTGTTCATGGCGTTTTGGAATCCGGTCCAGTCGTTTCCAAAATTATCTGCACCAGTGGCGATATTATCGAGCCAGATGGCCTTATAACCGACGGTCAACGCCGCGGCATTGGTGAATCGCCAGATCAAACTCAGATCGACATCTCCGAAATAGGTTGTGGTACTGTCTTTGCGATCGTGAAGCGTATCGGCGTAAGACTGACGCACGTGGTAGGAGTTTCCGGCGATTCCACCTGCCCCTTGCAATGCGATGGAACAGTAATTTCCTACACAAAAATCGAGACTGCCACCGACCTGACCACCGAAGATATCGTTATTGGCTTCCGTTCCCAACCGCATGGGATCGCCCCCCAATTCGTATCGAACCGAGTCGTCAAAATTGAAGTAACGCGTTCCGACGAATACCGATGAACGGATATTCTCATTCGCTACAGGAACTTGGCGTCGTAAATTGAGTTCGAGGTTACTCAGGTAAGATCTTGCGTACAAACCAACTTGTGTTGTTGGTTCGACTCCTGGAATCGGACTGCTGGACTCTCCAAAAATGGAGTATAAGTTACCATTCGCATCATAAGACTGAGCGTTTCCATCCCATGTTTTCTGATCGAACCACGTGGTTTCGACCGTTGTTTGGGGAGCGATTCGGAATCCCAGGATGATACGAGGCCCGACTGAGAACTCATCATTGAGTTCCGAGGCACTGTAGATATCCGTGACACCGTTCCACATGAGTGGCGAATGTCCGGAGACATCTTTGCGTAGAGCCAACGCATCCGCTTGCATAAAGACGTATGAATCGCATGGAGTCATACATCCACGCTG
>JAQVKF010000181.1 GCA_028694795.1 Thermoguttaceae bacterium | reverse complement strand
ATTTCCATAGTTCGGATGAACGGTCTCTATTTCTGTTGTGGTACTGACAAGTTCCCAGTCTCGATATTGATTTAAAGTCTGTGCCATCACATTCTCATCTTGCAGACAGGAGTGAAAATCTTTCCTAGAATCCGGAATACCATCTGCGACATTCCCACATACCCTGACCACTCGATATTCCCAAACTTTCTGCGGGACATTCGGTTGTAATCCTAGTTGAGCTTTCGACTGTGCTTCCTGCTGCGCTTTCGGTAGCCATTGCGTGATGAGCGATAAAACATTGACCACAAGAAGAGTACTGATGATTGCGATAACGGCGCATTCATACAAACGCTTGGATCGGCACTCTGGTGTTCGTTGAGGCCGAGGCCTGTTTGAAATCAGAGGAGGAGCCTGATCTATGGGTGGAAATGAGCCTAAGGGTGATCGCATTGGAGGTACTTCTGTACATGGTTGCGACACGGGCGGTTTTGGCGCTGATTTCTGTTCGTGTTTCTCTTTTTCGGCTTGTTCTCTAGTAATCCGACGGCGTTCGCGTTCAGCCGTTTCGGCAATACGCTTCCGACGAATCTGTTCCGCTTCTTGGGTGATCTCCGGTGTTACAACGACACCGCCTTCGGCAAGCGTTGTGACGGCCTTTTGATTATTTACCACAAGGGCCTGTATCAGAATTCGAGTATACAGTTGATCATCTTCAATGGCTTCAAGCCAGTGAGCAAAGTCTTCTTCACTGTCAGGAAAGTCTTTTTTCCCATCCGCGATAGCTTCAAGTTTTGAACGTTCAAACATGGAATGCTCCTTCTAAAAACATATTTACGTGTCTTATTTTCCACCGTCTAATCTTTAACGTCAAGCAAGCGTGACAGATTCTGTCATACTCATCACCATTTTAATTTCATTGTGCAGAAGATATCGCTATGCCCCCTTTGAATGGCGACAGCGACGAACACGAAAACGAGTTTCTTCCAAGATCGCTTGTGGTTGGTTGTAAAGACGATGACACCAATGACGTTCCGTTCCTGATGGTTTGTCACAGGCCTTCAAAATACAAAAGTAGTGGAACAGTTTTCCAATGTTCAAGATAGACAGGATGAGATTTAACATGGTATGCCGTCAAACCGTCAATGGCGGATTTGCCGTCAGGCGGATATAAATAGCCACCCTCTGGCAAATCTTGGATGAACGAATGCTATCTTCGATCGCTAGAGCCGAGAAAAAATCCTCCGCATAATGGCAACAGGAGCACGGTTAGTAAATAACTTGTCCACTCTCGTTGTGGCTCCGTAGGGGGTTCCGTCACGGACGCTTCCTCCGGAATAGACTCTTTTTCTCGAAGCTGCATCCCCTGTACTTCGGGTAATGGAACGGAAGAATGGATCACTCGATTGACCGCATGGGTATACTTATCTGCGATTTCTGAAGGAAGGTGCGTTCCAAGAAATTGACGCAATTCCGTATTCGCGCAAACCTCGTAAGAACATGCGGCGCCATAGGTGACAATCTGTTCCGCATGAAGTTCCGCAAGATGCTGTACCACCTCCTCAGAGGGACGCCACAACCCTTTGCGAATCGTCTCTAGCATCGCGGCGGTGATCTTTTGCAGCACAGCGGGATTCTTCTGTTCAAAATACGCCCGCATTCCGAGCTGGTATCGATCCTCGACGAGCACTTGATAAGTTTCATCCCATAAAGACGGATCCACGGTAGAGGGCTGAACTACGTTCCAACCGTAAAGATTATTCACCGTTTTTCCAAATGTTTCCGCACCGCTTGCGCTTTCCTTCTGCAGTGCCTGAATATACTTCGGATTCCAGAGCGTCGTACGCAGCTCATCTCGAATCGCCTGCGCGGCGGTTTGATTGCGAGCTTGACCGGGACGTCGAAGATCGCTAAACCAGATCGCTGGATCCACGCCGGTTTTCTCACGAACGGCAAGCGCAAGTGTACTGAATTCGTAAATATGGTCTAGTTTTACCGGCCCCCAAGTGTTTGACGAACGTGTCTGAAGGCAAAGTTCCGTTCCGGTGAGATTTCGCTCTAAAAGACCGGCTACAGGCTCTCCCCAAACGTGACCATTCCGATAGATTCCACTCATGTTCACCAGATATTGATCCGCGATTTGTGTGGAATTTTTCCATTGATCACCACGTTCGATCAGTCGCATCATGCCGGTACCGTAGCTGAGTGCCCCAGGCGAGCCAAAAATGCGAGCGGTAGAAAGTTCCCTCGCCTCATCGGCGGAAAACTTCGATGTTTCCAACGACTCGCGAATCAATTCTGTATGCGCGCGAACGTAGTTCGGATAAAGCTCGTCCGGAAGTTCGCTGACCATACGTACAGCCTTGTCGATAAGTTCTATGCGTGAACCGACGGCATCACGAAACTGTCCAGACGTTTGGATCAGAACATCTATTCGCGGGCGTCCAAGCGTTTCAGACGGAATAATTTCCAGCTCTTGAATGCTGTTTCGTGAATTTCGTACAGGTTTCACGCCTAATAACCGGAGTACTTGCGACACATTGACACCTTGAGTGCGTAAATATTCGCCTCCCCATAGTGTACATGCGACACGTTGCGGGTAGTTTCCAGCGTGATTTTTGCGGTATTCCGAAAGTATCTCATCTGTCAGCCGTACCGCAATCGCATACGCCTCCTGTGAAGGCGTCTGTTCCATATTCAGTCCGGCGGGATTTCGACCAGTCGGCACAGAGTCCGGATTCACAATCGGATCTCCTCCGGATGAAGGCGGAATAAAACGACCGTTGAGCGCATGAATCAGACGGCTCGGTTCCTGATCGAAAGAAATTCTTAAATGCCGCGCATTTTCCTCCGGATCGCCCGGCATAGCGTTTGAAGTGTCCGAAACCTGTTCATCCGTCCATTTTCTTCCGATCACATGCAGTCCTTCTGTGATCTGTGTATCTCGAAGTCGCTCGATTTCCTCAGAAAGAATCTGAATCTGCGAGTCCGAAAGGGGGACGGCTTCAGAACCCTCCGACGGAGCGCTCAGTCGCGTATTCTTGGCCAGTTGAGTGATGGTTTTGCGAAGTTCCTCTCGCAGTTCTGGCAACTCCGATGATTCATAATCATGAATTTTTTCATCTAAAACAGCTAAATCGCCATACAATCCTCCCGGTCGGAACGGCGGGGTCAGATGTGAGATCAACACGGCCTGAGTACGTCGTTTAGCCAGTAACGCCTCCCCGATATTGTTAATACTGTACAGATAAATGTGCGGCAAATCAC
This sequence comes from Thermoguttaceae bacterium, assembly GCA_028694795.1. Lineage (GTDB taxonomy): Bacteria > Planctomycetota > Planctomycetia > Pirellulales > Thermoguttaceae > JAQVKF01. The sequence continues at coordinate 4,602 of JAQVKF010000181.1, read as the reverse complement.
CCGTCAAAATGGACGGCCAGCAGTTTTCCGAAAGTACCGCCGACTTTCCACGGGTGAACTCAAGTGAGCCGTGCGTACCAAAATGAATCATCGCATCCGCTTGAAAACCGTAATGTACCCACAGATAGGCACCAATATAAAAATGAGGTGGCGCACGATTCGTTCCATGAACCGATTTCACATCATCGCTCGCCAGCAGTGGTTCTTCGGTGATGATATCGGTCGTCGGCTGCGGAAGAATAACCACATTACCGAACACAATTCGACTGACCAACAAAGAGGAACTTTCATTCTCCTGAATGGACATATATTTACCTGGAATCAGTCCCCACAGACGAATGACTTCCTGCTGCGCATCTTTCGGTATGGCTCGTTGGAACCAATCGCCATACAGCGCCGCGGGAATTTTCTCCGGATTTCCATCTTTCACAAAATCTTCGAAAGCCCCGATGGCCCATTGCCCAATCGTGCGTCCTTCACGCATGATACGTTGTTCCAGCGCTTCGGCGGACGGTGGAAAATCTGGGCCCAAATCGTATCCTTCCTGACGAAGCCGAATCAGTGTTTGATAAAGTGACGGAATCACATCCAGGCTCTGCGCTGTCAATGCGGATTGACCGGGAGCTTTATAATAAAAAATCGCGAGACGTTTTTGCGCATTCGGTTTACGCTGCAACTGAATCCAACGCTGTACTCTGGCAACGAGCAGATTCATCCGCTCAGAGAGTATACGCCTCAATCGCGGAGTTTCCGTTTCATCCGAGTCCGTTTGCGAATCGTCCGTCGCATCAGAATCTCGTGTCGCAATCGCCGTCGGTTCAATCACCCCGTCCAGTTCCGGTAGCGCAATCGCCAGATTATGATACGAACCGGTCATGCCAAGAGGTTCACTGCGCCACTGTTTTTCCGTACAGGATAGACTGATGGCGGAAAGGCATGGGACGTCCAATTTTTCGAGTAATTTGGCTCCCGCGTCACCGGCAAGCGTCCGTCCAAGTGGAAAATAAATGGCTATGTCTGGATGACACTGTTCGAGTAATTCCGGACAGTTTTTGAATCCATAAATGGGACAGACTCGGCATCCCGCTTTTTCGAGTCGGGCGATCAGTTCATCCACGGGACGTCTGTCCAGAATTTTCATCGGATTGAGAAACGGTCCGAAAAACGCAACAGTTGGCGCGCATGGATCCCGCACCGTGGATTCGTGATCCAGACGTGCACGAAAACGCTCCCATGAGGGTTCGATGACATCACCTGTATAAAAATATCCATCTTCGGGAAGCGGTACCGGTGGCGGCGTCTCGGACGTTTCGTGATGAAATTCTCTCGCCAAATATATCAAAAACGCATGAATATTTTCCACATTTTGATTGGACATGTACGCACTGCACGTGGTCCACTGATTGGGAGAAATATTTTGTAATGAGGCGGCGACATCACTCTGTGGCGGCCACGTCACCATCGTTCCGCCCGACTCTCCGTAGGTACGCAGCCTCTCACGTTGTGTTTCCTTGGGGTTCCAACCGATGGTCCGAAGCACGATTACATCGTAATCTTCCAGCGGGAGACTGTCCACATTTTCACGTGTAAATGATTTCAGCACATATGGTGTTTGAGCGGCGGCATCTCGCCAAACTAAATAATCTGAATCGAAGAATCCGATCATCGCCACATGAAACGGACGAAAGTATCTCTTCCATATTTTTTGACCGCCCCAAAACAGCACACCGGTAAGGACCAGCGTCATGAGGCATATCCTTAAACATTTATTCATTCGGAACATAAACGACCCTTCCATCTGGAAGTCGATAGGCTTTACCTAGCAGCTCACCCTCACCGGCCCCCGTCGCTCCAGTGGCCTCATAATGTTTGATTTCCCGCCCCTCTTTCACGATCATTTCCATTTTGGGCGTTCCAGGATTGGTGATGATGGTATAATCTTTCTGTTGCAGAAGTGCGGGAACTTTCAGAAATGAGACCAACGCCACCATCAACGCCACGGCAAAGACCATCGCCACATCAAACAGATTCGCCAGTCCACTCAGCGGAGAATCCTCCTCCGAATGTTTGTCTGCCGAAAGAAACTGGCTCATCCGAGTATGAAAACGTGTTTTCATCGGCGGTTCTCCATCTCTGCATAGGAACCAATTCGTTCCACGGCAAAGGTTAGCAGAATCGCGTCACGACGATACCAACGGCGGACGATGGTATGCAGAGACAGCCCGATGAAACTAATGAGCAATCCAACCACGGTGGTCGCAAACGCGATGATCAGGTTCGACGCCATCGTTTCCAAATCGCCCTGGGCCAATCCGACCAGCGCGGGACCGAGAGGAATCAATGTTCCCATCAGCCCGAACATAGGTCCGGTTTTCACCAACATATGAAGATTTTCTTGAAACTCATTTCGACGTGTTTGAAATTCTACTGAATATTTTTCCACCAAAATCGGATCTTGATGATATTCCACCACCTTTTGCAGTACGATCTGAAATGGAGTTTTCTTTTTTATTGATGGTGGTAATGGAAAGCCGTTCTGTCCGAAATTTCTTTCCGCTTGGTCTTCCTCGTTCCGACTGGAAGCAATCCGAAGTTCCTCCAACTGTTGCTCATATGCGAGCAGTGATTTTCGACAGCGCAACCGGATCACCCATTCTCGAAGCACTACGCCGATGAACCAACATCCTCGCAGTAAATCCATGAGCAAATACAACATCACCGGAATGAGTAATCCATTTGAGATCTGATAAAACAGATCAGCCAGTACAGACATGGTTATTTTCCTTCACTTTCGTTATTTCGATCATTCGGATACCGCTTCACTTCCATTTCGCGTACTCCATCCTCGCCATGTGTTCAGTGAGATGGAATCACTGGCGAAACGTACACTTCCATCCGCAAACAATGCGTTTACGCCCCCAGCGTGAAAACTTCTAGCACCAAAGAAACCGTAGTTGGAAAGATACATATTCGGATAAGACGCATTTGGAGCATAGAAGGCGTTGAACAGCGAGGAATCAAACTTACCGACAATCCATCCCTTACCGATATCGGTTCGCCATTTCGGTGTCGCCGACAGTAACGATTCAAGTTGCGAAGCGGACGCGTCTTTCATACTCTGATATTTGGCCAGTGACGCGGCGGAATAATCGGACATATAGAAGGATGAAAGTTTCTGCGTTTGGACTTGTTCGTATGTGATGTTTGTGAGATCTTTTCGCCCCGTTCCGACAATCAGTTCCGACATTGCCGCGGTGTTAGACGTTCCGTCTGTAATTGCCTCAAATCCACAGCGTGAAGAAAGATAGAATAAGCCATCCGATGGTCCCGCGTTTCGTTCCGACTCCGCTCCCGTCGAAAGCGTACTGTTAATCCGAAAAGTATATCCCGTACCACTTCCCGTACAGTATACATAATTATTGCAAGCGTATTTATCACCGATATCATCCACTTGAAATCTTTCGCCGCCATCACTCGGACATCGAACGATTGAAAGCTCCGTTTGCGCGGGAATGACATACGGATCGTTCAACTGAACACTTCGTGTGGACCCAGCTCGATATTTATACAGATCGACCGACGGATCCAGTAGATTGCGCAGAACGGACTGTTCTACAAACCCCAGCAGAGCTGCGTGGATAGAAATACAGGAATTCGCCCGATCCGATAACCCTGGCAATCGTTGGAACATTCCATGATATGTGTGCATTGCGATGCCCCACTGCCGCATATTGTTGCAACAGTGCATTCGCCGAGCCGATTCTCGCGCCGCTTGGACCGCTGGCAGTAATAGGGCAATCAGAATCCCAATGATCGCGATCACCACCAAAAGTTCAACCAGAGTAAACCCGCGTCGTCCGCCAAGACTCTGATTCAATTCATTCGCTGCGTCATTCCATAATCTAAATTTTCGCATCTCTCTCCTCACAGCCCCGATACCGTCCTGTAAACCACAATCATACTTTTTCTAAAAAAGTATGAAAATCATTGTACACGCACTCAGGACATGTTTACAAGAGGTTCTGTATTTTCGGTTCTACCAATCTTAAAACTTTATTGTTCGACAGAAGAGCACTCTCCCACAGAATTGTGATATCAGAATGCCGAGATAATCTCATATGGCTTGTCATTTACGGTGTCATTCCGTGATTTCGGAAGATTTTTTCCACCCTAAAAATCTTTTCATTGCATCATTTGGAACATGGGGATTCTCAGACGAACCTCAAAAAACGGGAGCCCCAGTGGAAAAAAATCCATTCAGTTGAGACCGTTTCTTTTGCGGCCAACAAGAAGTTTGACATGTTAAAATAAAAGGAGTAGACTAATCCTTGCGATGCGATCACGATGGTAGCGTCACCCACTTACCCTGCCTAGAAATGTCGCATCTATAGGCCGGTAACGCCGCGACCGCCAGCGATGTCCATTGTGTCCTTCGTGTCTATCAGCCAACAACCCAACAAAGGAGTCATGATGAATCATCGATACATTTTAGGATTTTTATGGGGTCTATGGGTGTGTTCCACGCCCACGGCATTCGGTGCGGAGTCGGCGAATCTTGATGCCAACGGCTCGTTACCGCGTGCGACCCCCGAATCGCAAGGC
>JAQVKF010000180.1 GCA_028694795.1 Thermoguttaceae bacterium | reverse complement strand
TTTTTAAGAGACGCTCCGGTCGTTCGATGGGCTTCGTCACATATAATCAAATCGAAAATATACGGATTATCCCCATTCGGATGTTCGTTTTGCCACTCCTGAATTAAATCCTTTTGGGTGTCTGATACGCGTTCAATCGACTGGTATGTACAGAAAACAACCGTTAAGCCATGATGTTTCTGATTCAGCTTGTCTTTCAAACGCTGTTTGATCGTGATGGTGTCGGTGGTTGCCGGCATGGCTAAATCTTCCACACGACCGCTTGCATCATCTTCCGCTTTGGATTTTCGCTTGCTGACCTCCGCATCCGAACAAACACATAACGCTTGCAAGGGGTTTTCGGCTTCAGAGAACCATTCACGTAACGTTTGGCCTAATAACGCGATGGATGGAACTAAAAACAGAATGAAACCTTGGCCATGCGTCTCATGTTCGGCTATTTTAAGCGAGGTGAACGTTTTGCCCGTACCGCACGCCATAATCAAGCGTCCACGCTCCGCCCGCTGAAAATGTTCGGAAAACTTTCGAACGGCTTCTTGCTGATGAGGCCTGAGAATCTTCTTCGGCGATTGTGACGGTTTACCAAAAATCCCCTCATGCAACTTATCCCACTGAACGGGGGCCGATTCTAGATACGATATCCCAATCCGATTGACCGGGGGCGTTTGATTCTCAATCGCACGTTCCGCCTCCTCACCCCATAAATCCGTCGTCGCAATCCAATAACGCTCCGAAAAACCGACTTTCTGACCTTGAGCGTCCCCAAACGTCTTGCCCGACGTGGAAAGAAATGTATCGACTTCCGCCTTGTCAATCCGACTCGTTTCTTGATAACATTTACACTGAATCGCCCAATATTCACCTTGGTTGGTCTTGGCCACTAAATCAATCCCCGTATCCTTGCCGCTGAATTGACCACGATACGGAAACTCATTCCATAACCAAACCTCCGTTAAATGCGCGTACATGGGATCGGTACGCAGATAACCCTGCATCAAAATCTCAAACCGTGAACCCTTGTCTCGTTCCGAAAATGCCGATTTTCGATAGATTTCTAAAATATCTCGAAATGATAACCCCATGATCACCGCCCCCCCATCACCTTCCAAATAATCCCGACTGGAAAAGCCCACCAAGCCGACCAAGGCCACCATATGCCATTATAACCGCTTTTGACAGGGAGTGAAAGAGAGATAAAATATAAAACAAGTCCGAGAATCGGGTATAGAATCGTTACAAATGGATACACGTTTTTTTGCTCTCAATGAGGTGTACCGTTTCTTCGCCGAAAACCGCTCCATCGGCTTCTTCCAATGTTCAGAATCGTGATCTTATGCACTAACCATCCGCCTGACCGGATGCCGCTTCATCATCCTAAGAATGGTTATCCCGCCATTGGTTCGGCAGATAGGCAAGCAAAAAAGTCTCCGACCGGGGGGCGTTCGTGTCCACGGGGTTCGGATTTTCCCCTCGGAAGGACCCGTGACCGCCGGTGGAGAGATTCCACCTCGCCCGCTATCGGTTCGCTTCGGTCGTCACGGGCGAACCCATCCTCCCACCGCCGGCGATTCCCATTCCCGCCGATATCCACCATACGCCACCCAAGGGCGGTATTTCGCGTTTAACGGGTGTTTAGTGTTCAGGTGACCGGGATGATTAAGGGTGTTCGGAAAAGTGGCTTAAAACGCGAATCACGGCGTTTCGGCATCGGCTCGGAAGGGGCTTACCAGTGGGGGGGGGTGTGGGAGTACTCGCTTGTAACTCAATCGCTTCAACGCAATTCGGCGTATCCTGCATATCGTCCCTTGGGTCGTTTCTTCATCCCTCGCGACTTCCTCTTGTGTCTTACCGCCCATTAACGCCGTCAAGATACGCCGCTCCCGATCCGAAAGGCGCCGCATCACCGTCGCAAGAAACTCGGAAGCATCTACGAGGGGTTCCGGACGATGATCCCATTCTTCCAGCTCCCACGATTCCGGTAATGATATTTCGTGAATCGTCCACTCGAACCGCCGCTTGGCCTCCTTATGGATTGCGTACAGGATATTCCGATATATCCAAATTTGAAGTGGCGTTTCCCGCGTGGGGTCGTAAGTATGGAGACCGGTCAACACTCCCAGTAATCCCGCCGAATACTTTTCCTCCGTGGATAGCCCACCTCCAATGCTTCGGCTGCCGATGATCTTGTATATCATCGGCTGGTATTGATTAATCATCTCATCCGTGATACCGCTAAAATCGCTCATGCTTCCTCGCTGTGGTTCGGGTGAAGGATTCTTGGCCACCGTTAGGCACTTGCGTATAGGCCGTATACCTTGCTTAAATCTGTAAAAACAGAATCCTCTTGAGGCGATAACGATTGACGGAAATGATCCCAGTAAACGTAGGGACAATCTACGTAGGGAGCCTCGGCGGGGCTGCTTATACTTTCACGGTCAATTTCGGATAGTCGCGGGGGTAGTTCAATCTTCAGCCGCTCACATTCGGCTAACACCGCCGCATCAATACGCTTAACGACCCACCACCCCAACCAATCTTTGCGAAACTTCGGTTTGAACGTTTTTACCGCCTCTATCGCGGCTAATACCGCAATCTCCCCCAATCTTTCAGGTGGGAAGTAGTCGCGAAACCTTCTTATGCGAATGTGTATCATCGAGTCCCATTCATCAACATCGTAATATCTCATGTTTTACCTTTCCTTGGGTAGATTAAAAGTTGTTACAATAGGTTATATGGTCCAAACGAACATGTTATGCACGCTCCACAAAGTTTTTTTCGTTTTTTGTGAAAGAGAAAACCCCATTCGTGGTCAGGGGTTGCTTGAACCTTTTCAACGCCGATAGCGGGGGACCCGTTACCGCCGGCGTTTCGGCATCGGCTCGGAAGGGCTTACCAGTGGGGGGGTAACGTTATTCATACCCTTTACGGGGGGGCGTTACATTGTCACGATCCTTTACCTAGGTTCAACCTAGGCCGCTCCAACGGCACTGGAAAGAAACGCTGACTATCGGCGGTGGAGGGTTTACCATCTCCCCGTAAGGATTGACCTGACCCGCTGCTTGTTCTGGTTAGCTTTTCGCGGTTCATCGACGCATACAACCCGCTCCGGATTCCCTGTTTTCTTCTTGCTCTCCCAGATATGCCACCAGAAGCCCGTATTTCGCGTCTAACTGGTGTTTCGCGTCGAATGGACCAAATTACCGCAGAAGTTCAAAAGCGTCTCACAATGCGAATTTCGGCGTTTAACGGGAATATCGCCTTTTTTAGGTGTCGGAAAATGTGAATAACCCACATCTCGGAAGGGCTTACCAGTGGGGGGGGTGGTTCTTTGTTGTTTCCTTTTATATTGCTAGAAATACCCAAAAAAGGTCAAGGTTGCAAGGTTACACAAAGGTTACACGGAAGGCTTGTGTAACCTTTGGAATGGTAAAACTCCATATAAAATGAAAGGTTACAAGGTTGCACGGGGTTTTCTGATAGATTACAAGATTACACCCCGTTTTCAACTAGATTAAAAGAAAAGGTTTTATTATTATTATTATTATTATTATTATTTACATACCTTATCTTCGCGTGATTTTATTTTATTCTTAGAAAGCCCGTATTTCGCGTCTAACTGGTGTTTCGCGTCGAATGGACCAAATTACCGCAGAAGTTCAAAAGCGTCTCAAAACGCGAATTTTGGCGTTGTGGTGGGATACCTCCTTTTTTTAAGTGCCGGAAAAATGCGATAAATTCACGGGAAGGGCTTACCAGTGGGGGGGGTGGTTTTTCGTGTCCCTTCGTGTCCCTCTCGTGTCATTGGTGGCGTCGTGACACGTAAAACATGGTTATCTACCATATATAACGCACAAAAAAGATTCGTGTCATCGTGTCACGCCTCATATATAGTAATTATCATAATATTAAAACCCTATATATATTTTACTATACAGAGCGGTGACACGGTGACACGAAAGAAAAACATGCATTTTGAATGGATATTTACCATCGTTTACGTGTCACTGCCTGGTTGGGGACACGAAATGGACACGGTGACACGAATCATGAGGTGACCAATGAATAGTACACAGTACCCCTAACCCCCCGACTGGTAAGCCATTCCTTCGTAACAGTGGTAATCGTGTGGTTGTCCAGTAAATTCCTCAACGCCTGCTTTCCCGCTACACTTTTGTACTCCCTGTCCAGATTGCGTTTCCTTACATCTTCGCTCTTCAGTTTGAGGATAATCTCCGTCTCCAATGCCTTTACCTTGCCTATTTCCACCTCATATTCGGTCGAATCTGTCATCCAACGGTATACCTCCATCGCAAGCCAAAAATTGACCCTTATTGCGGCTTTCATCCTACATTCGGTAACGTGCAAATCTGTTTTGTTTATGTACGTCTTATTGTCGTCAGTCGGCATTTCCCGCAATATATCCGCAAATTCGACCATAGCGAATATGAAGGCTATTTTCGCCGAACGTGACGCAACCTTGCCCAATACAGTCTTTACCGCATCTGTAGCCGCTTTCTTTTTCATTCTTTGGTAGAAATTTTCCTCCGCCAGAAATATGTTACGCGATTGAATATCCAGCGGCACTCTGCCCGGACGATATAAAACCGCCGCGCCCCGCTGGTACGCCGTTTTCTCCAGTAGCCACAAGTTGTCTACTGCACCAACCATATCTCTTTTTGCTTTTGCATCCACGGGTTTTCCGATGATTATAGAATCGGCTTCGGGTATCCACAAAGGAATAAATCTCGCGAAAAACCCAGAATCTATATTCACTTGTGTGTGAAACAACGTTCTAAATCGTTGGGGCTGAATTCCTCCGAATATGGAACACGTGCAATCTCGGATATATACCGACCCACCGCTTTTGGTGTCTAGCGGAACATCATTACCGTCGTACACCTCCAATAGTGTATCCAAATCGTCGCCTTTCCCATTTTTGTACTGATTCAGGCTGTTTAGCAATCCACTCATTTCATCCCGCACCATCAATACCCCACGTGTACCGTGGGCTATTCTGTCAAGAAGTGCTTCGGTCGTAGATTTTCCTATGAGAATACTACTACTTTTGGGAGCAACAGGCATATCCTCGATAGCCACTTTATCCCTTTTGAATGCCTTATCAAATTTTTCTTTTTCGACTTTGTAGACGTAAACGGCTTTATCATATTCATCTCTTGCAATCGTTTCGTGATCTTTTATAAGTGACGTAATCTCATGTAGCACGGGAGATTTTTTCTCTCCAGGTACGGCTACGTACGTTCCCCACAGAGAGGCTTTTTCGTATCGTCCTTCATATATTTCCAATTCTTTAGTAGACCCGATTACCCCTGCCATTTCCACCAATAACGGCAACGCAACCATCCTTTCGGGAACGTTCATAGATTCCGCAACACTGCGGATATACCGTTGCATCACCTTCGGAAACGCATCCAGTGGAAAAGTTTCGTCATCAGGGTGCAACTCATCAAACGGTATATCCAAAGGGCTGTTATCGTCATTTTCGCTCATCGCTGCTGCTACCTGTTGTGTTGAAGTTGCTTTTCGTTTTGCCGCTGCGTTTGCACACAAATTCGCTATCATCCGGTCGAACTCCGCGTCACCACCTGGTACGCCGTTCCTACGTGATTCAGTCCAAAGGTGACCACGTGGTTTACCTTGATGATTCTTCCACTTGGTCATAACGTTTTCAATCTTGTGATCTAACGCTTTAGGATCAACCGGCGGCTTACATCTTGTATCGTTGAGATAATTCGCTGCATGTCGCGTTTCGTCTTCATTTAGGTCGAAACCCCAGCTCGCCCGACCTAATGCGGTATACAAGAACGTGTGCCCATTCTGGTGTTCAATAGCCGGTTCCGTCTCATCAAGATAAGCATACACTCGCCTCATTCTATCCGTTGCCGATATCCCGGTATTCACAATCGGCTTGTTGAGGATCTCCAGAGGCTTACCAGTGGTGGCGGGTTGTTTCTTCGGCAAGATATCGGCAAGCCACTTCGGAAGCTCTGGAAGCTTATCCTTCGGCACCAGCTCGCGACCTTCCACCCATTCATAGGTCTTTACGGAATGGTCGTTCACTTTTATCGCCGATGGGGCGGCTAGCACATATCCGCCATCGGTACGAATATCAATACCGGTTTCCTTGTCTTGATACTTGATACCAACGCTATTGGAATAGTCGTTGCTATTCTCGCAACGGAAATACAAGTGGCGTCCACCGGATGGTGTTTTGGCCACTACCCAGCCTTGGGGAAAGGGAACATCGGCATCTTCAGAGAAGGAAACCCCGGCGTCGCCGGCTATCCGTGTTAAATTGGCAACACCATCCTTGTCGTCTTTTACGTCAAGGTCGATGATGATCAAACCGTTACCGCCGGCGATTGCGACGTTGAGTACCTCTAAGCTTTGTGTCAGATTCACAAAAACGTTCAGATTGTCCGTCGCTTCATTCACGCCGTTCCGTGTCGCCGGCGTTTTGCCTCTCTCCTTGCAAGGAATGACGCGGTACCCCATACCAATGTACCTAGATACCGCCACAAACAATTCACGCCGCTCCTCCTCCATCAACCTACAGGTTTCCTCTTCTTCACACGATTCGGTTGAATCTTTCGAATTTTCTGTTATACTCATAGTTGTTGAAAGTTTGCTTCCCGGCCGCTGGTGGTTTTACGCTCCCAGCGGCCTTTTGTGTGAATGTTTGGACTGCATATCTACGACGATAAGCCTAAGTCCCGTTTACGCTGCTCAATCTCCTTTTCACTCAACCGCCGAATCGCCGGGGCGGGTAATTCAGGGTTCTGATTCACCGCCTCCAGAAAACGTTGAATCGCCTCTTCACTGGTGTACCGAATGCGTCCAATTCGGCATATCTCCAGTACCGCACCATTCACCCCATTGCGTATCCAACGCTCAATACAACCCGGTGTAACACCGCCACCGGGTATCAGCTTACCAGCCTGTACCAGCTTGACCAGCGTCTCACCCAGTAAGTGGGGACTCATACGAACTACCATCTTTTCGCCTCCTTACAAAATGCCATAAAACCGCGCTTTTAAACACGCTTTATTATACTTTATAGTCGCATGACAGTCAAGCTTTTTACCACATAAAATAGAATCATAGCCAATGTTTTGTTCAGGTAGTAACCCACCCGCTGGTTAGCCTAGCATTTCAGCAAATTCCAATACTTTTGATTCATCCGGTAATGCGTATCGTTCAGAGGTTCGCACGTCCGAATGACCCAAGAGAAGCTGTGCCGCGTCAATGCCGAATTTTGCCCGTGCATCCGTACCCGCACGGTGTCGCAATTGGTGACTTGCCCAACGCTCACCAGTGGTGATTGCCCCCGCACGAATCGCCGCATCGACGCCACCACGTATCTCGCGTGTGTAGCGGTCTGAGTTGTAATGATCTGTCCTGTTCGTAGTGCGTGGCTTGCGTACTGCCGACGCTCTGCGTTCAATGTCCTGTGGATTGAATACAAACCCGCCGGCGGCTGCCGATGATTCGTATTGCTCCAATACGGCACGACAAACAGGTCCCAACGGAATGGCCCGTTTCTTGCCCTTGTTAGCCGTCTTGTGCTTCTCCGGTCGATACATCCACACGGTACCAGAGCGGTCGATTTCAGCCCAATTCAATCGGCATAACTCCCCCGCTCGCATCCCCGAATGAAGCTGTACCGTCACCATATCGGCAACCATCGGCGAAAAGTAGGGAAGGGTACGTTGCACGACATCCACTTCCACTGGCGGTACAACCCGCTCCGGCTTTACCCGGATATCATCCCGCCGAATCCGTGGTACGCTCTTGATCTTAAAAAACTGTTCAGCGGTAACAAGGTCGCAATCCAGGGCATATTTGAAGAATTGTTTGATGAAACCGATTCGGACGTTGATGGTACGCAATGCCCAGCCATGGGATATCATTTCTCGAATAAGTGCTTGGAA
>JAQVKF010000019.1 GCA_028694795.1 Thermoguttaceae bacterium | reverse complement strand
GTCCTCTTCGGCGTAGGGCGAAAATTGTTGCAGCGCACGTTTCCGTTCAATCATCGAATCCAAAATCCGCAGTTGCTCCTCGGCATCCATGGCCATTTCATTTTTCATGGAAACAGGTTGACGCAGCATGGCCAAATCCTGCTGTTGTTCTTGTTCGATGCTCCGTTTTTGGAATGCGGCAATCCATTGGCTGAGCACCTCTTCAGGCAGTTTTTTCACATTCCGCAACGTCATTTTTTGTTCCGCTCGCTGCATCGCGTTAATCAGCAGCGATTGAATCTCCGGTTGATCGAACACGAGCATCAGCCGCTGAAAATCGGGCATAATCCCCTCATCCCACAGCGCACACGCACGATCAAAAATCAACCGACACGCCTCGCATCGAATCTGCCACGACCAAACCACAGCTCGAATTTTGGGCAACCATTCCGGTGTCGCCACGAGAAATTCCAACAATTCACGCTGAGTCGCATCCATACGCGTGTCAATGGCCAGCATTTTTTTCACCGGGACCGCCGAAGCCTCCGACGAAGTACGTCCTCCATCCTCGAGCGGAGTTTGCCCGTCGGATCGTTCACCCGCAACGCCTCTGCCATCCATTCGGTTCGATCCCCCCCCCGCAGAGCGATCTTCCCATCGTCTCGTGCGCAAACGAGCCGCTCTCGCCGATTCGTTCCGCAGTTCGTGGACACGCGCACGTAAATTTTGCTCCGACAATCGAAATCGGGACGCCAACCGTTGAAGAATTTTGTCTTCACGCAACCGTTGATGGACCGCTGTATCAGCACTCAACCGTGGGGCTTTTGCCACCAATTCCAAAATTCGATCAATCGCCTTCATCACCGCATTGACATCGTCGGGATCCACACCACGTGTAAACATCACAAAAGCGTGATCGAGCGCATCGAGCGTATTTTGGGCCAGCATCGCACGGAACGCATCACCGCCATGAGCGACCAAAAATTCTGCCGGGTCCAAATCGTTTGGAAGCGTCGCGATCCGCGCATCCACATTCGACGAAATAAAATATTCCAACACCTCGCCCGCGCGACGCTGCCCCGCTGCATCGCCATCCAGTACCAAAATAATTTGGTCCGTATACCGCTTGAGAATGCGAATATGCTGTTCATTGAGTGCGGTACCCAAAACCGCAACCGCGTGATCACAACCGTACTGATGTGCCAAAATCACATCAGTATATCCCTCCATCACGAGAACGCATTTCTCACGTCGAATCGCACCACGCGCTAAATCCAGACCGTACAATTCGTGCGATTTACGGAAAAGCGGCGTTTCTGGCGAATTGATATATTTCGCCGGACTCGTCGAACCCGACTCTGGCAAAACGCGTCCACCGATGGCGATTGGGCGTCCGCCCGCATCATGAATCGGAAATAAAACACGGCCGCGAAAACGATCATACGCTCGTTTGCCCGGTTCATCCGGTTGAACAAGCAGTCCAAGTTTCGTCAAAATAGCCGCCGTATACCGTAGCGAGACACCACGCCGCTGAATCCAGTTCCAATCGTTCGGCGTGTAACCGAGTCGAAATTTTTCGATGGATTCCGCACTAATGCCACGCTCAACAAGATATTTTCTCGCCGGTTCCGCCTCCACTGCGTCGAGCAAAAAACGGTGATACTCGTTTTCCGCCCACGCCGCGACCCGTAACAGCGTTTTTTTATCCGACGGATTGAGCGGTGGATTCCGGGAAGCCGCCGATTCCGCGGATTCACCTGTCGACGGGACCTCGAACGGAGAAACGGCTGGCGAAGAAACCGACTGGTAGAAACCATACGAACGGTTCGGTTCGTTGTGATAGATCGGGATGCCCGCGTCATCGGCCAACCGCTGCAACGCCTCAGGAAACGAAAGACCGTCCATCTGCATCAAGAATGAGAAACAATCACCACCAATGTTGCAAACCCAACATTTCCACGATTGACGCTCCGGATTGACCTGCAGACTCGGCCGCGAATCGTCGTGCCACGGGCAAATACCCACAAAATTACGACCCTGTCGGCGCAGCGTCATGTAACGACCGATCAATTCTACGATATCGGTCGCCTGTTTAACACGTTCTTTGACTCCAAAATCATCTAAAAATGGCATCGTAAACGCTTCCAGCCGAAATTCTCAAAGGCTTCATCGACGAATATATTTCATTCTTTCGGTTATTTGTTATACTCTACGCAGGTATATCTTGATGGGATTGTCCATTTTTGTCAAGCGTTTTATTTATCATGTCCATTTCATCCCCCCCCACATCACTCGAAACGTTGCGATCACGCGTTCGTCCGAAACGACATTCGCACTGGTTGCTTCCAGTCGCAGAACAGGCTATCCTGTTCATTCTGGCGATTGGCGGGCTTTGGGGGCTTTATCTCACCGAGTGTCTCTCATCACAGACAATTGACTTCAGCGTTTCGCCGCCTCGCGGAGGATTCGGCCCCATATCGGAATCCACACAGACCTCGAGTATGGGACCAGCGGCAACGACGAACAACGCCGGCGTTGGATCGGACGCAAAGTCTCCCGACGTCATCACTTCCGCAGGGAATCTACCAGACACCGAGGCGATTCACTGGCTCATCAATTTGAATACGGCAACGGCGGCAGAGCTTCAGATTTTGCCAGGCATTGGTCCAGCCATGGCCGCTAGGATCATCGAATATCGTGAGACGATCGGCGGTTTCGTCACACCGGAGGAATTACTGGATGTGCGAGGTATTGGTGAGAAGAAGTACGCGGCTGTCGCGTCGTTTATTACGGTACACGACGCGGCGCAAGTGATTGAATCGGAGTAAAACATCCAATGGGCCGAGGTTAGGCTCGAAGCGACCGTAATCGGCGAACCATTAGCAACCGCGAGATCGTGCGAATTAGGGCTTGTTCACGTAAACGTCGTACCATGTTGACCCACATTGTAGCTCGTATGTATAGTAAAAAGTTTTGGAAGTGGATTTTTGGGGGAAACTTTTTGCAAAAAGTTTTATTAAAAAAGCATTTTCGCGGAAAAAGCGTAAACTTTTTTACCTGACACTGGTACAGCCGGTCGCTCTGATTGGAGTGGCAACTTGTGTGAACACGCCCTAGGGTACAACTTCCTTGCGTTGCCAACCGGGTGACAGCACGAACTCCCAGCCGCACGTTGCCATTCCCGGTCCTATCCACCGTAGAGGTTCTACCTCGGTTGGGTTGAGACGGATCGCGAAAATGGCACTTCTAGGGCGGAGGACAGCCAGGCGTTCCCGACCGTTGCCGCCATCATGGTGTAAACACACCCTGGCCATACTTCGTCACACTTGCATCTATACAACGCTACAGATTCTGCAAAATGGAGCGACAGGATATTACCTTTTCGATCAAATCAATCGGTACGTAAAAATAGTGATTTGAGGCTTCATATCCAATCCGCGAATCAGCGGAGTCTAACAGGTACAAACGTTTTGCATCGGTAATCTCCGCCTCCACGAGCGACCGTAATTCCGTTCGCATAGTGGCAACGTTTTGCGGCATCGCAGACCGTTGTGTCTCGGTTAGCGGCGTGTCGATGGGATAACAAGCCTCAGCTAAGGCGTTCCGCAATAGAACAAACCGGACCTGACGTGCCACAGAGGCAAAATGCAATCCAGCCGCCTCGGCAAATCGCAATTCTGAAACGGCCAATTCGTAATGTTCCGCGTCCGTTTGCTCTACCGCTTGACGCAAAATCGCAACGCCCTCCTGCCAACCTGAAGCCACTTTCTCAAATTGCGAGGCAAAAACCTCCGGCGGATATTGTGCACACCAGTTCGAAATCGCGTCGTAGGGTAATCCGACCATCGTCGCGTCATAACCGGTGGATTTGGAATAGAATCGATTCGCCGGCCCCATTTGCGTGGGCGCGGTATATAAACCACCACCATACGGATAGGCTTCAAACGCGGCGCTCATCTTCGACCAAGCTGAACGTGCCAGCGGGGCGGCATTGGTTCCGAATCGATGTTCTGCGACCCGCTGCAATACGTCATCTTCCGTCGCCAGGGGCGTTTTGGCGAATTCATACGCCACTTCCAGATTCGGCGAAGGGTAACCACCGAGCGACCAGCCGAGCATGATACCCGAAACACCCGCCTCGCTCAGCCGTTTGCAATGTCTGGCAACAAGATCGACAACCGGCAGATACGGCATGGACGAAAGTTCCCATGTGCAATTCAGTTGGACTTTAGCCACGGTCGAAAGCCCGCAATCCAAAGCCGTTTTCCATTCCGCCGTCGCACGTGGACCGGGACCAACCGCAGAGAGTGAGTATTCGCCCACAGTCGATTTCACGCCACCGCGTTCGATCGGAAGTGCCCACTCGCTCACCGACATCAAGCTCACCTGTTTCGGCAACCGTTCGATGATGCTCGGAGCGAGTCCGTGGCCTTTCCAGCCCCAGTCCCACACGATCACTTTAGCATCTGGAGCCGAACGATGGACGCCGCGTTCCATCGCCGCGTTCACCTCGACGATCAGATCGTCATCCGTCCGAGTTTTGCAGCGTGGGCATTGACTCCATTGGTTATGGGACGCACAATGGGTCAGATTTTCGGAACCAGTGATCGTGAAAATTCCCCCTAAACCGGGCACCTTCTCAAACAGATAGGCTAGCGAATTTTCAAGCCAACGCAGCGTTTTTCCATCCGGATCCGAAGTGCACATCGCCGCGTAATCGCCCTCTTGAACGCCACGCACCGCGGGATATTTTTCGTAGAACGACAGCGGCATGGCGCGTGGTTCGTTCATATAGAGGTAAAATTTAATTCCATAATGGTTCGCGCGTTCGACCAATTTATGGAGATTGGCGATGCGTGTTTCGTGATCTTTTCCAAACTCTGAGGCGTCGGCGAATTCACCGCCCGGAGCGAGTTGTCGTAACACCACGTGCATCCAAATACCGTCCACACCGACAGCGGCCAGCTTTTCGAGATAACCATCCGGATAGAGATCAAGTTCCGGGTGCATGAGCGGATCGCCAAACATCGCAAAATAGGAATAGAGATAACGCGGCGACCCCATACCGGCGGGACGTGCCGCGATTTCCGACTGAACTTGGGCCAGCGGTTTGGTTGTACGGCTCAATTTTTCGATAAACGCAAACCGCGGCTCCGTCGTCCCGGCTTCGCGCGTCATGAGCGTGGCCGCAAAATCGGCTTCGACCCATTGACGAATCTGTTCCGCACGTGCCGCCACCTCTGGCGTTGGTTCCACATAGGTAATCGGCTCACACGCTGGTTTGAGCGAACCGAGCTTAACATATAAAAAATCATCTTCTCGCAGCGAAAAGGCAAGCTCTTCCGGCGTCATTCCCAACAGCGTCAAAATCTGATCATAGGGCAACAGCTGCCAATTGCGGCGCAATACCGTAATGTATCCACGTTTCATCTGTTCCGGTGTGAGCGAGCCCATGTCGGAAAGGCCCATCGAATGGGCAATTTGCTCCACACGTTCCGGAGTCGTTTCGAGTACCGCCGCCAGCCGTTCCACCGGGACGAGCGACCAATTGGTAAAAATAAATTGGTGCATACGTGTGGGAAAATGCGACTCCACGATCGCCGCGGGATGAGAACCGACGGGCAAAACCACCGGTTCCGCCGCCGGCACGGAATGAGAAAAGAACGTGCCGACGATCAAACACACGCTCCCAAGAACACGGATCGTTTTCATAGCATGATACCTCATTTAATTGGAAGGATTTGAAGGATGGCGGCCCGCCGGACGCTACCGCCCAATGGCGGCGCGGCATCTTGACGTTGCCGTCTGGTTGAATGGTAGGTAAATCCATGGAATTTTTAACGAGCGATTCGAAAGGTAGAACTCTACCACATGAGCAAACCACCCACCGGCATCCTCTTGGACGTTCGATACGCACGCCTCACGCCCAAAGTTGACGATCAAGCATTCGGTACTGCGTCGCTTCGAGTAGATGGGATGTCTCAATGGATTCCGAGGCATCCAGATCGGCGATGGTCCGCGCAACTCGCAAAATTCGATCGTGCGCCCGCGCCGATAACGCCATTTCCGTCATCGCCAGTTCCAATATGCGATGGCCATCATCATTCAAACGGCAGTATTCTCGCAGCATACGGCTGTTCATCCGGGCATTGCACCCGATAGAAGAACGAAGAAAACGACAGTGCTGGATTTTTCGTGCCGTGACCACTTTTTCACGCATTTCCGCACTGCTCATGCCCGCCGGACCGTATTGCAATTCACGATACGCCACCGCCGGTACCTCAATCTGAATGTCGATACGATCAATCAATGGCCCGCTCAATCTCGCCGTGTATCGTTCAATTTGCGGCACACTACAGTGGCATTCACGTCGCGGATCGTTCCGAAAACCGCACGGACAAGGATTCATCGCTGCCACAAGCATCATCTGCGCGGGAAATTGCATCGTACCACTCGCGCGGGAAATCGTCACCGATTGTTCTTCCAACGGTTGCCGCAACACTTCGAGTGTTCGACGCTGAAACTCCGGCAATTCATCCAAAAAAAGAACACCGTGATTCGCCAAACTCATTTCTCCGGGCCGTGGGACTGAACCGCCACCGACCAATCCCGCCTCGCTAATCGTATGGTGCGGTGCCCGGAACGGCCGCGTCGCCAAAAGTGGAACACCTTGCGACAACAACCCCAACGCACTGTACACCCGAGTCGTTTCGAGCGATTCCGATGGCGTTAATTCCGGCAGAATCGAGGGCAATCGTTTGGCCAACATCGTCTTCCCCGACCCAGGCGGCCCGACCATCAGTACATTATGACCGCCCGCCGCCGCCACGGTCAACGCTCGTTTCGCCATCTCCTGACCGCGAACGTCGGAATAATCTTCGTCGTAAACGGCATATTTTTCGAAAAATAGATCAAGCTGTGACGGTTGCGGTTCCTGAGGCAGTTCGCCAGAAAGAAATTGCACCGCTTGCGAAAGCGACGAGACAGCGATCACGTCCAATTCCTCGACAACGGCCGCTTCCACCGCGTTCGCCTCCGGCACCAGCAGCGTCCGAACGCCCTCAGCCACCGCCGCCAACGCCATCGAAAGCACGCCCCGAACTGGACGAGTCGAACCATCCAACGCCAACTCTCCGACCACGGCACACTGATACTCGTCGTCCATCGTGAATTGTCGCGACGCCAGAAGCACACCTAACGCCATCGGCAGGTCAAACGAGGCCGCCTCCTTCGGAAGTTCCGCTGGGGCGAGATTGATCACAATCGGCTCTTCCGGAAAACGAAAGCCCGAATTCTCAACCGCTCGATTGATCCGATAGATTGATTCACGCACCGTTGCGTCGGGCAGACCGACGATCACCGGACGTGGATTGCCCAACGATGAAATATCCGTCTCAACGTCCACCGGAACTGCGTCTATGCCCAAAAGCGAAAATGTACGCAGCCTCGTTAGCATCGAAAACTCATTCCAAAAGAAGATTTTTTGCGCCGTGACCACCACAGCGGCTATTTTTGTTTGTTGCACGCAAACCGCACCATCGCAGGCCTTTTTTACCCGACATTGGTGCTTCCGGGTCACACGGCACACCTGCTGGACCGTACAGGCCACCGCCAAGCACACACATCACCAACCTTTTGCGGGGGACGCTTCGCGGGTTATCGTCCACTGCGCAAACGATCACCCAAAAACGCATTCACAGGCAAAGCATGAATTTTTTCCACCGTTTCGTCCAGCGGATATTCGACACGTTCGTAAGTGAGCAACTCACCATCCAAAATCACATAACACGCGCGTGAATCGCCGTCGCGCGGTTGTCCGACGGACCCGACGTTGATAATCGACTTACGTCCCTCCGTCGGCAGTTCATACGCTCCTTGCAAATCGCACGGTTCGAGGAAATTGGTCGGCGAGGTGAAAATGCCGGGAACATGAGTGTGCCCGACAAACGCACAACGTTTCACCACCGCGAAATTCTTTTCGAGCTTGTTATGGCCTGTATAAACATCTTCCGGAAATAGATATTCATTGAGCGGATTGGATGGCGAACCGTGCGCAAATAGAAAATTCCCTTCACTATAGGTCGGATTACGTGTTCCAAGAAAATCCCAATAATCGTCACAACGGCGTGAATGATCAATCTGCTCACGTGTCCATAGAATCGCTTCCTCCGCACTCGGATTAAAGCCGCTCGGATCAATCATGGCCGCGTTATCGTGATTGCCCAGAAGACAGACTTGACATCGGTCCATCGCAAGATCCAGACATTCACATGGATTCGGACCATAGCCAATCACATCTCCTACACAGTAAATTTTATCCACGCTTTTTTGCTGCGCATCATCCAAAACGGCCCGAAACGCCTCTAAATTACTATGGATATCGCTAATAATTGCGAGCTTCACGGTCTGAACCTCTTTCTATACCTGTTCCGCTAAAATTTTGGATGAACGATGAACATGGTGATCCATTCGTCGCAAAATCGCTTTCTGTCACGTTTGGAATCGCAACTTTTTCGGCAGGAATGACTACATCGTGGTATGGATCATATCAGTTGGCACACCTTATAAGAAAGGAGGACGAGCTAGTTACTCCCACAGATCGCGAATCTGCGGAAGCAAAACCTCTCAAGACACCACCCCCCGACCGTACACTCCCTATTGTGAATGGTAAAGAGGCGGTTGTCCATACCTCTTCGAATCAGTTTTTGAAAAACTCTATTTTTTTGATCCACTTTTTCGGAATTTCTGGTGGGTAAGTCATGGATACCACCACAAGATAGCGAGTTTGATCGCAAATAAACCCTCTGGAATCTCCGCAAGCGGCGATTAAGTCAGCGCATCAAGCCAAATCAACGCGTTCCCATCCCCCCAGACCACATGGTGCGACGTTTACCTCACTCCCGGCTTGCTGCGCAAGCGGTCGGACCGCATGGTGCGGTACGTATAATATGAGAATTTTTAGCCCGAATGACTTGCCATGAGGGTTACTCCGGATTATGCTCATGGTATCCGCTTTTATCCTCCATTATTTACCCCATGTGTCAAAGGCAAACGTGTCATGGAACAGAATTTATCGCGTCGTCATTTTTTAGGAAATAGTGTGGCGTTGGGTACGGGACTTTCGCTGATGGAAAACCTCTCGGCATGGGGTGCCGCCAACGCAATTCCACAGGAAACCACCGATACCATGACGAGTACCGACACTGCCATACTGCCACTTTCGTTGCGTGTCGCGGTGATTGGACATACCGGGCGCGGCGATTACGGTCACGATCTGCATCTGGCGTGGCGTGACGTTCCGAGAGACGCTCGATACGCCAAAGTGGAA
Source organism: Thermoguttaceae bacterium (assembly GCA_028694795.1). Classification (GTDB taxonomy): domain Bacteria; phylum Planctomycetota; class Planctomycetia; order Pirellulales; family Thermoguttaceae; genus JAQVKF01. Next base: position 24,389 of record JAQVKF010000019.1, on the reverse strand, counting down.
GTGGTCGCGTTGGCCGATCCGGACGAAGCGGGACGCGCAAAAGCGATTGCCGATTTGGGCGAGGCGGCCCAACGGACGAAAGCCTTTGCCGATTGGCGTCAAATGCTCGAAGAAGTCAAGCCGGACATCTTGACGATTTGTCCACGTTTTATCGACGTCCATTGTGAAATGCTTTTGGCGGCGGCGGATTCCGGCGTCCAAGGGGTTTTCTGTGAAAAACCGCTCTGCCGAACGCTCGCCGAAGCGGATCGCGTAATCGCGGCGTGTGATCGCACAGGCATGCAGGTCGTTATGGCCCATCAGACACGTTATAGTCCGATTTGGCAACAGGTAAAATCGCTCATCGCGGCGAATAAGATTGGAAACGTACTGGAAATTCGCGCGAGGGGTAAAGAGGACGCGCGTAGTGGTGTGGAAGACACCATCGTGCTGGGCACGCATTTATTCGACATGGTGCAGGATATTTGGGGAATGCCGCAGTGGTGTTTCGGCACGGTAGCGACGAGCGACACGGCGGAAGCGATGGCGGGAACGAGCGCGATCCATCCGATCACCCGTGCGGATTTACACGAAGCAGGCGACGGGATCGGGCAGATTGCCGGCGACACGCTCCATGCGATGTATGGCCTTACGGATGGCAAAATGCTCTATTTCGACTCGGCGAACGACGGACGGGGCGGGGCGAGGTTTGGGCTAAGAATCTACGGTTCCCAGGGCATTATCGAAGTGGGTATGGGGTATATGCCGCCGGCGTACCTTTTCCCACACCGAACGTGGTCGCCAATCCGAGGCAAAAAGGAATGGATGCCGATCAGCTCTGCCGGATTGAATAAGGAGGAGCCGATACCAGAGGCGGAACGTGCTTTGCATTGGGGAAATGTCGCCGCTTGTAAAGATTTACTGAGCGTTTTGGGCGATACGACGAAGCATCCCATCGCCGATATCCGACAAGCTCGTACCGCGATGGAAATGATTTACGCCCCGGTGATTTCACAGATTGTCCAAGGTGGACCGGTGACAATGCCGCTGGTCGAACGCGACGATCCATTCGCTCGCCTGCCGTAAGTGTCCGGCGGTGGCGCTGCGGCGATGATCGTATCCGATGACGAAAATAGCCATGTTCGACAGTGATATATGATATATCCAGTGATGGGGCGTGTCCAGTGAAGGGGTATGGTCGGCAACATTCCTAAACGAAAACGCCTTCCATCGTCATTCCAAAACGCCGCCAAAATCTAAAAGCGACGAAACCGCATATAACACTGGATAAATGGCGACAGATGGATACAACTCTCCAAGGGAATTGATGGAGAATATCCGGAAAAACGTATTGCCGCGATGGCTGTTTTGGATTATCCTGATGAGGAAACGATGAAGACGTAGGGCTGGAGTTTGTCGAGTACCGCTGGTTAGGGCTTGCCGAGTACTGCGACGCGAATCCGATTGGAATAAGCCGGATCATCTCTTCTTATGCGGAACGGAGTGATACGATGGGAATTCGATTTACATGTCCAAATGGGCACAAACTCAATGTGAAGAGCAATCTTGCCGGACGTCGTGGTTGGTGTCCGCATTGCGGAGTTCCTGTGGAAATTCCTCTCCAAAGTACACGTGAAAGCAGCCATGCGAGGCGACACGGAGACGCAGTTGAACCGCCGGAATCGCTAAGCAACATGCAAACCACTCCCGGTGCACAATCGACAGCTTATGCAGGTCAACCAGCAGCCAATGGCAGCGCGTCGCCAGCGGGAACCGTGAATGGTCCAGCGGTATCAACGGCCCAACCCTCTACGGCTCAATCCGCGTCGGTCCAAACAACCGGTTATGGTGGAGCAGCGTCCAACGTGGCGAACGTCCCGGCCAGTGCCCCGGGGGCAAGTCCTGCGGCGATGGCCACGGTGGAGGCCGTATTGAGTGAGAAACCGAACGCGGTATGGTATTTGCATCAGGGTGAGTCGCAGCGCGGTCCATTTTTGATGGATTCCATGCGAGATTTCTTCCAAAATGGTCAAATTGAGTCGGACGCAATCGTCTGGCGTGAAGATTGGCCCGATTGGCGTGATGTCTCAGAGGTTTTCCCAGCTTTATTTCCGATGGCCGCACCTGTCTCCCAAGCAGTTTCTCCAGCGGCGACCGCTCCGGTGGCAAGTGCCGTGCAAGATTTTCTCCAAAATACGATTCAGAGTGAACGTGGTCTAGCCTCTCCGGGAATGGTACAGGCTTCGAAAGCGGGCAAGAAGAAGTTACCCATTCCGATTAACGGTGTTACGGCGTTATGTATTTTTGCGGTGTCGTTACTTATGTTGGGTGCGGGGGCGTGTTGGATGCTCACACGTGGCGGAGAAGAAGCCGAAAGCACGACTGTCGATTCGGTACAGGAAGCTCCCGCGGAACCGGCCAAATCAGCTGAGTCGGCAAATCAGAATGAAGCTCCAGCGGCCGATGCGCCCGCCGATACGTCAACCACCGTCCAACCGGATACCGCGTCTGCGACGGCGGAACCCGTCACCGCTAAGTAGGGAGGCTGACAGGGGGCTGGGCAGGCGTGGTCGCAGAGTAAGGGCACTTTCACCGCCTCGCAACAGCTCAGAAGTGCGAAAAACTTTCGAGTGAATATCCAACAAACCGTTATCATCATGGTTGGGCAAGAGACATGCGACGTTTAGCACTTTTGGTTTTTGTGTGTAGTTTTTGCGGATTGGTAGGTTGCGATTGGTTTGCGGCATCCGATCCGCTCGCTCCACGCGCGGTACAAGTGCGAAATCTACTACTCGATCCGGAACCTTCGTCGGAATCTTCAAAATCTTCCGTAAAAGCCACCGCCAACAACGATCCGCCGGCCGCGGTCACGCTACGTATTGGCGTAGTCGATGACGCGGCGTTATATCACCAGCTCGCTCCACTCGGTGATGCGATGGGAATGTCGTTAAGCAATACGGTTTTCGAGAGCGAAACGACCGAACAGCGCGACCGCGGAAACCGTTCGATTCAAGTCTGCTTTGTTGAGGCCACGCTGTCCCCATTGACTTTATCCACGGACGTGGCACTATCGACAAACACCTCCATCCAGGCTAATTCGACCTCCGTGGTGGATGCGCGAAGTTGCGATTTAGTGATTTTACCGACCTCGCAGCTGTGCCGAATCGGAGATGCGTCGATACCATTTCCGGTGTATTTTACGGGCGATTTACGGGAGTTCGAAACGTTGACACAGACAGCAACCGGAACGGATGATACGGGCGGTACACAACGCGGTGGAGCGGCGGATTTACGACGTATGAGTGAGATTTTCCATCAATTGCAGACGAAATGGGTCGATCTGTTTCCGCTCATCCAGTCGAAACAAACCCGCTGGGGAGCAAATCGTGTCGCCATGCCGTTGGGCGTTGCGATGCCTATTTGGTGCCTTCGAAGCGATCTGTTGTCATCACAGACAGCAGTGGAATCGACAACAACAGCATCACCGAATGCGTCCGCTCCTCCAACCACGCTCCCGCAAACATGGTCACAATTTACACCTTGGGCCGTGGCGATTCAAAATAGGCTAAAAAACGCATCCAAGTCTTCCTCAAATGACGTGGCCAATCCAGCCCCAGCCGGTCAAGCGTCCGAAACGGCTTCGGTTATGGCGGAATTTGTGTTATTAGAACCGATGGCAGGGCAATCGGCGGCGGAATCCCTTTTTACGCGAGCGGCTCCGTATCTCGTGCATCGATCACAGTTTTCGACTTTCTTTCAGCTGGCCACGATGGAACCGATGCTCGGCGAACCGGCGATGCGACGTGCGTTGGCGGAGATGGTGCGGCAATATGAGGATGGTACGTCCGAGCAGCGAGATTTCGTCTGTTCTGCCACTCCGCAGATGGTAAGCGAAGCGTTGCGAACAGGCCGGACGCTCTCGGTGATCCTCTCCCCAACCGCGGCCTACTCGACCGCATGGGACGACGCGGTCAAAGGGGCAAAACTCTCTGTTCGATTTGCTCCAGTACCCGGTTCGGATGAGGTCTTTAATCCTACCAGCCAAGCGTGGGAACGACGCGGGGAACGAGAATCAAAGCAGATGCCCTATCTTTCCGATGGCCGGGTGATTGTGGTAACGCCATCCTGTGCGACACCGCGTATCGCGCAGCGCCTCGCAATCGAACTCTCTTCCGCCGATTCGAATCGTCCGCTGCTGGCGTCCAGCGGGACAACCGGTCCATTCCGTTTCACCGATGAAACATTCGCCACCAGTTGGTGCGAACCGTGGGTTTCGACCAATGCGGCGGTGGAACGAGTGCGTGTCGTACGACGACTAGCCAATTCGGAGTTGGGACTACCATTTCCAGCCATCGAAGGGCGCGGTGACTATCTGACCGCGTTGGCCGAAGAAATTCGTGCGGCAATTCGTGGCGAGAAGACGTCGGACGCCGCGCTCGATGCCGCGACTCTGCGATGGAACGAAATCACGGAGAAATATGGCCGAGACACGCAAAAAGCCACTTATCGCAAAAGTCTCGGTCTGTGACGCCACCCGGTCAACCGACTCCTCGCGTCGCCAACGACCCCGATACTGTTTTATTACGTTACTCGAATCTGCTACTCTGCTCGAATGCCATTGCACCACGACATGAGCCATTTGTGCCGCGGCATGGCCAACGACGTCACACCCACGTGCCCGTGCCACAGTGATATGAGTCCTGTACCACGTACCACGGTGGAGGCTGATCACAGATCGGACGTGGGCGGGATTTCGACGGGAGGTGAAGCTAACATTTCTCGAATTCGCTGGCGAGTAAGCGGCGTATTGGAACTGTGCCAAATCACCGACGAACGATTCTCCGAATTTGCCGAACTCGATTGATCCCCCACCTGTCGCGATGGCTCTGTAACCCCATCGTTTTTCGACACCGTTTGCGATTCTAGGCCAGAATCCTCCTCGGGGATCGGCGGCTCCTCCGAAGCCGAATGCTTGGTCGAAGTCGGCGGCTGAGAGGATACCGCTTGCGTTTTTGAGGTACGCAACACGCGATGCTGGCGGATGGGATGACTCACAATCGCCTTCGTTTGAGCCGCACGTTCCGAAGACGATGAGATGCCATCGCTCAGCGGGCTAGCTTCAATCACTTGCGTCACAGAAGCCGCCGATGGATTTTGCGACGAATCTCTCTCCGACATACCTGCGCCGTTCCCCTTTGCCTCTGACGCGACGGAAGTGGATTCCAACCAGCGAGGCTCCTGCGGATTTGCGGACGCTCGGTCCACCACGATGGAACTTGATACCGCACTTTTTGAATTTTCCGTTTCTCCCGGCAACACGTTCGCAGCTTCAGCCGCTTCCACGGATACGTTCAACGCGGGTGATTTCGTATCTGCCGCGGCCTTTTCGATTGGTTCCGTTTCAACGTTTTCTCCTACCCCGCCAATATCCTCTTTTCCCCCAACCGCAGCTTCACCATCTGCATCGGCGGTCCCAGTTTTGGCTTTCGCCTCGATTTCGGCTTGCACGGGCAAACGCTCCCGCGACACATCCGCCTCCGCAGGTAAATTCACCTCTTTTTTTTCGACATCGGGCAACGACGGAAACTCCGTTTTCGAAACATTGGGCAACACAGGCTCTGGAATGCTCTCCGGAAAAGAAATCCGACGCACCTGCTGCAATTCACTCCCCGTTATCCCGGACTTTTTCGTTGTTTCTGCTGCCGTTTCTGGTATCACAACCGCCGTGTCTGTCCCAGTCGTCGTCTCGGAAGTGGGTTTCCCTGCGGTCTGGGACTGAGAAACGGACTCGCCAGCCCCCAACTTTGGAGATTCAGACTTCCCAGCTCGTGTGTGGTCGCCCATCACGCCAACATGGTCAGCGGTCATCTCTTCCGTCGTACGATTCAACGAAGGGGCCGCTAGTCGCATGTACTCCCACGCCATCGGATAACGATGAACGTTTAATCCGATACAAATCGCAACGACGGCGATCGATATCAGTATGGTTGGGAGTCGTGACATCGGCATCCTATCTATGAAGTAACTTTCAGAATATCCGGGTTTCAACTTCCAAAACGGAAAGTTGAATGATATGGGGAATCTGCTTAAAATCGCATGTCCTGCAAATTTGTCTCACAACAGTTCACAATAACCATATCTACTATGAAATATAATCCTCTTCGCGTTCAGAACAAGTGAAAAATCAAAGTTTCGGCTAGAATCATTGAGACAAGACGAACGGTTTTAACGATTGGGCATAAGAAGGAAGCCATTCCATCGTTTTATCCTATACAACCGGAAAATTTTTAATTTTCATCATCCAAAAATAATTGAAATCTCACAAAATTTACTGAAGTCGCCGAGGTAAGAATTCATCCGACTTTGCACGCTCTCCACCTCTTAAATCAAAAACAAAAGAACGGAGCACCAACGACTCCGTTCTCCCTAGGGAACAAATCTACCTCGAACGTACTTCTCGGACCACAAAAACAACAGCCCCGTTCTTCACACACCACCAACCACTAACAACACGAACGAGCTTTCCGACGCAAACGTCGCCCTAACCCCAAACCCACGGTTCCCATTCCGAGAATCGCAACCCATGTAGACGGTTCCGGAATCGGAGGTGTTTCGTCCAACGAAACGTTATCTAAATACACCATATCAATGTATGCGTCATCACCTTCACCAGAGCCGGCCGTCAACACAAAGATCAAATTCGACATATCGGCGGCATGTTCTTCATCAAGCGTGAAAACAGCAGCCAAATCAACCCAGCTGAATCCTCTCCCTGCAATCCAACCTTGACCTTTGAGATCCACCCCACTCCAAGCGGCCAACTGAACCCACTCACTTGAGTCGGCTCCCGCCCCGTACAACACCTTTAACGTGGCATTGTCAAACAGGTTGCCTTGCGGTTGAGAGGTCAAAACGTTCGAATACGAAAATTTGAGCGTATACGACACGCCCGCCGCTAGTGCTACCTGTTGGTAAACCGACGACTCCTGATTCAAATTTCCTCCAGCACGGAGCTGAACGAACTGATTGCCACTGTTCGTTACCGGACCATCTGGCGTCACACTGTAAGGCGTTGCCCAGTCATGCGAGTCGTAAAACACCCCATAACGTGTCGTCCCCCTACGTCTGTACGACCCCTCACGGAACAAAACACTGTTCTGTAAGGAACTAAAAGTCCCCCATTGGAAGTAAAGTTCTGGGCCTTGACTGGATTCAATCGCCAAAACCCCCAAACCGGACCCCTTTTGGATGGTATATCCCGCGTCAAAAGTGCCATTTTGGATCAATTCTGCCGACGCCGTTCCCACAAGCAGCGTCACAAGCACCAAAGCTCCCAAAAACTGTTTCATATTTATTCCCCCACCCCTTCTTCACCATTTTTGTACGCACATGCCGATTAAGGTAACGTACAAGAGGACGAACGTGCTCAATATATAACATATATCGCCCAACCCAAAGAGCTATATCCTTTGAACGGACGGAGATTCTTCCCCAAATATTCCAGCGTCGTATGAAAGGAAGGCTCCTCTACAAATCGACCAGAACCTACTTCCCATTCTATCTGGGACCATCCCATTTTGCAACACTTATTATCTCTAAAGATTTCATTTTTCCGCTTTTTACATATTTTTTGGCGAAAAATACCGTAAATACCGATTATACACTCCCCTAAAGAGGTGTTCCTAAATCTCTTGAAGATAAATTTTCCAACATCCGTTGAACGGCCGTCCCAAGACGAATTCTGCAATGCCCCGATTTTTTTTATTGCCTAATACGATCATCAAGGGAAAATACCAAAAAAATGATCGAATCTAATCAGCGACTCCAATACCATGGGCAGCCGCCCCCCAAATTCTTTGTTTTACAAGGCAATACGAAAGACCACCAAAAGCCGTCTGAAATTTTCACCTAATACCAATCGATAAAAATATTTTTCGCCGGTGCTATATCCACCCGAACCCCATATTTATGGCTATCGTTTATGCCCCTGGTATCGATTGAAACTTCCGCTTTTTAGGAAACAATCAATCATTTTTTATCGATCTCCCTTGACGTATACCTCGAACAGAGTACAATTCGATGAAAATTTATCGATAACATACTATCGATATCTTGGGATGTCAAAATGCTCTTCGGATGAGCAGAGCGAGTATCTTGGAACGATCCTGTTCCGGGGAGGTTGCGGCACATCCGGAAAATTCGTGTGAAATGCGAAAATTTACCTAGACGTTCGTGTTTACACGCATTTATATTGGGCAAGATGCTGGTTACCATATAGCGGAACGATTTTGTGATTAGGGATGACGTGAATATCAAGAAATAGACAAGATTTCCATTGGGTGCAAAAAAATTTGCGATATTTTCCTTGCAACAGTCCGTATCGAAATGGTCGATATCGACCTACATCTGCGTCCATTGGAATGATCAACATCGGGATTGACAGCCTGTGAAAAAACACGAGAGTCTCCATTCTGAAGTATCGACGTCCGAACGAGACGAAAAAGACGCATTACCCTGTTCGTCTTGCGGCTCGTTTTGCGACGGAGGAATCACCGAGCCGGTGCCGGCACCGACACTTCGTCGATTTCCCGGCTATCTTCAGATTCTCGATGCCTACGAGCGATTAGGGTATACACGTATTTCCTGTACACAAATAGGGAATACTTTGGGATTGGTGGCAACGCAAGTTCGACGTGATTTGGCCATGACGGGGATCGTGGGTCAGCCGCGTACGGGGTACTCGCTGCAAGAGCTTCGTTCGGCAATTCGCCGCTGCATCGGTTGGGATCGTTTGCAAAGAGCGTGCGTGGTGGGAGTCGGTGCCTTGGGCAGTGCTTTGTTAAGTTATCCACATTACCATAACTCCGGCCTTTTATTGGTCGCGGGATTCGACAGTGATGCGCGAAAAGTGTATACGCCGGAACGAAAAAGGAGTTTACGCGAACTGCGAAGTTGGCTTAAGCAATCCAATGGCGTCCGGCCTAGAAAAGGAAAGCCGGAAGAATCAAAGGAACCAGCGGAATTGATACTGCCGACGCCGGAAAAGGGGTTGCGACAGCCAGTTTATCCAATGGAGCTTTTAGAAGAAAAAATTCGCGAGCTTCGGATCACGGTGGGAATTTTGACCGTTCCGTTAGGCGAGGCACAAATTTGCGCTGAGCGTTTGGTGGCGGGTGGCATTCAGGGAATTTTGAATTTTGCGTCCGCGCATTTGGAAGTTCCTCGTGAAATTCCGGTGGAAAACGTATCGTTCACCTCCGGTTTCGCGATGCTTTCGAATCGGATGAAATATCAGGCTCGCTAGCGTTGGCTGAATTTGTTGTGTGACTTTCGGTGTTTTTTGTGTGACTTTCAATGGCAAACCACTCTGTGGAAGAGGGAAAGGCATGAGAGAAGTAAAAGTGCTTTTTTGGAGATCATGGAGCGATGCCAGGCGAGGGCGTCGGATGGTGATGAAATGGAGTGTGGTCGGCCAAATTTCTGGAAAAATTTGCGAATGAATTCAAAACCCGTGGAACAGGAGTATAATAGCCCCTAGTTTCGGAGGAGGTTCGCCCATTCCGGAAAATCCAAAACAAATTTTGAAATGTGGAACCATGGGGGCAATCGGATGCGTCTTCGTAGTTTCGTGTTTTGTTTGAAATAATTCGGAATAGAAATCATTTTATAACCCTTAACCCAGAGGTGCAGCATGTCCGAAGCGACTGCGACGAAATCGCGTGGAACCGAGCCGCGACGTTTCGTAAAAGTAATAGAGATTTTGGACAAGTACGAACGGAATCCCTCCAAACTCGTACCAATCCTTCAAGAAGTTCAGGAAGAGTATCGTTATCTTCCGGAAGAGGTAATGACCTTCGTTGCCACATCGCTCGGCTTGCCCCCCTCGCGGGTTTACGGCGTTGCCACGTTTTATTCCCATTTCGCTCTTGCGCCCAAGGGAAAATATTTGTTCCGCCTGTGCGACGGTACGGCGTGCCACGTACGTGGTTCGACGGCACTGCTCGATACGTTGCGTAAGCGTTTAGGCTTAAGCGAAAACAAGGCGACCACGGACGACATGTTGTTCACGGTGGAAACCGTTTCGTGCCTCGGAGCGTGTGGTCTTGCGCCGGTCGTAGTATTGAACGACGAAGTTCACGGTTTGATGACGTCGGATAAAGTGCTTGCGCTGGTCGAAGGCGTCATGCAGCAAGAACAGATGTAACGTGGCGGTTTGGGAATGTTTGACCAGCGTAAGTCCGAGTCGAACGGACACGCTTTGATGGGTCGCCCCCGCACAGAGCTGGGCGAGTGGTCGCCATATCATCTGGAGAGATCGTGGATTCGGATCGACAGCGAGTGTTTTTAAGCGACGCGGATCCATTACGAATCCCATGGGAACAAGTATAACAATATTTAGGGATATAATCATGGCAGCACAAAGTGACGCGATTGATCTGGCCAAGATCAAGACGGATTATCAGGCGGCGTCAGCGAAGGTAAAACGTCGTATCGTTGTGTGTGCGGGCACCGGTTGTATGGCTGGTGGCTCGATGAAGATTTACGAAGCACTCAGAAAGGTCGTGTCGGAGGCTGGACTTTCCGTCGTTGTCGATTTGGAAGTCGAAGCGGGAGCGGATGTACACGAGTTGGATGTACACCTTTCGAAGAGTGGTTGCCAGGGCTTCTGTCAGATGGGACCATTGGTCGCCATTCGTCCTGACAAGATTTTCTATACCAAAGTCAAGGTGGAAGACGTGCCAGAGATCGTGGAAAAGACGATTCTGCACGGCGAAGTGATTGATCGTCTTCTTTACGTTGACCCGCAGACCCAGAAACATTGCCGCGGTATCGCCGAAATTCCGTTCTATGCGAAGCAGCACCGTATGGTGTTGGCGGAGTGTGGTTACATTGATCCGGACTACATTCACGAATATATCGCGCATGGCGGTTATTCCGCGGCGGAGCGTGCTTATAAGGAAATGGCTCCGCAATCAGTATGCGAGGAGATTTTACACTCTGGTTTGCGTGGTCGAGGTGGTGGTGGATTCCCAACGGGCAAGAAATGGGAATTGACGCGTATTCAACCGGGTCCGAAAAAGTATGTCATTTGTAACGGTGACGAAGGTGACCCAGGGGCGTTCATGGACCGTAGCGTGATGGAAGGTAATCCGCATGTGGTTCTGGAAGGCATGATGATCGCGGCCCGTGGTATCGGAGCGGATGAGGGTTACGTTTACGTTCGAGCGGAATATCCGTTGGCCGTAAAGCGAGTGAAACAAGCGGTGGCCGCGGCGGAAAAAGCGGGTGTGTTGGGCGACCATATTTTTGGGACGGACCATTCGTTCCACATCCATGTGATGGAGGGTGCGGGCGCGTTCGTTTGCGGTGAAGAGACAGCGCTGATTGCGTCCATCGAAGGGAAACGTGGTATGCCGATGCCGAAACCGCCGTTCCCAGCCCAATCCGGTTTGTGGGGTAAACCGACGGTGATCAACAATGTCGAGACATTGGCAACAGTGCCGCTGATTTTGCGTAAAGGCGCGGCGGAATTCCGTCAGATCGGTACACAGACGGCCCCTGGTACCAAGACGTTCGCGTTGACTGGTCACGTGGCAAACACCGGTTTGATCGAGGTGCCGTTTGGTACGACGCTGGGCGAAGTCGTGATGGAGATTGGCGGCGGCGTACTGGACGACAACAACCAGCCGACGGGCGACGTTTTCAAAGCGGTGCAGATCGGTGGTCCGTCCGGTGGTTGCTTAACCGCGGACCAGCTGGACCTGCCGTTGGACTTCGATTCACTCAAGAGTGTCGGCGCGATGGTCGGTTCGGGCGGTTTGGTCGTCATGAACAAAAAGACGTGTATGGTGAGCGTCGCACGATTCTTCATGCAGTTCACGCAGAACGAATCGTGTGGTAAATGCGTATTGTGCCGTGAGGGCACGAAGCAGATGCTCGCGCTTTTGGACGATATCATCGCTGGTCGCGGCACAGAAGCAACGCTGGATCTGTTGGAAGAAACAGCCAAGGCGGTCCAAAAAGGTTCGCTCTGTGGTTTAGGCAAGACGGCACCGAATCCAGTGCTTTCGACGCTGCGTAAATTCCGAGCGGAATATGAGGCGCACGTTTTTCAGAAGCGTTGTCCAGCCGGACAGTGCCGAGCCTTAGCTCGTCCTGAGATCGTCCCGGACCTGTGCAAAGGTTGTACAATGTGTGCGAAGAAGTGTCCAGTGGGCGCGATCACGGGTGAACGGAAACAACCGCACACGATTGATCCCGACAAGTGTATCAGATGTGGTGCGTGTGCCCAGGCGTGTAAGTTCCACGCGATCGTTGGAATCTGATTGACGGGCCAGTTTCGAGCATTAACGGAACGGGTACAAAGGCTCTATCAAATCAATCACTGGACGATCATGCGACGTATCGTATCGACATACGGGTATCCCTTTGGATAGCAGGATCGTTCAGCATTAGATATAACCCTCGAATATTAAAAATCAGGAAATAAACATGGATACGAAACCGACACTAACGATCGACGGTCGCGTGATTGCGATTGAAGGCGAGCGGAATGTGCTTGAAATTGCCCGTAAAGCGGGAATTGATATTCCGACGTTTTGTTATCATTCAGAACTGAGTATTTACGGTGCGTGCCGTTTGTGCTTGGTCGAAATCGAAGGTCGCGGCATTCAAACGAGCTGTTCGACGAAGCCGGAAGCGGGCATGGTCATTCATACGCATACGACCGAAATTCGTAAAATGCGTAAGATTGCGTTGGAATTGCTGCTGGCGAATCATGAACAGAATTGCCCAAGCTGCCCGAAGAACACCACCTGTCGTTTGCAGGAAATCGCCAAAAAGGTAGGTGTGACGGAAGTACGTTACAAACCGACGGCACCGAAGCAAAAGATCGACGACAGTTCGTTGTCCATTTTGCGTGATCCGAACAAATGTATTTTATGCGGCGACTGTGTTCGCGCATGCCGCGAAATCCAAGGTGTGGGCGTTTTGGACTTTGCGGGTCGTGGTGCAACAAGCTGCGTGTTGCCAGCGTTCGGCAAAGATCTGGCCAAGGTCGAGTGTGTGAATTGCGGTCTGTGCGCGTCAGTCTGTCCGACTGGTGCGTTGACGCCGAAATCGGAGATTGAGGCCGTTTGGCAAGATATCGAAAATCCGCAGAAAAAAGTGGTCGTCCAGATTGCTCCGGCAGTGCGTGTGGCGATTGGCGAGGCGTTCGGTTTGCCAGCGGGTTCCGTGGAGATCGGTCGTATGGTTGCGGCGCTCAAGATGCTTGGTTTCGACCAAGTATATGACACGAGTTTCGCGGCGGATATGACGATTCTCGAAGAGGCGGAAGAATTCATCAGTCGTAAGCTCAAGGGCGAAAAGCTGCCGCAGTTCACCTCCTGCTGTCCGGCGTGGGTGAAATACGCGGAGCAGTTTGCACCCGATATGCTGGATCTTCTTTCGAGTTGCAAATCACCGCAGCAGATGTTCGGTTCGGTGGCGAAAAAGATGCTTCCGGAACTTCTCGGTTGTAAAAAAGAAGACCTCGTAGTCGTTTCACTTATGCCGTGTACGGCAAAGAAATTCGAAGCCAAGCGTCCAGAATTTAAGGATGAAAATAGTTTGCCGGATGTCGATCACGTATTGACGACACAAGAGTTGGCTCGCATGATTGACGAAGCGGGTATTCGTTTTGCTGATTTGGAGCCGCAGTCGTTAGATATGCCGCTCGGTTTCAAGACAGGTGCGGGCGTGATCTTTGGTGTAACCGGCGGTGTGACGGAAGCGGCGTTGCGATATGCGGTCGAAAAGCTCAAAGGTGTGAAGCTCACGAACGTCGATTTCCAAGAAGTGCGTGGTTTAGAGGGCGTGCGTGAGGCGGAGTTCGATATCGATGGAACGAAGATTAGTATTGCCATTCTGCACAGCCTGAAGAACGCGGGTGCGATTATCCAACAGATCCGTGATGGCAAGTGCAAGTACGATCTGATTGAGGTAATGGCTTGCCCGGGCGGTTGTATTTCAGGTGCGGGACAGCCGATTTTGCGTGATCTTCTGGATAAGAAAGAGCGCGCGAAGGGTTTGTACGCGGCGGACAAAATGGTTCAACTGCACAAGTCGCAAGACAACCATATCCTGAAGGAATGCTACGACAAGTATATGAATGGTGAAATTGGTGGCCATGTGGCGCATCAATTGTTGCACACCACGTATCACAATCGTCGTCGTATTCTCGGCGAAACGGTGCATCTGTTCGGCGAAGGAGATCAGAAGCGACTGGCCGTCTCGGTCTGTGTCGGAACGAGCTGCTTTATCCGCGGTTCGCAAACGTTGCTGCGTCAGATTGTCGATTTCGTCGATGGCGAAGGGCTTTCCGACAAAGTGGAAGTGGAAGCGACGTTCTGTTTCGAGAAATGTGATCGTGGCCCCACCGTTCAAGTGGGCGAAGTCACGATTGAAAAATGCACTCTCGAAATGGCGAAACAAGCAATTCAGGCTCAGCTCGCAACGCTGAAATAGTCCAACGGATACGTTAAATTCACCGACGTAAAGCTCACGGTTGTCCCAATCGTGAGCTTTTTTGTTAGGGCATATTCCCGTATAATCACATGGTAAACACCGATAGCCAAAAATGAAATGACCGCAATTGGGGCGGTTTATGTCCGTTAATATTGAAGTTTGCGCGTCTAGTAAAAAGTTTTGGAAAGGGAGTTTGAGGGGAAACTTTTTGCAAAAATTTTCCTCTCATGGGTTTTTCGTCCAAAAAAAGTTTTACGAAAAAAGTATTTTCGGAGAAAATGCGCAAACTTTTTACCTAACGCAGGCACAGCCGGTCGTTCCGATTAAAGTGCAACTTATGTGAACACACCCTAAATGAGGGAACTCAAAAATGCAAGTACAAATGGTTGAACGGACGGAAATGGAATACACCCGAAATATTAGTGCGGATTATAATAATTTCAAAACAGGTGGTTTTTCGATCAGTATTAAGGCAAAAGGATGTTGTTACGATATTTTCTACTATTTTTATCGGTGGAGTGATTGCACTGTTCCACCATTTGAAGTTGCTATAGATGCCCAACGACATACGATCGAAAGTATTAGTTTTTACATATGCGATCATGGAATGATTCAAAAAACACGATTTGGTCATCCCCTTACGCTATGTGACCAAGAAGTTCTTTTCGTTGACAAAGAACTTATTAGGGATGAGGATGAGTACCCCGTGTATCAAGATGTGCCGGGTGATTTTGATTTTATCAGAGACCGTGATGATTTTTACGTGGTAGAGCACAACCATCATGGCGAATTGTTTGGGTATCCTTCGGGGATCAATGGTCGAGATCGCAATTACATTTTAATGGATCGTTCCAACAATTTTAAGGGGATTTTAATGAAGTAGATCGGTCCGCAGGATTTGGTTTATGATCAATTTCCGGTAGATTCCCGCATAAAAAATATGGAAACGCAAGGCTTCGATGATTGGAAAAATTCCTAGATCGTGTTCACATAAATGTCGCGTCATTTTAACCGACGCTACAGCTCGTGCGTATGGTAAAAAGTTTTGGGGGAGGTTTGGAGGGGATCTTTTTCAAAAATTCTCCCTCCATACACTTTTCGTCTACCCAAAAAATGACTGGTGGCGAGTCTAAAATGATAATATATAGCAAATAAATAGTTAAGGATATTTGCGCTGAATTTCATGGCTTGGTATATTCGAACCAAAGATACCAATACCCCTCAAATATTTCATATTAATTACGTGAACACGCCCTAGATCGTAAGTGTTTCCTATGCGGAAATTTACTCATAATGGTCGGTATAACGATATCCAAGGATAAACACGAAAGGACACAAAGGACATGCAAATATCGATGCGCTTTATGTCCGCATTGTCACTTGCTTGACAGAAGTCAAGTAAAAGCGTTCCCCCTCTTGGTCTTCACTCGACCAAGGGAGGGGGAGCAGTACGGCACGTTTGTACCGGGTTGAAAGCGAATATGAATGGAATTTCGCCAAGCTGAGGCTGGAAACGCCCGATATGTCAGGCTGGCCCAGTACGGCGGAAATGTTTTTCCAGATCGCTATTCGTCAACTCGAGCGTCGAGGGACGACCGTGAGGACAGTGGTGAAAATCAGGACATTCCAACCCCTGTTCGAGAAGATCCTGAATTTCCTCCGGCGCCAGAAGATCGCCCGCTTTGACCGCCGCCTTACACGCCATTTCCTCAAGAAGCCCCTCCATCAGATCTTCTTGTTTCGGTTCACGAATCCCCTGGATTACACGTTCTAAAAGCGCGAGAAACATCTCGACCGGTTGAACGCGTCGTGAAATCGCGGGGTAACCGGTGATCAAAATCGTATCCCCGCCAAACGGTTCGATTTTCAAGCCCAATCGGGCAAATCGTTCTATCTGATCCCGCGCAGCCGCCGCCTCTACTGGTGATAGATCGACCGGTTCAGGTACAAGTAACGCTTGCGACGGAACCGATTTGCTGTAAAGCTGTTTGAGCCGTTCGTACAAAATCCGTTCGTGCAACGCGTGTTGATCGACTATTCGAATGCCCTCGGGCGTTTCAACCACGAGCCAACTTCGGTGCATCTGAATCGCCCGTAGCGATTTGCCGCGTACCACGCCAGGCACACACGATTGCGACTCGAGTATCTGTTCAAAATGTCCGAGCTTCTCCTCGAACTTCTGTCGCTCCGCAAGCGTGGTGGGCATCGGCGTTTGACCGGTAAAAACCTCGCGTATCTGCCTTGCCAGTTCAGCCGCATCTTCCGCCGGATCATTGGAATCTTCTAAATAATCATCAGCATGATCATTACCACCGTCGTGTACTCCATGGCGATCCCGTTCATCATCAATATACGGCTCTTTCGAGGCCTCACATTCCTCGTCAGAAGTGTCAAATTTCAGAAATTCGGTAAATTTTTCCAACGGCGTGGCGTTTCGAACAGACGACGCAGCATCCTTCGAGCGGTCGCCATCAAGAGCCATGTTGGTCAGCGGTTCACATTCCGCATCTTCCTCCTCGCCAAATCGGTGGACCGATCGCGACGCGGCACTTCCGGACAGATTGCCGCCCACTGATGGCAAAGTCGGTCGGTCCGCCGCCCCTAACAGGTCACTTCCCAGCCGATTCCCGGCGTCCGGAAATGGTTTGAATGGAGCGAAACCGCCCCGTGCGAAGGAGACCGGCAAAATGTTTGAAGCCATAATCCGATCCGCTGGAGGTGGGTTCACCACGTTCGCTCCACCTCCGTTCGGGCTTCCCACCGCATCATTCGCCCAGCGTCGAATTTCGCCTCGCATCTGTTCTTCGAGTAAGCCATCGGCCGCCTCCGGAGCGAGATTCGGTAGCATGCCCAACGTGGCATCCCCATTCGCATCATCCATTCCCGTGTCTCGAAGAATCGGTTTCACGAGGTCCGATCGCAAGAACTGATCACGGATCGCCGATAAAATCAGCCCGTACAACTTGCCGGAATCTTGGAATCGCACTTCGAGCTTGGTTGGATGGACGTTGACATCGACGTGGTCGTAAGGCATTTCGATCGATAAAAACACAATCGGAAAACGTCCGACCATGATCAACCCACGGTACGCCTCCGTCACGGCGGCCAAAATCGCTCGATCCCGAATATGCCGACCGTTCAAAAAGATATATTGGGTCCGATTATTACTTCGATTGACCGTCGGCAGCGCGGCGTAACCGAAAACGCGAATCTGCGTTTGTGGATCGTTTGCGTGGATCGGCTGAAGCGCATCGGAAATCTCTCGTCCGAAAATCGCCGCAATCCGTTGGCGTGTATCAGCTACCGCGGGAAGATTTTGTGTCTGTTTCCCCTGGTGCGTCAACGTAAAATAAACCGATGGCGTCGCCAACGCAATCCGAATCAATGCCTCCGTGATATATCCGAACTCCGTTTGAACCGATCGCAAAAACTTCCGGCGTACTGGCGTATTAAAAAAAAGATTCCGAACCTCAATCGTCGTTCCTACTGCACAGGACGTAGGACTTACCTCGCTCGATTCGCCTCCACGAACCGTTATCTCCGCACCAGCGTCCGCCTCCGCGGTGCGGCTTCGAATGGTACATTGGCTAATCTCCGCTATCGAGGCAAGTGCTTCTCCCCGAAAGCCGAACGTCGAAATCCGGAATAGATCGTCCGCCGTAGCCAATTTACTCGTCGCATGTGGAGCCACGGCCAATGGGAGCTGGTCCGCCGCAATGCCACACCCATTATCGACCACACGAAGCAGTTCGAATCCGCCTTTTTCGACCGTAATATCAATCCGCGTCGCCCCGGCATCCACCGCATTTTCGATGAGTTCCTTAATCACACTCGACGGTCGTTCGACCACCTCCCCAGCGGCAATTTTATTGACAAGATTTTGCGAAAGTTGGTTGATCAATTGCATATCGGATTCCAATGGAAGAAACACGGTTTCAAACATATCGGGTTTCTTCCATTATACCGATTTCAGCATCCGGTTCTACCGAAAACATCATGGTTCCTCGGCCTCGGCCATATCACGCGGGAGTTCCGCACTATGTTTAGCGCCGGCGGCTCGTAAACAAACGACCAACTCCGAGAAGTTCTGGTGTTCCGCCCAATCGAGTGGCGTTTCTCCATAAATATTCAAAATATTCGGATCAGCACCGGCGTCCAACAGCATTTTAACCACTTCAATATAGTTGAAAATGACCGCGTAAAACAAGGGTGTTTCTCCATGTTCTTCCTCGCGGACATCCCGCTCCAATCCCAATTCTAGTAGGAATTTTACCATATTCGTATTGTGTTCCTTGCCGTTTGACTCCCGAATCGCAATATGTAATGGGGATTCACCGCTACCATTTTCTATTAAATGCGGATCGGCACCCACCTCCAGCAACATACGTGCCACGGTCGTGTCACCCGATTTTGAGCCATTTTGGACCGCTTCATAAAACGGCGTCCAACCAAAAGACGATGTCGTATTAACATGTACCCCCGCACCCGCGTCCAGTAATAATCGCAATCCTTCCGGCGTGAGCGGTTGTTGTAGCGGCGTGAGACATTCATTGATTACGGGCACCGTCGGATCTGCACCCGCTTCCAACAATAGCCGAATCGCCTCGGTGTCCTTGCCACAACAAAGCGTCGTCATCCCCTGGTCCGTGACTGCCTTAGGATCGGCGCCCGCGTCCAATAAGAGTTTGACCATTGCACCACATTTCGCCCAATGTAATGGCGTTATTCCTTTTTTAGTACGAACGGTCACCTTGACGCCCGCGTTCAGAAGTAGTCGGACGGATTCGAGTTCTCCATACTGTACCGCATGGTACAACATGTCGTCATCCACTTTAGCACCAGCGTCCAACAACAGTTTGGTTATTTCGGTTAAATTCGCTCTTGATAGTGGCGTTATATCCTTGTCATTCGAAATATTCGGATCGGCACCGGCGTCCAATAACGCTTTGACCGTTTCAGGATGATCGTTCTCTACCGCCAGTAAGAGTGGCGTATAAGATTCGACGTCTTTGCCGAATGAGTGTTGCGGACACATATACTCCACATTCGGATCGGCACCGGCATCCAATAACAGTTTGACCAGCGACGTGTTACCGCCCTTCGCCGCCGCGTGCAGCAGCGTTTGTCCTCCGTAATATCGACGACAACAACAGGTCTGATTGATGATCTCCGGTCGTTTTTTACGAAGTAGTCGCCTCAACCATCCGTTCCATCGACGACGGAATCCGGGTGGGATCACGATTTCGTACTGCGGTTTCCACGCAACGCCATGATCCAATAGCACTTGAAATGTTTCCATACTGCCAGAAAGCGCGGCGGCAACGATCGGCGGATCGGTATCACATTCGCCGTCCATGTTATATCGACTTGCGTCTGTCTTCACATTACAACGGTTGGGATCCGCACCATGTTCGATCAATAACTGAACAAGTTCCGCGTATCCCGTAGCGGCGGTCAAATATAACAGTGTACGTCCACCCTTACAATCCGTTGAGTGAAGGTCTTCGTACAAATCGAGATTCGCACCGGCTTGAACCAACATCATAAAGATCTCAGGACAAACACGTCCTTTCGTATAATCATCCTCATTATCATATGCCAGACCGAGCGCACGGATCAGCGGCGGCCAACCTACACGATCCGGCGTATCCATCTGTTCCGGACAATGAGAGATATTGCGTCGTGCTTCCTCGATATTGTTTTCCATGATCGCATGGAAAATATCCATGGTCGGCATCGGGCCTTCCCCAGCGGGATAAAGCGACGGACAGGACATTGCGTTTTTCTCCAGTATATTCGTCTCTTCAAAACATTAGGTTGATTCGAAACGTGAGCGGGGAAACGGCCTTACAAGTGTCCGTATCCCCTCGCCCCGGATTCCTCCATAGTATGGGATTCCCATTCGAATCGCAAGGTTCACTGAAATGCGTTCAAGAAGGCAATGCAGGTAAAATATATCGGGTGTCGGCATTTATTGAAAAAAAATAAAAAATATTTTTGAATTTTTTTGTTTTTTTCATGAAGCCTCTCTTTTTAAAACGCCTAAAAAAGAAGCAGAATCAAAATGTCTGTTTTTAATGCTTTTAAGATTAAAAAATAGGCTGATACTATCAGTGATGTAAATGCTTGAAAATGAAGGGATTACGACGACACTTGCATTTTGTACTTTGATCGGTTAATCTTTTTTACGTCGCGAGTGTTCCGATTTTTCACATTGGTCCCGATTTTGCCAACGTAAGAAAATCCGAACGATATTTCGTACTCCGTTACGTTCAACTCATTTGAACTAGTCAGAATTTGAGGAAAGGTGCTGTGTCTATGTCCCGAGTCTTGGATTCAGTGCATCCGCATATACGTTTACGAAAAGCCGCGAAAGCGGAAATGACCGATTTTCACGAGCCGCAAGCGACTGAGCAACCATTGTCGTATCGAGAGATCTATCTCGCCGCGCGGGGTCTGTACGAACAGACTCCTGGTTGGGCAACGTTCTATCGTGAAGTGTTTGGGGTCGGAGGTCTCGTCCAACGTCATTTTCCAACGATTGAGGAACAAGACGCGTTTCGTCAGTCCGATATCTATTTTCGGATTCATGAGATGCTTGTGGATTTGCGAAATCGTGTGAAAGATCGTGTCGGACGTGAAGAACCGCTGCGTGTGATCACTATCCGAATTCCGCGCAGCCTGCACGAATCGCTGCGTGAGGAGGCGTACGCGCATCGCACCAGCATGAACAAACTTTGCATTAGCAAATTGCTTCAACTGATTTCGCGCAAACTCGTACCGCATGACGTGTGAGTGTTTGCCGGTTTTGATTCGATTTTTCGGAAATTCTCCAATCCGAGACAGATGACACGGTCGGCATGGTCCCGCCCAAAGTGGGATCGTCCATTTGAGTGCGAAAGGCGAAAACATATTCAAGGATACCCCCATGGCGGAAGTCTCTCAGCATGACATCATGTTTAGAGGCTTCCGCCTCCCCCTTTCCAGCCAGCCGCTTGTCGATCCCACGCCAAAAGTTTTGCGCAAAAGCGTATTTGGCAGAAAATACGCAAAATTGAAGTGCGGACACCATGTTCGTGGGGTACCTGCGATAAAAAATTTGATTCGTCTGACCTTTTCTCTTGGAATCAGTATACAAATCAGTATAAAATAGACTCGGATTCCGACCGCATGTGGTAATCTTGTACGTTGCTAAGCGACGGAACGCGAGAACTTGGCGCAAACCACTCACGAGATCCGTAGAAAAAGGGGCTGTTCATCATGGCGACCAATGATTTGCCGATCGGTATTGACCTGGGAACGACCTTTTCGGTTTGTGCAACATTGAAAGAGAACGGAGATCCACACACGTTGCTTACGCCACAAGGAGAACGGCATTTACCCAGCGTGGTAAGTTTTGAGACGAACGGAATTCTCGTCGGAGCACGTGCTAAAATGATCCTCACACGCCATCCGGAACGGGTGGTGGAACATTCGAAACGATATATGGGAGAACGTGTCTTTCCGAAGGAGATTGACGGTCGATATTATGCGCCGGAAGTGATCGGTGGCATGATTTTAGCCAAGTTGCGTTCGAATTTGATCCGTCGCTTAGGAACTTGTGAACGAGCGGTCATCACGGTTCCCGCCTATTTTGACGAAGTGCGGCGTAAGGCGACACAGGACGCGGCATATCTAGCAGGTTTGGAAGTGTTAGAATTGCTCAACGAGCCGACGGCGGCGGCCATCGCGTTCGGATATCACCAA
Organism: Thermoguttaceae bacterium; assembly: GCA_028694795.1. Taxonomy (GTDB): domain Bacteria; phylum Planctomycetota; class Planctomycetia; order Pirellulales; family Thermoguttaceae; genus JAQVKF01. The sequence continues at coordinate 2,156 of JAQVKF010000019.1, read as the reverse complement.
GGATTTGTCGCAGGGGAAGAGATGCTCGCGGGCAGTCCCAAACACGTACTCGTGTACGATCTGGGCGGCGGTACCTTCGATGTGACTCTCATGCGTATTCAGGGTGACCACTACGACGTGTTGGCTACGGATGGCGACAGTCGATTAGGCGGTGTCGATTGGGATCAGCGGCTCGTCGATCTCGTGGCTGAACACTGGATTCAAACGCAAGATTTTGATCCGCGAGAAGATGTTCGTTTACTGGCACAATTGGAAAACGCCTGTGAAAAGGCGAAACAAACGCTCTCACAACGACAAAAAACGGAACTATCGCTTGATCTGGAGGATGGTGGTCAACCAAAAATGACCGTGACCCGTACCATGTTCGAAGAAGCGACGCAAGATCTTGTGGAACGGACGCGATTCACGATGCACGAAGTGGTACGTGCGGCTGGAGTGACGTGGAATCAGATTGATCGCGTACTTCTCACAGGTGGTTCGACACGAATGCCGATGATTCGTGAAATGGTGGATCGGATTTCAGGAAAACGTGCCGATACGTCAATTGCTCCTGATGAGGCGGTGGCACATGGTGCGGCGATTCGAGCAGGTTTGATTCTAAGTGAACGTGCGGGCGTTCCGCCGAAATATCGGATTATGAACGTCAATTCCCATACGCTTGGTGTGGTCGGAATTGATCGCGAGACGGGGATGCGCCGTGTCGGCCCAATCATTCGACGCAATACGCCGATTCCCGTGGCAAAACGCCGTACGTTTCAAACACATTGCGATAATCAGCATTCGTTGCAAATCGAAATCATCGAAGGGGAAAATCCGAATCCGGACGCCTGTACGCTGATCGGGAAATGCAAAGTAAAAATTCCCGCCAATCTGCCGTCCGCAACCCCTGTCGTAATCGTCTTCCGTTACACCCCGGACGGCCGACTCGACGTCAAAGTTCGATTCACCAATCTCGGTAAGGAAACCTCGGTCACCTTTCAACGGGCCTCCGGTCTCTCCAAAGAAGAATTGGACGCTTGGCGATTATACGTTTCCGGCTTGGCGCCTACCGAGTATTACTAAAAATAATAATATGATACTATAAGATTTTGTTATATAGTAATCATATCCTATCCAATCCCTATTGGTGTTTTGGAGTAAAATCGATATCCTATAGGAAATCCCAAAGAGCGTACGACGCGAGTGGTGACGATTGCGACGTCGAACAGCGTACAGCGTCACCGAGTGTACCAATGTCACAGGGGATCGAAATGAACCGAATCCATCAGTACCTGGGGATGGCATGAATACCGCGAATACCCATAGTCTTGAAAATTTTTTGCAGGATTTTTCCGCTCAGCAGCGTCTCATTCGGGCGGAGCTGAGCCGAGTGATCATTGGCCAAGATGATGTCGTCCAGCAGATTCTTGCGGCGATTTTCACGAATGGACATTGTTTGATCGAAGGTGTGCCCGGATTGGCGAAAACGCTTATGGTCAGTACCCTCGCACGTATTCTCGACTTGCAGTTTCGGCGAATTCAGTTCACACCGGACCTGATGCCGAGCGACATCACAGGCACGGACGTATTGGAAGAAGATGAGAATGGCCATCGTAATTTTCGATTTGTCGAAGGTCCGCTTTTTACGAATATTCTGCTCGCGGACGAAATCAACCGTGCCCCACCGAAGACACAATCGGCGATGCTGCAAGCGATGCAAGAGCGTGAGGTGACGATGGGACGCACGACGTATCCATTGCCGACGCCGTTCTTTGCGCTTGCCACGCAAAACCCAGTCGAACAGGAGGGTACCTATCCGCTGCCGGAAGCTCAGCTCGACCGATTCATGTTTAATATTATCATCGACTATCCGACCATGGATGAGGAAGTCCAGATTCTGACGCAATCGACCCATTCGGAAAAGCCGGAAATCCAGAAGCTCCTGTCGATTCGTGCAATCCAGAACATTCAAAAAGTGGTGAGTAGCGTTGCCGTTTCGCCTTACGTGATCGAATATGTAGCAAGATTGGCGCGCGCGACGCGACCGAAAGACACAAACGCTCCTGAATTTATCCGCGAGATTCTTGATTGGGGTGCCGGTCCGCGTGCGGGGCAATTTTTACTCGCCGCTGGCAAGGCGTTCGCTGTCATGGATGGACGCTGCAACGTGGCCATCG
>JAQVKF010000179.1 GCA_028694795.1 Thermoguttaceae bacterium | reverse complement strand
GTCGCACCCGATGCGGGAGGCGTCTCACTCAATGCGGGAGGTGTCTCACCCAATGCGGGAGGTGTCTCACCCAATGCGGGAGGTGTCTCACCCAATGCGGGAGGCGTCTCACTCAATGCGGGGGGTGTCTCACTCAATGCGGGGGGTGTCTCACTCGATGCGGGGGGTGTCTCACTCGATGCGGGAGGCGTCTCACTCAATGCGGGGGGCGTCTCACTCAATGCGGGGGGAAGCAGTTCTTCCTGCATCGCGGTCAGCCACACTGGGACACTCGGACAGTACGATACTCCGTTTTCCGTGTCTTCTGTGTCCGATTCGCTATTTGTTGAAGGTTCGCCTGTCTCTGCGGCAGGCAACTCGGATGATTCCTCCGCAGTCTCTGTCTTTGCGGCGGGTACCTCCGCCTCGTTGTCGGTCTTGGACGGTTCGATGGACTCGGGAAGCGATAGCCTCGGCGCAACCTCCTCAGCAAATATGGGAGAGCTTGCCGGTACGAGGGGTTTCGCCGGTTCGGATGGCTTCGGTTCAGACGCTTGAGCGTTGGGTTTCGCGGCGGCATGAGCCGATTCCATGAGCGGTCCCGCGACAGATTCGCTTGGTAACGCTGCGGTACCGGTAAGTTTTGCCGCTTCGGTGGGTTTATTCGTCTCGGTAGGATTGGCCACACTCGTAAGTTTTGCCGCTTCGTCCGGATGGACCGTTTCGGTAGATTTCGCCGCATCGGCCATATCGTTAGGATTCGCCGCATCTACGGGTTTGGCCACGGTGTGCGGCGTGGCGTCAAAGCGCGACGGCGGCAGCGATATCGTCCCATCGGAACGTAAGTTCAGGCCCAAACGGTTTGACGTTCCTAACGTTTGCGACCGGATGAGTCGCGGAACAATCGCCGTACCTGTCATCTCCGGCGCGACCATGAAAATATAATCCGCAATATCGTGATTATAGTTAAAAACGGAGGTGATAAACTCCTCTCGACTTCGCAGTGACTCGTTGGTCGCCCAGAGCAACGTTTGAACGGATGTCTGGCCATTGGTGTAAGCGTCCACAGCATCCTGCAAAACATACTCCGCCGCCGCAACCTGCTCCGCCCGCCGCTCAATCGCCTCCCGATGCAACGGTAAAAGATAATGCAATAGCCGAGCACGCGCGCTGAGCGTTCCACGCGAATTTCGATAAAATCGGTCAAAAAGCGTCTCGTATCCACCCGTTAGAGGGGTGTCGGAAGGAAGCGGCAAAGCGGCGTTCGTGATCTCCTCCGTCGTCGTTCGATTTCCACGAGAAACCTGTTTCGTGGAAACCATCGAACCTAAGAGCGTCATCTGATCGCGGTAGAGTGTGTCCGAGGCGAGTCGCACCTGTTTCTCGACGTCATTTCGCAGGTATTGGATCATCGCCAAATCGTCCGGCTGTGGACGGAATCGACGTAATCGCTCCGCGTGTTCGGCCAGCGTTCGGAATCGACAGATTGATTCCAGCGTTCGCCAATAAGCCCGCACCACACGCCGCGTGCCTTCCTGATCGCGAATGCCTTGCAGTGACTCCTGTAACGAAATCGCCCGACCTGTTGAAGTTCCGACATACGGAATTTCCATCATGCGTGTGATCAGATCGGCCGCTTCCGGAGAACCTTCACTTGATGGCAGCGTGGCCAGGGTGGCCTCGGTCGCGGGCGATTCCGACGGTTCCGCATCCGCCGCATTTTCCGTGCTCACCACATTACCATTAGGACCGCCGACTTCTTGTGTCCAAGCGGTGTTCGTACCCCAAGGAAAAGCCCCATGGAGCGTCCACAGCAGTACTGGAATACCGATCAGCACGGTCCCAACGACATCCATAATCCATTGATTCCGACTTATGCTTTTTCTCATTTGGAGACCTTTGGGGAGGGATAGCGGCTAAAACCGTGTGACTGAAATATCGCAACCGAAACGGCATGGAAACGGCACAGCGAAACGCGGCCCCAAAACGCGGCGATCGCCACGGCAAAACGCCGTTCTCGACGCGAAAAAACCATGCTCGCGTTCCAATCCAAAAAATGCCATGGTAACCAGTATTCCACATGGATGGTAAATGTCAAGTTTTTTGGCCGCCACTTCGCAAAAAGGTTTGCTCTTTTTGGCGTTTTGAGGTACGATAGTAGCTTTTCGGGAAGTCTGGGAAAATATGCGTTCCCATTTCACGAAACCACTTTTTACCGTTGCGAAACAAACTAGACCACTTTTTGAATTGAATGACAGATCGCCAAAGAGGTCACGCGGTCCGGCAAATATTCACGTCTATACGTTTCAAGAATTTTGGGCCTCGAGATAGAATTTTTGGCTATGAACGCACCCTTTATCGACACACTTTCCGCTTTTGACGCATTGTGCCATCGACTTGTGACGGCTAAGACAATCGCGCTGGATACCGAATTTATCTCGGAACGGAGCTACTATCCCGAATTATGTCTGGTACAAATTTGTGCGGATGGTGAATCGGCGTTGATTGATCCATTGACCATCCACGATTTAACGCCATTATGGCGGATTCTCGCGCAACCGGGACATGAAACGCTCGTACACGCGGCCCGAAGCGAACTCGAATTCGCCTTGCGTGCGGTGGGTGCCGCGCCACATCAGCTGCGAGATGTCCAACTGGCCGCGGCGTTTGTGGGAATGGAATATCCCGCTGGATACGCGACGCTCAACTATCGATTGCTGCACCAAACGATCAGCAAAAGCGAGACACGTTCCAACTGGCGTAGACGTCCACTCTCTGCGGAGCAGATCACCTATGCGTTGAACGATGTGCGTTGGCTTGCGTCCATGTGGCATCTGCTGCGCAACCAATTGGAACGACTGAATCGTTTTTCGTGGTTTGAAGAGGAAATGAGCGATTTTATCCGGCGGATTCAAACGGGAGTGCAGGAGGGGCGTTGGACGAAAATCGCGGGACAGGCGTCGCTCTCGTCACGTGAATTGTGTATATTGAAGGAGCTTTCCGCGTGGCGTGAAGAGGCGGCGAGAAGTCGGAATATTCCACCACGTAAGATGTTGCGTGATGATCTGATTGTCGAAATCGCCAAACGTGGTCAGACGGATCCGCAAAAGATTTTGGCGATTCGTGGGTTGGAACGCTCCGAATATTTGCCCTATGCGGAACCGCTTGCCGCCGCCGTCCAGAAGGGATTGGCCGCCGCTATCGTCGGGCATTCCGCCGAAGCCGTTTGCGCGGACGATTTTGACGAGGAGGAGGGGGCCGCCTCAAAAGTGTGGGACGCAACGGAACATACTCTGGAAATGCCGCCGCATTCTTCCACCCAATTGACACTCGTGACGCAGTTGCTGCATACCCTGGTGGCGACGTTAAGTCAGCGGCACGAAATCGCGGCGAATCTCGTGGCCTCGACAGCCGATCTTCGAAGTTATGCGTTGTGGCACGAAATTGGTCTCAACGCGGGAATCTCCGAGGTGTCTTGCGACACGTCTGAGCGGCCGCGTCTCGCGCAGGGGTGGCGACACCAGTTGTTGGGCGATTCGCTTGGCCGCTTTCTTGATGGAGAGATGGCGTTTGCCGTCCAACATTTGCACATAAAAATGATCGAAATGCCGCGCGAAAAAACAACGATAGAAGACGATTGAATTGGTATTGATTTTCTGCCGAAAGGTGAGGCCGATTTTCCGCCGAAAGGCTGATTATTTCGAGGGAGCGGGTGGTTCGTGTTGGGCGGCTTCCCAACGATCGTACAGATCAAAGAGCGTTTCACGTAGATTGCCGTCATGTTCACGTAATTGGGTGAGGGCTTGCTGCGGCGTTACGACGGAATCGGTCAGCGGATGACGTGTTTGGTCGAGCAGTTGGAGGACAACACGCATTCCGAGTGCCGGTGACATGGTCGTTTCAAACAGTGTCGGCAAACCGGTAGGCGTGTGCGCGGTGACCAAAATACCCCACTTTTTTTGCCGACACACACGGAATAAAATCTGGCGATTCCACCACGAAAGCTGTTCAAAACCATCGACAACGATGATCGAGCCTTCCGGTTGCTCGAGTCGATTGGGCGAGAAGGGTAAGCGACGCTGTCCGTCGTGCAGCGTCACCAGATAGGTTGTGAGTTGCTGGTCTTGCAAATATTCTGAAAACGCGGCGATTAACGTCGATTTTCCCGTGCCATGGGGACCGATGATCTCGCCGCGATGTTCCGCCAACTCAAAACGATGGAAGAGATCGTCGAGCGATTCGTTCTCCGGAAACTGATACGGAATGGCTCCCGGACGGATAAACGCCGTCGAAAATGGATTCGTTGATCGTTCCGAATTGGTCTCACGCATACCTCACCTCTTTTCCTGTACCGTGTCTCGATATGATGCCCCCATTTGTCTCTTCTGTCAATCGCTTTTTCCGCGAAACGGAATATTCACCTCGTTTCTGACCGTCGCAAGTGGTAAACGGTGATGCATATTTTGACCATTTCGGATATACTTATCGACGGTGGAAATGCTGAGGATGGAAATCATGATGGTGAGGACGGAAATGAACGATGGTATCGCTCGTGAGGATTCGTTCCGCGATAAAAATCGGTCGGTGGTATCCAATTTTCGTCCCGGTTCCCTCGGAGCGTCCGAATCTTCCGATAGATAGAAAGTCGAAAAGTCAAAGATGGTGGAATTTTTACAGACACAACTGGCGAATGGACTGAAAATTATCGCGGAATGTAACGCCTCGGCGGTCAGTGCGTCGGTCGGATTCTTTGTCGAAGCCGGTCCACGTGATGAATCGCCCGAAGCGTCGGGCATCAGTCATTTTATCGAACATTTGCTCTTCAAAGGGACCGCGACGAAATCCGTCGATGATGTGAATCGTCTGTTTGACGACTGTGGCGCCGATTATAACGCCTATACCTGTGAGGAACAGACGGCTTTTTTTGCCTCTGTGCCGCCGGAATCGCTGCTGACCGTGACGCAGTTGTGGGCCGAGCTGATGCACCCGGCGTTCCGCGAGGCTGATATCGAAACAGAACGCCAAGTTGTACTCGAAGAAATTCGGATGTATGACGATTGTCCACCGTTTGGCATGGATGAAAAATCGCGTCAGATTTTCTTCGGTGATCATCCGCTTGGCAATAGTACCGCCGGTACACGCGAAACGGTTTCGGCCATTACGCCAGAGATGCTGCGGCAATATTTCGCTACTCATTATAGTCCCGACCGTATGTTTTTGGCGGCGGCGGGACGGGTCGATTTTGATGCCATGGTGCGCGTTGCGGAAAAATGCTGCGGTGATATGCAGCCGTCCGGGGTGGCCCGTACGCTGCGAAAACCCAAAACGCATTTCGGTCGATATGATTTTACGCGGGATTCCGCCCAACAACAGTATGTGATGCAATTCGCCCCGGCACCAACCGTCAGAGACACCGAACGATTCGCGGCTAAAATGATGTCGATGCTCGTCGGTGATGAAAGCGGCAGCCGGATGTTTTGGGAGATCACTGATCCAGGGCTGGCCGATACCACCTCATTGACCCACTGCGATTATCTCGACGCGGGCTGTTTCTTGGCGTGGATGTCGTGTGAGCCAGAGGAAGCGAACGCGAATCTCGATCGGCTTCAAAAATTATACGACACCGTCGAACGGGATGGTTTCCATGAAGAAGAGTTGCTCCGCGCACGGAACAAAATGGCCTCCGGCTTGGTGCTTAGCGGCGAACGTCCACGTGGACGGCTCTTTTCAATCACCGGACTTCAAATCCAACAGCAACCGTACCTGTCGGTACGTGACGAGCTGGATATCGTCGAACGAATTACGCTGGACGATATCCACGCCGTGCTGCGAAAATATCCGCTTAGCCGCAATCTTACCGTCACCGTTGGGCCGCGAGGAGCGGCTGACAATTTGACCTAACGCTGGACTTTTACCTGATGCAGGCAACCCCAACGTCTAACTGGAAACCCTCCCAGCTTGCTGCGCAGGCGGTCGGGTTGGAGTGGATTACAGATGGGTTGATGCCCTGACACCAGAAAGTGGGGAACACCCGCCACAACTCCGCGACCGCATTGGCGGACGGTACCGCTATTTCAGGATTTTCACCTTTGGATGCGCCATCTTGATCGCCGTTTGATTCTCACCACCATCCGCCGCTGGTGTGAATTTCAAGCTAAGCGTACCGAGCGGCAACACCTCAAGCCCCTTCAGGCCCGCGTCCGTGATCCCAGTCGCTTCGAGATCCAAATACGACAATTTGCCGCACTTGGCCAACTTGGTCAAACCCGCATCGGTCACTTTGGTCGATTTCAGACTCAACCATTCCAGCTCCGGTGCTTGGCTAATCGCTTCCAACGCACCATCGCCCGCCTGGGTGAGCCAGAGGTCTAATCGCTTCAATTGCGGTAAGGTCGCAACCACTTGCAATGCCTCGTCACCAACGCTCGTTTCCGAAAGATCCAAAAATTCCAGCTTCTTAAAACCGGCAATCGCCGCAAGGCCAGGACCTTTGACTGGCGAACCACGCAGCTTGAGCCGCTTCAGGTTCTTCAATGTCGCGATTGATTCCATGCACTTGTCCGAAATACTGCTGCAACGGAATAGATCGAACTCTTCAATCGCGCAGTAAGAACAAATCTTGGCCACACCAGCGTCCGTCAAACTGCCTGAATCTTCAATCGAAAGCACGCGAAGACCTTTCATGCCAGCCAGCGCATCAAACGCCGCATCCGTCAACTGGGTGTTACGCAATCGCAACGCCTTCAAATTTGTCAACGTGGCCAACGATTGGATGCCTGCGTCCGAAATCAACACATTACCACGTAAGTCCAGCAATTTCAGCTGCTTCATCGTCGAAACGGCCTTCATGCCCGTGTCCGTGAAATTGCAGTACAACAGGGTTAAATATTGCAGCTTCGGAGCCTTCGTCAGATCTGCCAAACCTTCGTCATCCATGAAGGTCGCGCGACGCAGCGTCAGCTTTTCGAGATTCGGATATGACGCCAGCAACTTGCCGCTCGGATTACGAATGCCCGTGTTTTCCAGCGTCAAATCTTTCAAATTGGCACATTTCTGCAGCGATTCCACACTCTTGTCCGAAATCTCCGCGCCCCAAATCCGGAGCTTTTCCAGCTTTGGGAACACTTCGACAATCTCCGCGACATTTTCGTCCGTCGCCGTGCAGTTCGCCAAATCAACCTCGATGACTTCATCATCGTCGTTATAACTGATATAACCACCTAAATCGTTCTCGATCAGATCAACTACCGCGTCGGAATCTGCCGCACAAAGTTGACCACTCAGGCCAGCAACGCTTAGGCCTGTCGCCAGAACGACCGCACTCAAAAGGATTCGTCCCATTCGCACTGTAACACCTCCATTGATATCATCAAATTGGATACCCGTTTCATCGGGATCGTCTTTACGCCATTTCCGCTGGAATAAGTATATAAGAAGCCCCTCTTTTTTGCAACGAGCAAATCGGACTTCTTGCCATAGGTGATATTTTACCATGGGTAAGAGGCCAATCCTATGGCGACAAAACGAATCCAAAACGCTGCCGCTTACGGCAAGCGTATCGCCAGCCGGAAGCCCAACACGTTACTATGCTCGGTGGGAGCGAATATACTGGCCCGATAAGCAGAGCCGCATACGATGGGATAGGCCCAAAAATGGCCTCCACGTACAAGCTTGGCTTGTCCCTTTGCCAGACCAGTGGGATCGACGGTGGTTTCGTCCTGCCAGCCGCGGAAGTCAAACCAATCGTTACACCATTCTGTCACATTGCCATGGCAGTCGTACAACCCCCAGGCGTTCGGTACATAGGAACCGACCCTCATCGCATACGTTAAATTCAGCCCTGGTACATCGGTTCCGTACCAGGGCAATCGCACACTAACTTGTTGTCAAGCCAATGACTTGCGCGAGGAAGCCGACATTCCAGCCGGCCATGCGACGTTTCATGGCGATGCTTTCTTTGTAGGTGTTTTGCTTTAAAAGCGAAAT
>JAQVKF010000018.1 GCA_028694795.1 Thermoguttaceae bacterium | reverse complement strand
GCCCCAAAAATGACGATCAAAAAAGCGTTGGAGCAAAATCCCGATTTCGGTAAATTAATCGATAGCAACCACGATATCCAACAGGTGGTCGGTCTGGCACGCAGCGTCGAAGGTCTGGCGCGGAATATCGGAACCCACGCGGCGGGCGTCGTCATCGCCAGCCAACCGCTGATCGAATTGATTCCGCTCCAACGTGTGACCGGTAAAGATGACATTGCCACCCAATGGGCGATGGCCGACATCGATAAAGCCGGAATGCTCAAAATGGACTTTTTGGGACTGAAGAACCTCTCCATTTTGGCGAATGCGGTCAAATTGATCGAAAAAACACGGGGCGAAAAAGTCAATCCATATGAGTTTCCGATTGATGATGAGGCAACCTACGCATTGCTCCAACGCGGCGAAACGAAGGGCGTATTCCAGCTCGAGGGAGGCGGAATTCGCAATCTTTTGCTACGGATGAAACCGGATCGTTTCCGCGACATCATCGCCACGCTCGCCCTGTATCGTCCCGGTCCGCTCGAAGGTGGTATGGTCGATCTTTACGTTGACGTCAAACATGGACGCAAAGCGGCGGAATATCCCCATCCGATCATGAAAGATGTGCTGGAAGAGACACATGGCGTCATGGTCTATCAGGAACAGGTGATGCGTATTTTGAACCGTCTCGGCGGCATTCCGCTGTCGAACGCATACACTTGTATTAAGGCGATCAGCAAGAAAAAATTGGAATTAATCGCGAAATTCCATGGCGAATTTTTGGAAGGAGCGCAAACCAAAGGACTGTCCGCCAAAGAGGCCGAACATCTATTTGGTTTGATTCAGAAGTTTGCGGGGTACGGTTTTAATAAAAGTCATACAACGGCCTACGCCAAGATTGCGTATATTACAGCGTATCTCAAACAACATTATCCCCAGGAATTCATGGCGGCGATTCTGACGGGCGACATCTCCGCGCGTAATTTTAAGACCAAAGACGATCTAATCGAGCATCTGGAAGATTGCGTGCGCATGAAGATAGAGGTCGTTCCGCCGGATATCAATGTGTCACAATCGACTTTTGCGGTGGAGGATGGTAAAATACTGTTCGGAATGTCGGCGATCAAGGGCTGTGGTACATCCGCGGCGGAAGCGATCGTCGCGGCACGCGAAAAAGGGGGATGCTTTACCGATCTGTTCAACTTTTGCGAGCGTGTCGATCCGTCCGCGGCGGGTCGCGGCGTCATCGAATCGCTTATCAAAGCCGGTGCGATGGATTCGCTCGGTGCCAAACGCTCCCAATTAACCATCATGATCGAAAAAGCGTTGCAGGCGGGCTTGGCCTCGGCGAAAAATAGACGACGTGGGCAAAATTTACTCTTTGGCGGCGACGATGGTGATCTTCCGCCCCCCATCGTACTGCCAGACGTGCCTGAGTGGGACTCAAAAGATTTGCTCATCAAGGAGAAAGAGGTTCTTGGTTACTACCTTTCGAATCATCCGCTGCAGGAATACGCCGATTTGCTTTGTCAGTTTTGTACGCATGAGACGCAAGCGGCCAAAAAACTTCCGAATAAGACGTCGGTGATTCTCGGTGGGATGATCGGTGGTTCGATTATTCGCACGACGAAAAAATCGGTCGAAGGCCAGCCGAATCAATTCGCCAGTTTCGATTTAGAGGATTTGTCCGGCACGATCCGCTGTAACGTCTGGCCTCGCACTTTTGTCGATTATCGGGAACTGATCAAAGACGAAAGCGTGGTCGGCTTAATGGGTTCAATCGACAAACGGGGTGGTGAAGATGACGAAGCGAATTTTACGGTGAATGAGATTATTCCGATTGAGGAACTTCCCAAACGGATGATCCGCGAGGTGCGTATCCGTTTAGAGGAAAAAAAACTCGGCGGCAGCGGTCTCCAAATGCTCTACGAACTTCTGCGAGGTTCACCCGGACATAGCCAGATTAGTTTGGTCATGGATCTGGCGAATGGGATGCGGGTAAGCGGGCCATGCAGTCGTCTGCAAGTGGATCTGACCCCGGAGGTTCGCCAACAAGTCGAAGAACTCGTAGGCTCGCAAAATGTGCGTTATGTCCGAAACGAAGTAAAACAACAGGAGTACTCGAAATCGCGTCGCTGGCCCAAACGTAGCGAAGGATAATATGCAGGCAAGCAACACAATACACGACTTGGAAAAGCTAGAAAAACATTTTGTTTTATAACGGGTCGCATTTGAGAAAAACATCGAAACATTCGAGAATAGACTTCATTACATCCTCCTATTCGGGCTATAATTCGGAGGAATATATGTCGGGAATTTTGACGAAGTTGGATTCACAGGCAGCATAAGGATGGACCATGATTAAGCGAGCGTGGGGGGTATCGTTAGGCTTGATCGTCCTTTGGGGTGGACTAGTATATTTCTACCTGAAAGCGTGTGGTCCACTCTGGACACGCTGGTATGACAATGATTACGTGCATGGTTACGCGGTCATTCCATTCGCATTGTGGTTGCTTTGGTATCGGCGTGAATGGTTTCCTGGTTTCCAACGAGCAAAATCCGCACTTCAAACCACATCTTCTTGTGATTTGAATTTTTCCGATTCGGCGACTTTAAGGACAGACGCCTCTTTCAAAACAGATTCTTCGGAGGTTGAGGATTCTCTAAAAATGTCGGAGAACGCTCGATCCATGGAGAACGATTCGGTTTCGCACTCGAAAAAAAAGGAGTCCCGTTCTTCCTCGTGGGAATGTTTTGTTCAGTTGTTGCGACAAAACGCGTTGTGTCAAGCATGTGCGTTGCTGTTTTTAGGCACGGTCGTTCAGTTCGCGGGACAGATCGTCTATTATCAGGTTGAGGTTGCGGCTCAGGTAGCCACACGTAACGCACTTCCAACAAACGAAGCGTCTCCAGAACCGGGCAAAACGCCTTCCGAATCGGCGGAGTCTTCCCAGAATAACGACCAATCCGATGGGAAATCTCGCGATACATCAGCGACGAATTCGTCTGAACAGGAAATTCATCCACCTCAACAGCTTCAGGATGAATTAAAATTTGGAGTTCCTGGCATAGCGACTGATTTTTCACGTCAACAGATCGTCGATTGTTTGAAAACGCCAATGGGAACGCACACATTTCAACTTGCATTCGTGCGTTTTCATGGTGATACGATTTGCTTGATTTTCGGTTGGTTTTGTTTTTTGGTAGCAGCCGTTCGCTTAGCGAGTCCTGCCGTGGTTTGTTGGTTGGATGCGATACGTCCGGCCGCGTGGGGTTGGTTTTGGGGATTGGCGTTCCTTTTGCTAGGTGGAGCGATTCGCATCGCGGGTTCCTTTTTGAGCGATCCGGTACTCTATCCAGCCTCGTTGGTTCCGCTGCTTTTGGGAGTAGTATTTCTCTTAGGCGGCACGCGTTTGGCACGTTGGAGTGCACCGTCGATCCTCTTTTTAGGCTTCATGATACCGCTGCCCGAACTACTTAGTATCATGTTCGCGGATAAACTTCAGCTCATCGGAACAATGACAAGTGTATGGCTTCTTCAGCTTTTTGGTATTGCCGCCGATTCGTCAGGAAATGTCATTACATTACCTAATGGTCATTTGATGGGAGTGATTGGAGCGTGTAGCGGGCTTAAAATGTTGGTACTGTTTTTTTGTATCTGTACCGCTGGTATGTTCATCATGCGTGGCGATTGGCTCGAAAAGGGAATAGTACTGATTAGTGCGGTGCCCATTGCCATTTTGTCAAATGTATTTCGAATTACTATAACCGGTTTCCTTTACATGTACGCAGATTCGGCATCAGCGGAAAAATTTTTCCACGATGGTGCCGGAATGTTCATGGCCCCGTTCGCAATGCTTTTATTGTGGGGGGAAATAGAGTTGATGTCGATATTGTTTGTGGAACCGACGCTTGCAGAGACGCCGGAATCGACGGAAACGCCGAAATCAGAAGGACTTAAAAAGTCTGCCGCTGAAAGGGAATCCGTTTCTGACGAGGTGATCAACCGGTCTTCCGAATTAGCTGATTCAGAAGGGGATACCCATACACTCTCAACTGTCGATTCTTCGTTAAAATCAATATCGTCCGATGATCAATCCGTTCAGGAGGAGCTCAATTGATGAGTACGAAAGCCATATCAAGCCCCGAAGTGATGGATCGAGTGGGCAAATTCCATACCAGGCAGAATGTCGATTTTGATCCTCTTGCGGTATTACATTCACTTCGTCGCCGCTGGATACCCTCGGTGATTTTGGGAGCGGCCCTTGGCTCACTCTTTGTTTATTTAGCGTGGTCCAATATTCCCGTATATTTCGGGGCGGAGGCCTTCCTCTCGGTGTCACAACCGGCAGACGCGAGTTCCATGTTTGTCGATCAAGAAAAAAACGAGTCTTTTTTGGCAACCCAAACGACGATCATGAAGAGCCGCCAAACGCTTAAAAAAGCGTTAGAGAGTTCTCTTGTCAATCGTCTCTCGATTCTCCCTGATTCGAAAGATCAAGACCCGATTGACTGGATTCAAGAACATTTGAGCGTAACCGTTTTAGAAGGTTCCGAATTAGTGCGTTTAAGCCTTCGATCGGAAGACGCAACGGAATCGAAAAAATTACTCGAGGCTATTATCGGCGCGTATCAGACCGGTGTTTCGGATAAAGATGTCGAAGAAAAGAATATGATCTCTCTCAAATTGCAAGATGCGATTGCAAGTATGGAAGAACAGATCAATCAAGATCAAGATGTGTATAAGGCTCAGGCGATGATGTCACAAACAGGCGATCCGGAGACGCTGGCGGTTCGTCAACAATTATTGTGGCAGGAACACGCAGATGCAAGAGCTCAAATGCGAAATGCGACATTGAAGATTCGTGAGATTGATGCCAACATTCAGCTTGAAGAAGCGACTTTAAGTAGTGTGAACAAAACTCCATTCAATCTTGATGATCCAGATTTTCTGGAATATATGAGCCGCGATCCCATTTACCAAAATCTGTTATATCGCCTGACTGCACTTGAACAAATGGACACCAATCTTCAACGTGGCAGCGACCTGAATTCAAATGCGTCGTACCAGCGTTTACGAAGTGAAATGGAACTCCTTCGAACGCAAAGAGCGGAGTATTCCCAAAAGAAAATTCCTGATTACCAAAGGGCTGTTGCGGCACAAACCGGTCGCAATATCGAACGTTTTAATATTACTCGCGACATGCTTCTGGTTGAAAAGGAAAATATGGAAGAGGAAGCTGCACGTCTTCAAGATCAGGCGGCTGAGCTCGGTAAAGGTTCTGTCGGCTTGAAACTCATTCAAAACGAAATTGACCGTAAGGTTGGGTTGTTACAAAAATTGCAGTCAGATCGAGAGGCACTGCGATTACGGATTCAAGCGAACCTTCCCAAAATTCAACGTGTTTCTGACCCCATGGAGCTGTCCACGCCGGACACCACTTCATTATTTGCCGGTATGGTGGCGGGAGGTTTTGCGGGATTCCTCATTCCGACATTTTTGCTTGTTCTTCAGGAGTTTTCCAAAGGGCGAATTTACTCAGGTCACCAAGTCAAAAAATTTTCAGGCTTGGATTTATTAGGCTCTATTCCACGGGTTCCTGGAGCAGTTCTTCGTGGACAGGGCAAGCCGAAATGGCAAAAATTTCTCCGTGAGTCAATGGATATCATCGCAACGCGTCTTATTCGAGAAAAAGAATGCCGCAATGTTCGAGTTCTGCTCATTACAAGTGCCGTGGTTCGCGAGGGGAAAACGTTATCCGCTTTCCATCTGGCATGGAGTCTGGCACGTTTAGGATATCGAACGTTACTGGTCGATGCGGATTTCCGACGTGGTAAATTACACAGAATTTTTCAGACTGAACAGATACCAGGTTTCACGGAGCTGTTGTTAAATCAAGCCGCCATGCAAGATGCGGTTCAGGAGGTCAATGGAGTAGAAAATCTGTACTTTCTGCCGACAGGAGACACGACGCTACCGATCGAATCCGAGTTGGCAAGCGAACCACTTCCACAGGTACTTAATCAGCTTCGTGAAAATTTTGAGTTTGTGATTTTAGATAGTGCAGCGATCCTACCTTATGCGGACAGTCGATTGCTCGCCAGAGCCGTGGATAGTACGATTTTGTGTACGATTCGCGATTACAGTCGTAAACCGGAGATTTTGGCAACTTCAAACGGTTTTGAAAATTTGAACATTCCGCTCATGGGATTTGTCACCATCGAGTCCATGTCCGTACGACGATCCAAACGATATATCCGATCCAACTGAATAATCCAATCCAATGGGGGCATTGGGTTATGCGATACATTAAAGGTGAACAGATGGGAATCTAGCCCAATGCAATTTTGGGGCGAGAAATCGCGAAAACACCGAATTCAATCAAAAGGTCTTATTTAGCCCGATTGTTTCGGCCTGTTTTGGAAGTGTGAGACTCGGCAGTTTGTACCGATAATCCGCAGATTAAGATCATGAGGCATCCGTCCATCACCGTGAATATTAGAAACCCGGGGGAATCGAACCAATGACGCAGGACGACACATTCAATCGGTTGGGAGAGATTCCGCGTATCGATGAACCTGTTCCATCGGTTCCAAAAGGACCATTCACAGAGTCTTCGTCCTCCACGCTCTGTTCTCCCTCCAAACCATTGGAAGGAAGGCCCATGACGGTGTTGTCCACCTCAGACAAGCAGCATTCACATAGTGTATGTCGAGTTTGGTTGATCGTATTGCTTTGCGGGATTTTTCTCGGCATGGCGGTTCAAGTGCAACGAGGCATGACATTCCAAGGAATTGCGGATTTGGGCTTAGATGTCACGGATTTTCCGCGTGAGAGTGGTGTTTGGAAACAGGTAAACCAGTCGGACAGTTCCGTGGCCATTATCACACCTCAGGAAAAAAGTGACCGTGCGAGTACCATCGCTTACTTAGCCCCTATTTCGATGTTTGATCGTTGTTATCAAAACGAAGAAGGTACGCGGGCTTTTCTCCATTTCATTTGGACAAAAGATTATTTTCGTGTGCATATTCCCGAAAAATGTTATCCAGGCAATGGATTCAGCTTACAAAAGAGTGAGGACATTCTCGTTCCAGGTCCGAATGGTCAGTTATTTCCAGTCCGGCTGTTGACCTTTGCTAACGCACAGGAAACACGTTATGTCGGTTAATGGTTTCAGTATGGACGCGGTCCTGAGGCCTATTATGCGATGGGGGAGATGCCAACACGTTGGGCGCGTATTTGCTGCTGTTTCGGTAAAGATTCATGGCCGCCCTTGGTAAAGGTCATGTTCGATCTGCGGATGGAAGATTCAGATCCCGCAAAAATGCTCACGACAGCGGAGAGCTTGACGCTCGAAATCCAGAAATTCCTTTGGAGTGGATATCCCGAATTTGCTGCCGCGCCATCCACGCTCGTACAGGATAAACAAGAATGACTCAAAAGATTTTAGCTTTAGAGACATCCGAGACCGCGGGGTCGATTGCATTGCAGGAGTGGGACACAACCTCATCCACTCCGTTGTACGATTGTGAAGAACGTTTAGATCCGAAAAGCCGTAGTGCCCAATCGCTCGCCCCGCTTTTAGCTCGGATGTTACACGAGGCGGGGTGGTCGGCGGGAGATTTAACTACGATTGGCATTAGTATCGGTCCGGGTTCGTTCACCGGTTTGCGCGTTGGTTTGGCAACGGCAAAGGCGATTGGATACGTCACTCACGCGAAATTGGTAACGGTCGATACGCGAGACACCTTTGCGGAAGCGTTTTTTGCCACACTGCCCAAGAGTTCGTCCGCGACGACCTTGGTGGTATGGGTCGATGCACAACGCGGACAGGTCGTAACGGCCATTTATCAATCAGCTTCGGTGAAAAGATTTGGACCAACCGCATTAAGTCGCCTGTCGGACGAAAAACCAACAGAAACGAATAGGCAAAACGGTGGTTGGCAACGTATCGCGGTGACCGATCGGCCGATCTCGATTAGTGACGCGTTGACTGAAATCGCCCAATTGCCGCAGGATACTTCGATTTGGCTTGCGGGTTCGATCCTCAATCGTCCAACCGTCCAAGCCAAATTACCATCCCACTTGTTACTCGTTCGGGAAACGCTTCGTTCGCCAACCGCTCGTGCGGTAGCGACGATCACCACCCGAAAAATGGCGGCGGAAGATTACGCCGATTTGTGGAAAGTGCAACCATTTTATAGCCGTCCGAGTGCCGCAGAAGAGCGCCGAACGCAACAGAAAATTTGACAATTGCAACAAAAATTGCGGACGAGGCTTGGCATCTTCGATTACTGTCCTAGGACGTGTTCACACAAGTTACCACACCAATCGGGGCGATCGGCTGTACCAGTGTTAGGTAGAAAGTTTGCGTATTTTCCACGAAAGGTTTTTTTGTAAAACTTTTTTGAAGCGAAAAACCAATGAGAGGAAACTTTTTGCAAAAAGTTTCCCCTCAAACACCCATTCCAAAACATTTTACTAGACGCAAAAACTTCAACATCGGCCGACATGAACCATTGCGATTACTGTTATTCCATTCTTGGCCATGCTTTTTACCATGTGATTATATGTACACACGCCCAAGTACATCTCTTCAGCCTTAACATTACCCCATCACTCGCCCATGGGCCAGTTAGGGCCAGAGTTCACATCGTTCGCTGTAATTCGGCGGCTTTTTGACTTTCACCGGGTGTTCTGCCGGATATTTCGTTTTTCCTGCCAATCGGTATTCAAATCGTACAGTTCAATCGAGGGTTTCGGACCATTTCGACCTCTTTCCAATCGCCAAATCGAATCCCCTGGATGGGATTTCCCTCATGCAATTCCCGATGGAACGCTCTATACGGCGACAATGCGGATCACTCAAGTGCCCCCCGCCGCACCGCTAAACAACAGTGGCGTCATTGATTCGTCATCCGTCGCACCTTCCGGAATGGTCGTTCCGGTCAATTCCGCATAAGTCGGCAAAAAAATCGTACAATACCCACGGTACGTCGTACACTTGACCGGGCTGGATTTTTCCCTTCCACTACGCCAAACACGCATTCCGAAGTCCATCCTCATACGCACTGCGTTTCCAACCCAGTAGCCCCATTGATTGGTTAAAAAAACGTTCATTCACCGAATCCGGTTGAAAATCGCCCCACCATCACCGCTAAAAATGATCAGCGTATTGCCATCCATTCCTCTTCTTCTAGGCATCTTATCACTCCCGCCCCTGTATTCAGCCGTGTCTGATTGTATCATAGTGTCTTCTATACATCTATCCGATCAGTATCTGCATAGACACCCAACGACGTCACTTCGTGGTAGGTATACATCGTCGTCGCATAGAAAAGGAAGAACGGTTTTTTCGCCTGAACGTTTTCGCGTATCTATCGAATCGCTCGTTCACCGATCCAGTCAGCGGAGTGGACCGTTCCACCAAGTTCGACACGTGTCTGGTCGTCGTTGAGATATTTGGCAAATAATGGTGGGCGTGTCGTTGGCTGTTGTATCCCGCGAATTAATCGAATCCCATTTTGAAAGGTGAACCGGTCGTGTCGAACATGCCCATCCCCCATTTGCCGAAATAGCCCGTCGCATCCCCTTGCGATTGAAGCATTTTGGCGACCGTAAACGTTCCCTCCAGCAGCGGCATCTGAACTTCCACACCAATTTCATGATTTGCGTGAATCGGACAAGTCTCCCGTCAAAAGTCCCGTAATCAGAGTGGCACGTGACGGAGCACAAACACTTGCCCCGCTATACCCTTACGTAAAACGAATTCCCTGTGCGGCAGAGGGGGTGAATATGTTGCTGACCATAACACCCTAGGTCACCAATCCCAAGATCATCGGCAAGAATAAAAAGGTATTCGGTCGTAACGGCACAGCGGTTTGAGCCGTTGACACGTGTGCATTCAAAGTTACATCTGCCGCATATAATGGACGAAAGATCATGGTTAGAAACACGCAGCAGCAAAAAGCCAATCGCAAAAAATCAATCGTTTCCCTAGCCTCATAGAAGATTTTTCCTATAAATGTTTCTTACAAAAACAAAGTGATTGAAGATTCCTAAGCAAATCTCCAGACTTTTAAAGGATGGAATGATCCCTGAGGTAACTGATATCCATCTTAGTGATTCAAAAAACAAAATCGTCGGCAAAATTTATTCCAAACGAATTTTTAACCCCATCTCATGTTTCATGGTCAAAAGAGCTTCCGCGTTACCGCGAGCATCGTCTACGGGATGGTGCGAATGCGTCGTTCTACGTAAATGTTTGAAATTTTGAAAACAATCTCGGACGAGTCCCTTATACAAACAACCAAGATTCAGCGAACTATGACCGAATGGATTTTCACCTAGGAAATGCCAGAAGTACCACTGGATGAACATCGCGTCAAAACCATTATTATCGCTGATCAACATCGGACGGCTGGGGCTATTTTCTTGGAGCCATGTTTGAAATGACGTCATGACTTTCGTCGGAGAATCAAATTGCTGTGTTTCCTCCCGCGAATAGCCCGAAATGGCGAGAGCTTCCAGCACGAATTGTTCTGAAATCGGTCGTAATTGTCCGTAAAAAGTACATTCCAACGTATCATCGACACGTACCGCACCCAAGGAAATCATCGAATAATCGCCCGGAATCGGACCGTCGGCTTCCACATCCACCATGATTAGGGACATCTCGTTCTCCCCATAACATATTCTCTTGATTCAGAGCCGCACAAATGAGTCGTCCTTCTATGGTAGACTGTGATGATCACATTCTCGGTCATCGACTCACGTGTGCCACGTGTTCACCGATGCCGTCATCCAAGGGGTGGAAGGCGGTGGACAGCCGCGGCAGCAGTGATTTTGGTCCGTTTTCACGTGGACACGTCCTAGGGCGGGTCCACATCATCAAAGGGAAAAGTGGCCCCAATCGGGGTAACCAGCCATGAAATGGGAAGGTAAATCAGCGATGCGGCAGCACCACCGTTAGGTAAAAAGGTTGATGCAATCCGCAGGTGCGCCGTAGGAATCGGCAGCACCACAGTCAGGTAAGTCTTATGAATCGACGAATGCCGAGAACGGAGTTACGCCTCTCGACAATCGACTTTTCAACATACAATCACCATGTGAACAACGCACTAGAGAATTCCGCGGGCACGGAGCCATTCGATGCACAGTTCCGGCCAATATCGCATACCGACCATTCCCGTGGCGAGACCTTTACCATGTTCGCCCTGTTCGAAAATGTGCAATTCCGCGGGTACGCCCGCTTTACGCATCGCCAGATAAAACTGAACCGAATTCTCCGGTGGAACACCCGTATCGCCTGTCGAGCTCCAGATATAACATGGGGGCGTTTCCTTCGTGACTTGTTTTTCGTTCGACAATGAATCGACTAGCTCTTTCGGAGCGTCCTGACCGAGCAAATTATACTGCGAACCAAAATGTGTGACGCCCTTCTCATCAAAGACGATAACCGGATAGCATAAAACGCCAAAATCAGGCCGGCAACTCACACGATCAATTGGATCTTTGGCATTGGGATCGCCAGCATCAAAATGCGTAACCGCGGTCGAAGCGAGATGTCCACCGGCGGAAAATCCGAGAATTCCGATTTTATGCGGATCAACCCGAAACTCCTCCGCCCGCGCCCGGACCGTTCGGATCGCACGCTGCGCATCGTGCATCGGAGCCGGATGTTTGTAACCACGTCCGCCTAGACGATAATCCAACACGAACGCGGCGATACCATTTTGATTAAGCCAATCGGCGACTTGCCACCCTTCATGATCAATTGCGGTACCGCCGTACCCCCCACCTGGACAAATGACGATGGCCGCGCCCGTATTTTTTTCCGGATCAGGCAGGAAAATATTAAAGGTCGGTTCGAAATCATTCCCTTCGATACGCCCTGGCATTTCCTCTTTCCAAAGTTTTTCGACGACTTTTTTATTTTTTTTCACCGAATCGCCAGATTCACCTTGCAAAGGAGCGGCAGAAAGTTTATTCATACCACTGGAAAGTTGTAATAATGTGGCTCCGGCAAGCGCGCCAGCCACCGTGGAACTCAAAAAATGACGACGTTGCATATTAAACCTCCTAAAAGCGATCGCACAATACATCACTGTATAGTGTAAGCGAAACGGATAGATATTCGCAAGTATTTTTTCACGTCTTTTTTGAGAACATTTTCGGTCAAACTCAGAACGGATCAGATATGATGGACCAGATTTTCCCGTTAATGATGACGCCTTTTGAATATTATATGTGGGTAGACCATCATCCGGAATATCCGATGGAGGTCGAAACCACGTTGCGATTCACAGGAGAAATTGATCGCACTCGTTTCGAAGAAGCGGTCCACGAAACGATGCGGCGTCATCCGCTCTTTTCCTGCACAGTGGACCCCTCCACACGCCCACTACCCAGTTGGATTTACCACGAAAATTACGTCCATCCCGTTCAATGGGAAGATGCCTCTGCCCCAACGTGTCGCGAAACGCTGCCGCTACGCGGCATTGATCTGACACAAACGCCCGGCGTTCGGATTCGTGTGCATGTCGCCGATGGGTACAGCAGACTCCATCTGCTCGTTCACCATTGCGTCTCGGACGGTTTGGGGATTTTTCGTATGCTGGGCGATTTACTCGCGTTTTATGCGCGTTCGATGGGTGAGACAATCGCGATTCCAGAGTTAGATCCCGCAACGCTCAGCGAACGCAAAAATTTCCCGAAAGTTTTCAGCGGGCATTTTCGTTCATTAAGATCTTCTTATAAGCGAATTAAAAGTTTTTTACGTTGGGTCATTATTCCGCCCGCCCAGCTGATGTCGCCGTCCGCGAAGCGATTGAAATCGGAGCATCCCCATTTGCAGGATGAATCGCTTGCGCAAACGCAGTCGCTTCCGGAAGACCAACAGCCATGCCGTCAAACGCTCGAACTCGATTTTGACACGAAAACAGTGTCAAAATTACGAGAATGCGCCAAGTCGGTCGACGCGACGCTCAATGTGTTGCTCATGCGAGATTTATACGTTTGTATTGCAAAATGGCACGAGAAATACGGACCGCGTAAGACAAAATCGTATTGGTTCCGTGTGGGCGTACCGGTGAGTATGCGTGGTGAAAACCATGAAAAACTTCCCGCCGCCAACGTGGTGAGTTATGTTTTCCCCGTCCGTCGGCTTTGCGCATCAAGCATTCAGCCGCAGCAGCTTTTAAGCGACTTGAATCAGGAAATTCTCGAAACGCATACCGAGAACAAAGCGTTATATTTTGCGAGATTACTGAATCGTACTCAAAATCATCCGTGGATTGTGCGTTATTTTGTAGGTTCGACCACCTGTTTTGCAACCGCGATTCACAGTTACCTTGGTGATATTCCACGTCGTTTTGAAAGAGAATTTCCAACGAACGACAATGGTTCCATCCGCGTTGGCAATTTGCAATTCGACGGTATGATCTCCGCTCCCCCCGTTCGTCCTCGCACGGGTCTCGCCATTGCCTACCATTTATATCATGGTCAAATGGCCATTGGTTTTCATTTCGATCCGCACCGCTTTACGATGGCCGAGGCGAAAGAATTCACCGAGCTTTTTCGGCAACAAATTCTGAAAAATCTCGAACCGTCCGGCATGGATACCAAGTAATCCATCACACAAAGTAATCCATCACGGCCCATCGAATGGATACCGAAACAATGAATATCGAAACATGAGCATATAGGGGACGCGGGCTTGCTGTGTTGCTATTTCGCGGTGAAAATCGTGGTTCACACCGCGAAAGGCGTTGGGCAAACCTGCGGTAGCGGATGCGGCGTGTCAACGATCGGCGGCGGCGACGATGGCGGCGACGATTCCCGGCATGGTGTAGGTGGTGGCTTCCGCCGCAGGTTTGAGTCCCGCCTGACGCAACACTTCAGAAGTAATCGGGCTGATCGACGCGATCCGTACTTTTTGGAGATGGTCACCAAACATTCGAATCAGATTCTTCGCAATCGCGCTACTGGTCACGGTCACCCAATCAATACCGTCCAGATTCGCGGGGATACCGGGGTCGGGTGTCACAATATCTTCGCTATGGTAGGCCACGATTTGCGTCACCCGTCCACCCCAAGCCGCCAGTTGATTAGGCAACAACTCACGTCCGCGGTCCGCTCGCACCAGCCAAAAAGTTTCACCACGTCGCGATTCCTTCTCGAACGCCTCTGCAAATGCGCCACTCTCGGCCCGCTCCGGCGCACGATCAACCGATAGTTGGTACTCTTCCAATTTTGCCGCGGTTCCAGCACCGATCGCCGCGATTTTCACAAGTCCCAACCGTTGTAAAAGACGTAACGAAGCAATCGCATCGTGAAATTGCTGATTCCACGTTTCACACCAGCTCTGGACGCCATTCGCACTGGCGAAAAACAGCCAAACGCTCGTCGCATTCGAAGGGTAGGGCGATTCCGCCGAAAGACAATGCGATTCGGAAGGAAGCATTTCATGACACCGTTGAATCGCGGCTCGAAAAGGAGCCATTTCTTTCGGTGGCTCGATACGAATCATCGGTTGTATGAGAGCACGCGCTCCCAGCTGTTCCAACGGCAAGCAGAGCGACTCAGCTTGCTCGACAGGACGAGTGATTAGAATCGTGCGGCCTGCGAGTGGCTGCGACGTTCTGGGTGTGGACGAATCGCGGGGCAAAACGGGCAATTCGTGTAAATTGCATTTTCGGATAGGATTATTGGGATCATTTTTCATAAAATCTTCCTCCAGATGTTGTACTGTTATATTATTCGGTTTAGAATGACGTTGGGAGTGGACTTGTCGATTTTTTCTGTGAATAGATAGAATCGTCGAAAAAAATGGCGAGGAGGAAAAGACAGCAATGGCTGAAGATAAAACAACGGAAACCCCAACAACAGACCCAGATCAACCCGTATCCGAAAGCGTGGCTCCACGTCCATTGACACCCGCACGACAGAAACGTTTACAACAGGCGTTCCAAGCGGCCAATACGCAAATGCGGCAAGGCAACTACGATTATTCGACCGATCTGTTCGTCCAGTGTGTAAGTGGCGATCCAGGCAATGTACTTTATATCCAAAGTTTTCTCGCCAATATGGAGACAAAGTACAACAAGAATCACAAAGGTGCACCGATGGCGGGACTCAAGACCGCCGGAGCGAAAGCAAGTCTCAAAAAAGCCTCCATGCAGAGTAAATGGATGGATATGCTCAAGGCGGGCGTTGAGATTTGCAAGCTCAATCCGTGGGACACCACCGCTCTGCTCGGTCTTTCTCAGGCCTGTGAGGGGATGGGGTTTGTCGATGGCCAACTTGCGTGGTTAAAGGCGGCGTTGGCGGTTGATCCACGAGACCCGGAAATGAATCGCCACTGTGGTACGCTGTTGCATCGTTTGGGTCTACTTGAAGACGCGATGGCGTGTTGGGTACGTGTCAAATCGGCTCTTCCAATGGACGAGGAGGCGGACCGTGAAATTTCGAGTATTCACGTCGAGCGAACGATCAACGCACAAAACTCGAAGGGTGATGGGGCGAAAAAGGGATTGGACGGTAAGCAAACGACCGCCGAAGAGCGTATGGAGCAGGATATTCGCCGCAATCCGGATGACCTATCTCTGTATACCCAATTGATAGATCTTCACATTCGGAATGAAGATTTCGAAAAGGCTTTGGCCGTCATCGACCGGGCAATCGAACACTGGCCCACGAATGTCGATATGGTAGAAAAGCGTGAAGATATTGAAATGCGTAAGGTTCGTTTAACACTCGATCGCGCGGAGGCCGAGGCGGATCCTTCAAAACCGGAATCGGTGGAACGAGTCAACGAGATACGTAAAGAGGTTTTTCTCAAAGAGTTGGAGTTCGCCATCAGTCGTTGCGAGCGGTATCCGAACAACCTTAACTTCAAGTACGAATTAGGGTTACGTTATCAAATGGCGGGCAAGATCACCGAAGCGATTGCGGAGTTCCAACGTGCCAAGGATGACCCGCGTCGTCGTGGTCACTGTTTATTGGCGTTGGGTCAGTGTTTCCAGAAGATTAAACAGTATCGTTTGGCGATTAGCTATTATCAGGATGCGATTAAGGAGATTCCGGATCGAGATCCTGACAATCGTAAACGAACTTTGTATCTGGGAGGCAAGCTGGCGGTCTACCTTGGCGACCTCGATAATGGGGAAAAATGGTTAAGTGAACTTGCAAAAATGGATTTTGCGTATAAAGATGTGCCGGTCCTGCTAGACAGAATCGTTCAAATACGTCAGAATAAGGGAAACTCTCCTGATGGCGCGGCGGAAGGCTGATGGCTGAAAAGTTTTCCCCGTGATCAGGAGGTATCGCGTTGTTCTCCGTAGGACCTAAAAGCTCTCAGTTCGCGGGGGTACGGCGGTACATGGGATTTAATGACATGGAAACGTGGTAGTGGAATCGCAGTCACGTTCGAGTGTTATTCAGCCGTATATCAGATATTCCGACAGTCAGAGGCCCGAGTCGTGCGTACGAGGCGAGATGTCGGGGGTATTGGATAGAATCAATGGTTCAGGAGTATTGAACAAAGATGCCGAATACAAAAAGTGCTGAGAAACGTCTGCGTCAGGATGAAGTGCGTTGTGAACGGAACCGAGCGGCGAAGCGAGAAGTACGTACTCGTTGCAAGAAGGTTTTGATTGCGATTGAAGGTGGTAACGTTGCGGAAGCGACGGAACTGTTCCGTGAAGCGACGAAATGCCTGGATCAGGCCGCTGCAAAGCGAGTGATCCACAAAAATACCGCCGCGCGCAGCAAATCCCGCCTTTCGGCAAGAATCAAAAAAGCCGCCGGTAAATAGTCAAATAATCGTCGCAGTCCATCCCTGATTCGATCAGATTCATGAGATATCATGGATACTAGATTGGAAAGCGTGCAAAAAATGGAACATTCTTCATGGATGTTCCATTTTCTTTTTTCGAAATTGCTCTGGGTCATTTTAAGTAAAACCGTTATACTTCGTTTAATCCGACATTTCATTTTCATCGGACCGCGGAAAAGCACTCGAAAGTGACAGAAAAATGATGCGATATTTGACGGCGGGCGAATCCCATGGCAAGGCATTACTTGCACTTGTGGATGGTTTTCCATCTGGTGTAACGATTGATCCGGAAAAGATCAACGCTGATTTGGCGTTGCGTCAGGGTGGATATGGTCGTGGCGGACGTCAGTCAATTGAGACGGATCGTGTTGAGATTCTGTCGGGCATTTGGCACGGTCAATCCATCGGTTCGCCCATCGCGCTGCTGATTCCGAATCGTGATTATAAAATCGAAAAGATGGACGATTTGGAAAGTCCACGTCCGGGACATGGCGATCTTGCGGGTTCTATAAAATATGCCGGATCAATTCGGGGGATTTTGGAACGCGCAAGTGCCAGAGAAACGGCGGCTCGTGTCGCCGCAGGTTCGCTTGCGAAGATTCTGCTCGACGCGTTCCACATTCGCGTCCTCGGTTATGTGACCTCAATCGGCGGATTAGACGCCAACATGGGTAAAATCGGAGAAATAGACAATACCTCTCGGCGTGTGTTGCGGGATCAGTCCGAGCTGTACACGTTGATACCAGAACAAGATGCAAAGTTTAAGGGATTGATTGACACCCATCGCGAGGCAGGTGATACGCTTGGTGGCGTACTTGAGATACGGGTCGAGGGATTACCAATTGGTTTAGGGACGCATGCACAATGGGATCGAAAGTTAGACGGTCGTATTGCACAAGCGGTCGCGGCGGTTCAAGCGATTAAAGGCGTAGAAATTGGTTTCGGTTTCGAGTCTGCGCGTCATCCAGGCAGTGAGGTTCACGACGCAATTGCTTATGACGCAAGGCTTTATGACACACCGCATCAGGGTTGGTATCGTCCGACGAATCGAGCGGGTGGTTTGGAAGCGGGCATGACCAATTCGGAACCATTGGTGGTTCGAGCGGCGATGAAACCGATCCCGACGCTTCGTCACGGGATTCCATCCGTTACGTTAGCCTCGCCGCACGAGCCGGTTCAGGCGGCGTATGAGCGAAGTGATGTTTGCGCGGTTTCAGCAGCGGCGATTGTGTTAGAATGTGTCGTGGCATTTACGGTCGCGGAAGCGCTCACGACCAAATTTTCGGGTGATTCACTCACCGAAATGCGGCGGATGTGGAACGGATTCCACTCGCAACGATAGGAAAAATCGACCTTTACGGATGAACACGTCGCCGTCTGACAATTAGCCGCGGTTTCTCCGTTGTAAACGACAGACGAAACGGCGGCATGTTCAGCGGATGGGGTATCACGCCACATACCATGGATTGATACGGGATAATGGATTAACCGCATGATTCCACTTTCAGATCGAACACGACGACGGTGGACGTATCGGCTGTACTGGCTCCTCGGAGTCCTGCCGCTCGTTTGCGTCATTCTCGGTTGCCTCTGGTTGAGGTACGGACCGACCGCTGTCGTTATGTCTCGAACGTGGAGCTGGAAACTCGGAGCGGAGGTCTCCATTGCGGAGGTGATCACCCCTCGTCCGGGGGTTCAACGGTTGACTCGCGTCGTCATTCGATCGCGTGAAACAGGGCAAACGCTCGTCACCATTCCACAGCTGGAAATGAGCCGCTTTTATGTTTCACCTTCGGTCCAAAACACCAATTCCACCAAATCGACTCATACCGCGGAATCAAACGTACCCGATTTATCGACGTATCCTATTTATCGACTGGAACTTACAGAGCCAACGATTACGTTGAATGGCCGTGAGGAGATGTTACGTATTTTGGAACAGGCGTTGATCACACGTTGTGGTGAACCAGCGATCAATATCCAATGGAGCAGTCCCGTTTTGACCGCCCAATACGTAAAGACCGATGGACAGCATTCCACAATTCGGCTTCGCAATCTCCACGGATCACTCTCCGGAGGGGATTCTCTCGAAACGCTGCACAGCCTTGCGGAAGCATTTTTCACGTTGGACAATCCGGTGATTCCGCCCGCCGATGTGCTACCCGTAGAATGGAGCGAAAAACCAACGCTCGATTTTGCGACCCCACCGAACAGAGAACACCCTCGCGAGCTGGAAGAGAGTTCGGCGTCGAATTCACCTCTATCGACTCCCAATCGTTTCATCGCTTCGACCGATCCAAATAGTCTGGAGTCCGCAACCAACCCGAACATTACAACCATTTCTCCTGGTCGTGAGATTCATCTGTGGATGGAGCGCTATTACGCAACGGAGCGTAGTTTACTTCGAATGGGACCTTCGGCGATCACTCAAACGTCTCCCGATCCGAAGGAGGAAACCCCAACGAATGGTTCGGCGACCAGTGAGTCCGTGGTTCGCACCTTTTACGGACTAGATACCGGTAGTTCTTCGATTCCAGCGCAATACCTTGCCATGATAGCCCCATCGGTCCCATACCTTGGGACGTCGGCCCTTTTTCGAGGACGTATTTTTGGCCGTTTAGATGCACAATTGCTTCGAATGGAGGCAATCGAAGTGGTTCATTGCGATCCATCGCCGATGATGCATCAAATGCAATCGCCCCACTGGTTGGAGGCGGATAGTACGCTTCGTGGGTTTGATGCGCAGTGGAATCACGGACAAATCGAGTGGGCGAACGGTACATTTTACGCGGAAAATGGCGTTATTTCCGGTTCCTTTGTTCGCGAAGCGGCGTCGCGATTACGATGTCCGACAGTCTTTTCGAATGGCGTTCAACCACCGGATGTCGCATTTAGCCGATTGGCGTTTCGTTTTGAATTACAAAATGACGGAATCCAGATCAGCTCACTCGACAACCTTCCAGAAATGTTATTTAGCGATCCCAAAGGCAATTTATTTCCGGTCGTTCTGGTGGATCGTCAAGAAAAACCGGTGTTAGGACAACCGAAACAAACGGAGCAACCGGTATCGCTCTCGATGTTCGTTCAGGCGATGATTCCGCCGCCCATATCACAAGAAAAGACGGTGGTAACGGCATATCGAGGCAAATATGAGCAATTACTCAGGAAATTACCATCTGGGTCGCACCCCGAAGATACATTGGCAGCTCCGGCACAAATGGCTGACGCGCGCCATGAGCGTCCTTAAAACATCACTCGATTTTTTCAAAAATTGCTATTTACCAAAATCGAAAAATAAGGCAGAATACGGTCAACCGGTTCCATGACGAATCATCATAACCGTTTCAATCGAAAAGTATCGACTGATCAGTGTGCGACGCCGACGAACGAGGCATTCGACCGAATCGAAGTCGTTCCTTCGGCAGCATACGAGGTTTCGCTATTCCCATGGAGCGGGTTAGAAAAGGATTTTGACATATCCCGTGACAATGGGAGTACCGGATTCCGTCGATTAAATTAGGCGGATTTTGCCAGTCGTTCAGATTGGATTGGGGATCGAATCGAACGACACACAGCATAATTTTCCGATGGACGAGTATTTAAGAGGCGTTCAAATGCCTCGCAAGCAAAGGAGTGCAAACGTGAAAAAATTTTTCTCTCTGAAAAGTCTCGTACTTTCGGGACTCTGTGCCATGATGTTGGTTGGTTCGGCGTCCGCGCAACAGGCGGCAGCACAACCGGCGACTCAACCGGCTCGCGCGGTAGTCCCCGTGGTGATCGTCGATGTGGAATATTTGATGATGAATCATTCCGGTTTGGCAAAAGCTAACGAAGTGCTTAAAGCGGAAGCCACCGCCTACGATCAGACGGTCCAGCAGAGTGTGGCGGAACTTCGCGCTATGCAGCAGGAATTGGCAACGATGAAAGACGGTACGGAGGAATATGCGGCTAAGGAATCAGAGTTCATGACGAAGCAAAGTCTGCTTCAGTCGCAGATTGATCTGAAACGTCGAGATTTAAATCGTCGCGGGCTTCAGGAAACTTATAAAGCGTATTGCGATATCCAGACGGCGGTCGCTCAGTTTTGCCAAAGTAACAATGTGAATCTCGCGCTGTTTGCCGGTAGTGTACAGGCACGTCCAGTCAACTCAGAGGATCCGGCAGAAACGAGTATGGCAATGGCAAATCGTGCGGTTTACACCAATCCGCGATATGACATCACCGACGCGATTGCCCAAATGCTGAAGATTCCGTTCCCGGCACAAGCGTCGGGCGAGGCTCAACCAGCGGCACAGCCGGTAGTGGCAAACGCACAGCCAGCGGCGCGTCCAGCGGCACAGCCAACAGCACAACCGGCTCGAACAGCCTCAGCTCCAGCGGCACCGCTTCGCTAAATTCGTAGAAATTTGACCCAACATCCATAGGTCCCTAACCGCCGCCAATACCAATATTGATTGGTCGTCGTGGTCACGCAGTAATACGGTTTGAGTGGATTTTATGGGGGGGATATATGTACTTTTACAGAGGCTGGGAAACAGAAGAATCGACGAAACCGAATGAAATGCACCCCGTGATTTTTTCGCGGGTTCATTGGTCGAGGATGTTTTTCAACGGGTTTTTCCCATTCACAGCAACTGTTTTTTAGGAATTTTTCCACCCGATACTTGTTTATTCCATTTGGAAGCCATTCAAGGTTCCGAACGGTTGTTTGAACGAATCGCTCGCTCAAGTATTCTTGAAGGGAACGCATCGAGTGGAAGAATTCTCCTTTTAGAAACGTTCGCCGGGTAAATCTTTCTTGGATTCCGGAGAACGTTTTTCTATATATAAGGAAAGAGGATACGGAACGATCCTCACCACGGACGTATTATTGTTATTGGAACCAAATATCAAAAGATTGATCCATCATAGACATGAGAATTCAACATACCCTTGGTGGTACGGCCCATTTCGACGGTTTCGGCTATTGGAGTGGTCAAGATGTGCATGTATCTCTTCATCCGGCTCCGCCTAACGCGGGAATATTTTTTCGACGTATCGACATCCCCGGCTCGTCCGCGATTCCAGGAAATATCCGTTGTCGAGGTGAATCACCGCGTCGCACTACGCTTATCGCACCGGATGGTTCCGGGGCCGAGGTTGGTATGGTAGAACATTTGATGGCGGCACTGACCGGCATGGGCGTGGATAATGTGGAAATTCACTGTGATGCTCCAGAACTTCCAGGTTTAGACGGTTCTTCAGGTCCGATCGTCCAGGCGATCCAATCGGTCGGTTTGGTGTCACAATCGGAGCCATCACGAGAACGTCGGCTTCTTTGTCCAATTCGGATGGAGGCCAATGGAGCGTGGATTCAAGTAATACCAGCGACGGATGGTCGAACACGATTTCAATATGAGATTGATTATGGAGATCGACCCGTGATTCCATCTGGAGTCTTCCGATTTTCACCAGATGAGGATGATTTCGCGAAGGAAGTGGCATCATCACGGACCTTTATATTAAAACACGAAGCGGAGCAGTTGCGGCAGCATGGCTTTGGACTGCGTGTGCGTCCAGAGGAAGTGTTGATTCTGGACGACAACGGTCCACTTCAAAACAAATTGCGATTTGTGGACGAATGCGCTCGACACAAATTACTCGATATGATGGGAGATATGACACTGATGGGCTTCGGCATTCTCGGGCATTTCTCCGCGTATCGCAGCGGCCATCAGCTCAACGCGCGGCTCGTGCAAGAAATGTGGCAACGGGAATCGGAAATTTTCGAGATACATTCAGACTCCGATAAAGAACCGAACCAAGGGGAACTCGGCCAAGGGCGATTTAGTGACAAGAAATCGCGAATGGAAATACCCAATCCAATGTAACAGACATGGCTCATGACATGGCATCAAGTTTCCGAGTGTTGGACATTCGATCGAAACAAGAGGCCCCGGCATCACACGAGGAATCAAGACGGTACGCCCCATGTACAGGCTCAAATAAAATGACTCAACAGCATCACATTCATCCATTGGCTTGTGTAGACGCGGCGGCGGAGATCGCGGACGACGTCGTGGTAGGACCATTTTGCGTCATCGGTCCGCATGTTCGAATCGGTCGTGGCACACGGCTTGAAAATAACGTGACGTTGACCGGACATGTGACGATTGGTGAAGATAATCATATTTTTCCGAATACGGTGGTAGGCACACCGCCGCAAGATATTTCGTGGCATGGCGAACAAACACATATCGAAATTGGCGATCGCAATGTCATTCGTGAATGTGTAACGATCAACCCGGGCACGAGCAAAGATCGCGGTGTTACTCAGATCGGCAACGATAATTACCTGATGGCATGCTGCCATGTGGCTCACGATTGTACGGTCGGCAGCCACGTCATTCTGACGAACGGGGTGCTTCTCGGCGGTCACGTTCAGGTGCAAGACCGTGTGACGCTGTCTGGCGGTGTCGCGGTTCATCATTTTGCACGCATTGGGCAATTTGCGTTTATCGCGGGCATGAGCGCGGTTCGACACGATATTCCGCCCTATATGTTGGCGGAGGGGTACCCCGCACGGCCACGATGCGTGAATGTCGTCGCCCTCTTGCGGAATCAATTTTCGAGGGAAACCATCGATATCCTAGCAGAAGCGCACCGAATGCTTTATCGGCAGAAAATTGGACTCATACGAACGCAAGAAGCCCTTGTCGCGGAGAACAAAATGATTTCGGAAGTCCAAACACTGTTCCAATTTATCGAGGAACAACACCAAGGACGCCACGGACGCGGACGTGATCGAAGACAAGATGTGTAAAATTTGCCGCGTAATAAAGTCGGGACCGATAAAGACGGAAACCCATAAAGCGGATTTCCGTCTTATTCTTGCGATTCTAACGTGACCACTCGCTGTTGGATTTCCGCCACGGTGATCCCCATGAGGAAAAATTTCTTTTGCGGCGAAGTCAAACCACTCGCGATTTCGATCTGTGAACGGCGTATTCCCAAGAATTTTGCTATCGTTTCCGCAATCGCCTTATTCGCTTTGCCTTTTTCGGGAGCGACTGCCACGTGCACCCGTAACACACCGTCATGAACACCGCAGACACTATTCTTCCTCGCTCCGGCATGAGCACGTACCGCGATCAACAGTCCCGTTTCTCGAACTTCTATCGTTAAACCACTCATCCCCTTCTCCGCACAAGTTCCATCCTCGCTTCCATCCTTGCTTGCCCACCTTGCCGCAAGTCGCACATTTTGACCCGCGTTGACATGATGCGCGGCTGAACCATTCAATCGACGCGTCATGAAAGCCAAAATTCATGGCAAACCACTATAGGACGCGGCAAATGAAGCATTTAAGATATTCGCTTTCGGGACAATTGATCGCGACGGGATGATCCGCCGCCGCACCACGCTGTTCCAAAACCTGAACCTCACGTCCAGCCTGTTGCGCCGCACCGATCAGCATGTCAAAAAAATCTTCCCGCAAAACCGACCCAGAACAGGAACAGGTAACCAAAAAACCTTCTGGTTTCACGAGTGCCAATCCCAATCGATTCAGATAATGATAACCACGCAACGCTTCCTCAATCGCACCTTTCGATCGCGCGAATTTTGGTGGATCCAAAATCACTCCACCAAATCGACGTGACGGATCCGCCGCCAACGCTTCCAACACATCATACGCCTCGCCACGCTCTGCCGTCAGGCATTCCGGACCAAAACCATTAAGTTTCGCATTCCGCAACGTCTGCTCCACCGCTTTCACGCTCGTGTCATAGGCCGTACAATGCGTCGCGCCGTGCTGCAATGCCGCCAAACTAAAACCTCCATTGTAGCAGAACATATCGAGCACATTGCAACCCGTCAGGTAACGCGCCGCCGCCAATCGGTTCTCTCGTTGATCCAGATATAGCCCAGTCTTTTGGCCGGCCGCCGCCGGATAAACCTCATAACAAATTCCTGCGTCACGTACCAAAACAGGCGTATGGAAATCCGATTGCGCATGGTCTCCCGACATGGACGAATCAGCCGGTTCGGACGTTTCCACACCCTGCTCAATCCCACTAATCACAGGAGGCATCTCACCCCAATAGGGAACTCGCTCTTCCAGCTGAATGTCTTCCACCTTGGCGATATTCTTTTCCGTGCGAACGAAAACGCCCTTCGCCCCCGTCTTTTCCACAAGAAGCGGAACCAACGTGTCCAAACGCAACGCCATCGCAAGCGAGGTCACTTGAACCACCAGATAATCACCGTATTGATCCACCACCAAACCAGAAAGCGAGTCGCCCTCACTATTGACCAATCGCATCGCCTCCGTCATCACGAAAGCACCAGCCGCGGCAGGGCATGGAACTCCAGCCACACCCGATATCTCCACAGTAGCCTCAGACGGACGGAAGGGGCGATATCCGAGCGATGTGCGCAAACGCAAAGCGCGATCTAACCGTTGGGACCAAAAATCGCGATCTAATGGTACCGACTCGTCCCACGTGTAAAGTCGGACGCGAAGTTTGCTGTGACCATTGAAAATACCACGTCCAATAAAATGTCCCTTCGGATTGACCAAATCGACCACGCCACCGTCAACGGGAAAACCTTCAATCGACGCGATTGACGTGTCGCGTACCCATGGATGATGTGTCGCGAGAGCGCGAACTCGGTTCGGTTTCAATACCACTCGTGCCAACGGCACTGCGTTCGGTTCCATTTTCTTCTCGATTTCTGTCATAATATTGGAGACCTGATGGTGTCCCCCTAAAACCCTACAATATCAGTATCATACCCGATTTACAGGCGAATAACAGTCCGAAAACTTTTACCCCCTCTTGGCCCGCTGCACGGACAGTCGGACTGCAAGTGCGGCAGCCTACCGCCCCTCGGCCATTCGGGCGGTCGGGTTGGTGTGGAATATTGGGTATATTCGACAAATGGGGACCGGAAGCCACTACGGTTGTAAAAGCAGTTGTTGCCGAGCCGCGTGATCGGCCGCTCGCAAACGTTCCGCTTTTTCCCGTCTCGAAATTTCCTCCGGACGTGTGAACTGAAAATTAGTCATCTCCGCTCCTGGGGTCGCCGCGAATCGCTGCTGTCCACGTCGTAAAATCTCCAGCGCTTCCTCGCGATCCGATGGACGATCCAACGGAATCTTCGACAACGCGGGACTGACTTCCGGTCGCGTAAAACTCAACAGTGTCAGGTTCTCCGGTCGTGACAAATCTAAACCGGTCAGCTGATTCAATCGATTGAGTTCTTCCCCTGTGATAGGAGCGCGACCAAACGGATGATCTGGAAAACTGGTCGCATATTCCGGATAATACGGCGCGTTCAAATCAATCCACGTCAACACACGGTCCACCGATTCCGCGTCCATCGTGAAACCACGATCATGGTCCGCATTTTGGTGACCGGACTGGACAACCCGCGCGACAGGTGATTGCGATGCTCCCCACGTATACGCTGGTAACACAGGGGCCGGTCCCGCACCGACAACTTTCACGCCAACCGCCGGTTTACGACGCAACTCCGTATACGACGTATTGAAAATAAGATTTGTATCCCCGGACAAATTCAGCACTTCACCCGCTGGTTGACCGTAGTCGTGACACGAAACACAGTATCGATCCCAAACCGGCTGAACTTCCGTTCGATAACTAAAATTCCGCGCGGGACCGTACCACGGTTGCGGCACGCTCGGTTCTCGCGACACCGCCATCGGTAATGAACCACCGGCTGTCGCGGAGAACGACGTCACCATCGGGGCACTTCCTCGACGATTTTCGTGACAACCAATACAACCAGTACGCTCACCCGGTTGAACGCTCGTACCGCTACGCATCGTTTGGATCATGCGTCCATCGGCGTCCAGCGCCTGGAAATAGACAAAAACCCCCGCTGGGACCGTGAAGTACGCGGAACCATCTTCTTCGACCGGAACCGTACCGAGGATCGCTTTGTTGTTGAAATCGTCCCACGCCATGCCGGGAGCCTGTTGTCCCGTTCCACCATCCCACGCCGGTCCGCACCAGAACCGTTTTTCCGGCGACGAAATCACACGCAACGATTTGACCGAACCGCGTGGTACACCTCGCATTGAGGCACCTTCGTAAACATCCTGAACAAAAAATTCACCATCGGTGCGTGAAAAATCGCTTCGGGGGACGATCATCGGTGGAACACTCCGTGCGGTCAGCGGCATTGGATCGAAACAACCCTGAGCGTCTTCGTGGAGTAAAATTTCATTTCCGAAAGTATCGAGAAGGAATATTCCCATCCGCTCCCCCGATTCGCCGCCGAGCATACGTGAACAGAGGAAAAAATGCTCCGAAAGCGGGTACGGATCTTCATAACGTGGATAGACTCGTTTGAATGTGTCATAATCGCCGACATCGACCAATTGAATCGCATCCTCCGGCCACGTGCGTTCCACACCAGGCCGGTTCTCGACGCCACGGCGACGGTCAATCACCGCAATCGCTCCCCAAGGAAGATCGTGACAAGATGAAAAAGTCGAAACGACTTTTTGCGTACCGGGAATCGGTCGCGAATCAAGAACACTACCCGGCGAATAGGTACTATTACCATAATGAACCACCGGTTGCGTACCATCAGGATTGATTGTCCAAGTGCCCTGCCCGCTGCCAAAATTACGATCCACGTATTCCCAACGATCGTAAATAACACGTCCGTCTTCTAATAGCGTCGGATGGCCGTCGAACAGCGTATTCCACGTGATTTGATAAATATTCTCGCCATTCGGACCACATCGGAAAAGATTACACATAATGTGCCGATTGCACATACAGTATTTCGGATCGCGGGTCGAGGCGAACAGGAAATCGCCATCCGGCAAATAAATCGGATCGATATCCGAAACTCCTGGACCATCGGTGATTTGCCGCAAACCAATCGGCGATTCCGGTGTCGCACTCGCTGAAATTTCGTACAGATGCCAATCATCGTCTCGGTTTTTTCTCGCCGAAAAGAGTATCTTCGTACCATCGAACGAAACGTCCGGATCGCGGATTCCACCTTCTTTTAACTCGTAAATCGTATGTGTCGTATCGGTCGCCGCATCCCACACTTTTAACGCCGCTCCACCACGGAACGAAGCCGTGTTGATCTCGCCCGTCTGGAAAATCGTTTCCGTGTTATGGTGATCTGGTGTATATTGTGGACGCTCGACATATAGGATGGGATGCGCGGCCACGAGTGGATTCTTCGTAACGAGTACCCTCTTACGTAACGCCTCGAAGTCTCGTTCCCATAGATTAGCCGAATCTATGGTCGCCTCGGATGTTTTCAGCCGCGTTTGGAAACGATGGTTCAACTGTTCCAACGGCTCTTGGAATTCTGTTAATCCTAGCTCTTGGATCGCCGCGGATAACGCTTCGATTTTCGGTTGATACTGCATTTGCAATTTTCGCTGGAGCCGTGTAGCGTCACGTTGTTCCGTTTTTTGCGGTTCGAGTCGGCCTGTACAGCGGAAATCATCGAACCGAATATGTCCCCAGCCGCCCGCATGTCGATCGACGACTCGCAAATAAGCCAATCTCCCCACCCAAGGCGTCAAATCCCATTCGCACGCCGCCAATTTTTGCGAATCGTCGCCCCGCGCAAACAGCACTTCCTGGTTGGCTTGATCAGGATCAGTCTGATCGGCGTCCCAGATAACCAGGGCAATATACTCTTCCGCGGAACGGGTCTTGCCACCGCCACCGACCAGCAGCGTCGCACGGTTTCCTGCAACATCGTCCAAAATAGTAAAAACGGGCGATTCAATCACTCCCGTATAACCGTCGTTCGGAATGGTCGCGTCCTCATTGTCGAGTGTCGTGAGATAATAGCGTCCTTGCTTAACATAGGGAATCGCCTCGTTATGATATTCATTCTCACGTTCACCGATCCATTTTCCGAACATCCCTTCGGAAATCGTCCAGCCTTGCGATGTACCGTCTTCGAAGTCGAATCGGACCACCGGGGCAGAACGTGATTCGGACGGTTCCACACCGACCGCCGCTTCCATCGGAATTCCCACTCCAACGCACCACACGAAACCGACTAGCCAACCCAATGTTCGATTCATGGTTTCATCCTCTCACTTTCGACCCGTGTCTTCCGATCCGAGTTCGATTGAAAAACCGATTCCCAATTTCAGAAGGTCTCCATCATCAATGTGTTTCTATGATAAACGCTCTGGAAGTCCAATACCAGTATCCGCCTATTTTTCGCATCCCCGTGATGGCAAAATCCATGTTCCGTGGCAGCAAATGGACGAGATGATACGGCGTGGAAAATGAACCGTGCGACATGAAATTAACCGAGGCAGAAGAGCTGTCCGTTGTCGTTCCCCACAAATAATCGACCATCGGCGATGGCAACGGCGGCGGCAATGCGTCCACCCAACGTATCATCGTGGAGCAATTTCCCAGTAAAAGCGTCCAATATGTACAAACGTCCATCCATACCACCGAGGTAAATTCGATTTTCACAGAGTACAGGCGAGGCTTCAAGCCGACTACGCACCGAGGTTTGCCAAACGATTTCGCCGCTTTGGGGAAGAAAACCGTGCACCGTCTTATTTTGCGTCGCCACCACGCCCAAATCGGAACGAATGGCAACGGAACTGCGTATGGAAGCAGAAACAGCTTCATCATTGGATGGATATTTCCACGCGATCTCACCCTTTCGCCAATCAATCGCCAATAATTTCCTTCCTTCCGTTCCAACAAAAAGAAGGGAATCAAGGACGGCCGGCGCATTCCCCGTGGGTGCCTCGAGTGGCGTCGAACGCAGTAACGTTCCACGCACAGCGTCGAGTTGGTGCAACGCCCCATCACAACCCGCGACAAAAATTCGATCTCCGATCACGGTGGAAAAACAACGAATTTGGTCAGGATTTTGGTATTTCCACAGCATTTTACCATCTGAAATCGCAAGACAATAAAGGTATCCATCCTGCGAACCGACGAGCGTCGCATCCTCCGCAAGTTCGGGCAGCCACTCTTTTCGCAAAAAAGTGGGCGAGGAATCAATCTCACCATCAGTGGTAAAATTCCACAGAACGTGCCCATCAGCCGGATCGTAGCGTCGAATCACGCCGACCGCATCCCCCGCTATCAAAACGGATTCCACTCCCGATTCACGCGGCAAATTCAATGTGTTCGGAGTGGATGGATTGGCCAATGATGGCGAGGACTGGCTGACCGCTGGCAAGATGGCTGGCGAAGCCGTAAAACCGAGCTCCGTAGCCGATTTCCACAACACCTTTCCATCAGTCGCGTCGAGAGCGATCAAGTGGCTATCGGCACTCCCTACATAGAGTCGATTCTGACAGAGAACTGGCGTTTGGGCAAAAATATCTTCCTGGCATTCGTAAGTCCAGATGGGTTGGAGCTTTTCCGGCAACGTGGTCCAAGCCACGCCCGTCGCTTGTCGATCTCCACGAACCAGCGGCCAATCATGACCAGCGGCCCACGTAGGCAGCTCGGCCCCAGCCACGGCGGATGGCTCGGACAGACGCGGATGGATGGACGAAGTATTTTCCGCATTGGCCTCGCCTAACGCGGCGTTTTCCGGATGGACGTTGGCATCGGAACGAGTCTTCATCGCGTCGATTTGTTCCGAAGATTTGGGGTGGCAGCCGAACGAACTGAGAGCGATGACACTGGTTAAGTGGAAGAGATTTTTTCCCCATTGGCGTCGATTCATTCCGAATCCTTTCTTCGATTTTTCAAAACGATTCGCGTCGTCCAATATCGAAATGTTACGGGAAACAGACGGCTGATCCATATTGCTAAGCGTGGAAAAAAGCTCGGTACGAGTCGCTGATCGCCGCGTTGAATACTTCGTACGATCCGCCGAGCGACCGATTCCGCCGAACTCGCAAAACGCGTCGAACCTGCCGGACAGCTTCGTTTTTCGATAGCGTTTTCATGGAATTCCGATCGCGTTGTCCCCGGCGACACCGTAAGCAGATCAACGCCCATCGCTTGCAACTCTCCACGGATTGCCTCGTCAAACCCACGCAGCGCGAACTTCGCCGCGCAGTAACCACTCATATCTGGAATTCCCCAAAAACCCAACACCGAATCCAATTGGACCACCAGCGGTTGATCCCCCATGCGAAGCAGTGGCAGGGCCTCACGCAGCCATTCGACCGGAGCAAAAAAATTGACTTCGAACAACCGCCGCAGGGTAGCTTCATCAGAGGTTTCGAACGGACCATGGGCGCCGACTCCCGCATTATTAACGAGTATATCCAATCCGCCAAACCGCTCTTTCGCGGCAGAAATCGCCGCGTGACGCACGATGGCGTCGGTGATATCGCCCGCCACCACCACCGTTTGCGTTGGATATTGCTCCGCGAGCGTTTGAAGCCGTGTTTCGCGCCTAGCGACCAGCACGACACGAACGCCTTGCCGCAGAAATGCCAAAGCTACCGCATGACCGATTCCGCTAGACGCTCCGGTAATGATCGCGCGAAAACCGCTTAGTTGTCGTCTCATCGTCATCCTTCATGTTTTGCGGGAAAGAACCACAACGTGCTCATTTGACCATAGCCGTTCACATCGCTTCGGCGGCTCGCATCGTGTTTTCGAGTAACATGGCAATCGTGAGCGGTCCCACGCCACCCGGTACCGGCGTGATCGCCGAGGCAATCTCCTTCACCACGTCAAAATCAACATCCCCACACAGCCTCACCTTGGTCCCCGGCGCGGCGTCCGGCGCAGGTTCCACACGATTGATTCCAACGTCAATCACCACCGCGCCTGCTCGCACCATATCGGCGGTAACGAATTTCGCGTGCCCCATCGCGACAATCAAAATATCGGCAGACCGGGTGATTTCCGGCAGATTTCGCGTTCGACTGTGGACGACCGAAACGGTCGCGTCCGCCCCGTCGCCTTTTTGCATCATCATCATCGCCATTGGTTTGCCGACGATATCACTGCGTCCGACCACGACGACGTGCTGGCCGCGGGTCTCAATTTTTTCACGAATGAGAAGCTGTTGTACTCCGGCGGGCGTACACGGCAGAAATCGTGGACGATTCTGTACCAATAAACCGACGTTTTCTGGGTGGAAACAATCAACATCTTTCGACGGTCGAACTGCTCGTAGTACCGCCGTTTCGTCCAATCCCTTCGGTAACGGTAGTTGGCAGAGAATCCCGTGAACCGTGGAATCCGCATTGAGTTCCGCGATTTTAGCGAGCAACTCCGCTTGCGTGGTAGTCGCCGGAAGCTCGACATGCAGCCCGATCATTCCCGCTTTTTCGCAAGCAATCCCTTTATTCCGCACATAGACCTGACTCGCGGGATCTTCACCAACGAGAATGGTCGCTAGACATGGCGTGACACCGGTTCGTTGTCGAAATGTTGCCACACGCTCCGCAATTTCCGCTCGAATTTGCATTGCTACCGCTTTACCGTCAAGAATCGCCGCCGTCATCCCTCTATTCTCCTTCATCTGTTGATTCCGCGATGCCCCCACTATTTATACCCTATACCGAGGTGTTTGGGAAGAAACGGTGACGCGGCATTTTTCTTCAGGTGCGCGGATCGGGTTTGATTTTCGTCGTTTTTTACCGAAAAAGCCCAACCCTGCTGAATTCCTCTTGAATCGAAATAAAAAAAGTGGTAAATATGCCCGCTTACCGTGGAAAGCACTGGTCATGAGGTTCGGTATTTCCAACTGAAAAGCAGTTTTTTGCAGATCAAATAATGAATCGGATTTCGACTTTTGAAGAATATATGTTACTGGATGATACGGCGGCATTCCCGATGGACTCGTTCCGTCGTCTTCGTTTTTCCGGACGTCTCGATCGATCCCTGCTTCGAGAAGCGTTAGAGGTCACCGTGCGTCGTCATCCGCTGATGCAATCCATCATCGTACAGAAAATGTCAGGACATGAACGCGGCTTTTTCTGGAACCGGGTCCATACCCCTACGCCAATTGTTTTCCATACGACCACGTCCACAGAGCCGTGCAATGACGAAAACGACCCGTTGCTCCCCCTCATTCGGCCTATGCAACTTTTCCGTGAAGCGGGATTAAGACTTTACGTCCTCGAACAGCAGATCGCGAATCAGGAAACACGAACGGAAGTATTATTCCAAGTACATCACTGTTGCAGCGATGGAGTGGGTATTTTGCAATTGATACGTGATTTTTTTCTCGCGTATCACCACCTTTGGAATGCGTCATTTTCGTCAACCATGCCAACCACCTCAACCAGCACGGATTCTGAAACGGTTGCATCCGCCATCCGTTCGGTGGATTCGACAACATTTGACGTTGTTTTGCCACCCCTCGAATCGGAAAATTTAGGGATTCGGGACTATTTTGGCATTTCGTGGCGACGTTATTTCCGTCAGGCAGTTTGCGGCGGTTTGAGCGGCTTGATCCACTTTTTATTCCGGAAGGCACAACCGTTACTGCCGCATCGCGTTCCATCCCGTCAAATACCCGTCCATCCCCATCCCACGTTCCTTCATTTTGAATTGAACGCGACCGAGACGACGGCTTATTGTCAGGCGGCGAAATTACAGGGCGTGACGGTCAACGATTTGATGCTTCGAGACTTTTTCCGCGCGATCGGCCAATTGCGTCACCAGTATCTTTCGCAAAAAGACAATGGTTGGCTACGTGTTTCAATCCCGATGAATATACGGCAATCGTTCCATACGGCGGTATCCGCGGCAAATATCACGTCGATGGTCTTCCTCGATCGTTGTGCCAGTCAGTTACAGAATCCAGATTCGCTGCTAGCCAATATCCATCGAGAAATGCGTCGAATCAAGCGGAACGATTTGGGGCTGTCATTGATTTTGAATCTTCGAGCGAGTCGTTTTTTGCCCGGTGGTTTGAAACGTGAACTACAGCGTCAGCGTTGTCGCGCGACCGCCGTTCTGTCCAATTTGGGCAAAATTTGG
>JAQVKF010000178.1 GCA_028694795.1 Thermoguttaceae bacterium | reverse complement strand
CATGGAATCGGAAATCACGCTTGGGCATTTTTAGCGGGTCCAGCGAACGAAATCTTTCGCCCAATAGGTAATGATGATGGAGGCTCCCGCTCGTGCGACTGAGATCAGAGATTCCATTGCGGCACGTTTTTCGTCCAACCAGCCGTTCTGAGCAGCAGCTTTGATCATGCTATATTCGCCCGAAACGTTGTATGCGGCCAGAGGAAGTCCGGGGAAACGATCCTTCGCCATACGCACGATATCGAGATATGGCAAAGCGGGTTTGACCATGATCATATCCGCCCCTTCCGCAATATCCATTTCAATCTCGCGCATAGCCTGTCCCGGATCGCTAGCGGGGTCCAT
Source organism: Thermoguttaceae bacterium (assembly GCA_028694795.1). Classification (GTDB taxonomy): domain Bacteria; phylum Planctomycetota; class Planctomycetia; order Pirellulales; family Thermoguttaceae; genus JAQVKF01. The sequence continues at coordinate 7,637 of JAQVKF010000178.1, read as the reverse complement.
TTGATAACTTCGACGATCCCCATGTTGCGGAGCACTTTCCGCCGCCTCACGAAACGGCCCATAGAAACTACTCGCATATTTCGCGGCATAGCTCATGATCGGCAGATGTTCAAAACCGTGATCATCCAGCTGGCGACGAATCGCGCCAATCATACCATCCATCATTCCGCTTGGAGCGATCAGATCCGCTCCCGCTCGCGCATGGGCCAGCGATTGCCGAGCAATCATCGACAGCGTCATGTCATTATCCACATCAATCCGTCCGCCGAGTTCTCGCAATGCTCCGCAATGGCCATGGTCGGTGTATTCGCAAAAACAGACGTCCGTAACCACGAGCAATTCCGGGGCCACGTCTTTACAAACACGTATGGCCTGTGGAATAATCCCATGATCATCCATCGAATCGCTGCCACAAGCATCTTTGATTTCCGGAATACCGAAGAGCAGCACGCCGCCGATACCCAATTTCGCAATCTCACGAACCTCATCCGCCAACAGGTCGATCGACCATTGGGCATGTCCCGGCATCGCGGAAATTTCCTGATGAATGCCACGTCCCGCTCGCACGAAAATCGGCAAAATCAGTTGCGAGGCGTCCACTCGAGTTCCACGAACGAGCGAACGAATCGCTGGATGGTAGCGTAATCGACGCAGTCGCACCGCCGGAAAATGCCCTGTGGTCTGAAGTGACGAAAGATCGAATGGTTCAATTCCATGTTCTGTCATATTTTACACCTTTTATATCTATCACATGTTTGATCTAATCGTCTCCACGGATAAGAGTATTCCGGCGACTTGACACCTCGAATACCTATTCCATTGGGGGCTACGTTGATTCACACTTTTTCGTTATCAAATCATTTATATCTGACATTTTAGATCAAAATCCACGCCCCACAGTACAAACCGCTCCACCCATAGGGCCTATGAATCATTCTACCTACACCATAAAAAAGAGGACACTTTCGCGTCCCCTTTCCCCTCCCACACACACCATTTCGAGTGATTTAGAACAGACCGGACAACAGTTCCAACAACATCGCGCTCACCGCGGACGCCTGGTGATCGGTGGTGAAAACACTCACCAAATCATATAATAGCCAACAATCTAAAAACAAAAGCAGTGAACAACAGACCAGACTTGTAATTTGAAGCCCAGAATATGGAGCCTCCATCACCGGCGCCACAGCCCCCGTGGGCGCGACCCCCATAGCCGCCACACTCGCCCCACCCATTGAAGTCGCACCCAATCCTGAATCAAGCCCCGCGTCTAACCCCGCGGCCCCCAGTCCAGCCCCTAAACCTGTGTCCAATCCAGCGGCACCAAGTTCTGACGAGCCGCCAAAAGCCCCCAACCCGCTACTATCCGCACCCAACGTACCAAGTCCACCCGCTGGCGAAATCGAGGCACCACCAAACGGATCATCCAGTACAGACCCCGCAGCCGTCGTTGGTCCACCAGGCGTAAAAGTCGGCGTTCCCGTCGCAATCGTCGCCGTTGGACCATCCGGAAGATCCAACGGAATCACTTGAGAACTACTCGCGGAATCTTCTTCCGAATCTTCATCGTTCACGTCCGGCGTCAACGAAAACTCTTCCAGCGGTTTTGCCGGCATTGAACTGCTACCGCTGTTGCCATCGCCAAGATCATCCAGCGTCAAAAGATCACTGTCATCCAAATCCAACGACATCGCATCCGACGGAACATTCTCATCTTCGTTAAAACTTTCGTCCAACGTCAGTCCGCTGTCAATACCGCTAGAAACCTTGAGTTCCTCCCCTTTATCGAGCGAAACACTCACAGACGCACCGTTATTGGCAACCTCGGCACTTTGGTCCAGCACAATCTCCGGCTCTACAGCAGCGGGAGTACCACCCACTGGAGTATCATCCACAGCCAAAGAAAATTCCTCTTCGGGAGCCGTATTCGCTTCGGAAGCTGCAGCAGACGCAAGCTCTAAATCCCCAGAAGAGGCCCCCCCAGCGGACGGCGCAATAAGATGAAGAGAACCAGAATCGCCATCGGCCATTAATTTTTCGGGATCAATCGAACCACTTCCCGTATCGTCCACATTCAGTTCTTCCTCAAAAAGACCGGCATCCACCAAATTGAGGTTCAGCTGATCATCATCCGCTTTCTCCATCGCCTTAGCAATGTCGATCGAACTGCTGCTGTCCGCCAACGGCATCGAGGCACTATCACCACTCTTACTGGCCAAATTGTCCGAACTAGGCGATTCGTCCATCAAAAACGCACTAAAACTTCCACTGCCTTCGGTCAGCGGAATTTCGCTGCTACTGCTGCTATGGTCTTCATCCAATTCGTTAAAGAATCCGGGTGTTTCTTCGGAATTTTCACTGGCCAAACCGAACTCGCTGCCAGGACGTGAATCATCTCGAATCGAAAGATATTTTTCCACATCTTCTCCTCGATACTTCCACCCAGAACCATCACGGAATCCACGAAGTTTATAAGCTTCTCGAAGTTCGTTCAGCTCATCCACCGAAATGCCCAGCTTTTGAGCGGTTTCATCTGAGGAAAGATAATGCGATGTCATGTCTGATACCCTTGGCAACTGGCGAGTTTCCAACGTTTTTCTTCAAACGTACGCCGATGCGTCACAGAAAAACGTCGTCCACTCTTTTATGGTTTCATTTAGTTCTTTTCTTCCAACATTTGCTGAATTTCTGACGGCATCAGCGGATTGCCGGTATAATCCTTATGGTAATACGACTGCAACTCTTGATCGTAGCGGAAGGGCCGCACGCACTGAAGCGATACCTGACCCAACGCCGCATCAATATGGTACACCGTAATCACCTTCTTCTTTGTGTCGATCAACGTCAACTGCTGGTACGACTCTCGCGTCTCCGGATTTTGCAGCTGCGTCGAAACGGCAATCATATCGGTATTTGCCGGAGCGGGTTGAATCTGAAACACATTCCCGCCCATACCGCCAGCCGCCGCTGTTCGCGGAGCACTCTGACCATTTTCCACCGCGCCCCGCCGCGCAGCCGATGCCGAAGCGTAGCCACCGTTCGCCGGGACATCGACCGTCTTCGCGTATTCCAACGCCGTGGCCGCAGCGTTCCGCGCAGGCGGCCGGATCGCCCCGGGAGCCAAACTTTCGGAATCCGCTTGGGACGCATCTACAGCGGAACTCGCCGCGGAATTCGCAACGGGCACCACCGTGGGATTCACAGCCACTCCCGCCTCTGCGTTCCCCTCCGTACCCGTCTCCGCACCAACGGAATATGTTCCGCCCATCCACTGCACGACCTGTGGAATTAACGTCGACATCACCATTCCAACCACAAGTCCAACCAAGCACGCCGATCTCGGAACATTCCAAAATCGCGATGGTCGCCCTGGGCGAACATCAAAACGATCACCGGCATTCGCCGCATTTGCGGCTTCCGCCACTACGACCGGATCCGCAATCATTTCCGCCGCATCCGCAACCACATACACAGCCACACGGGCCGAAACGTCGCGTTCTGGCGACAAATTTCCACCCGGGATGATTGTCTGTTCCATATTCCATGCGCCTCCTGCATCAACGAAAATCGCACCGCCGCGATGATTCATTCCTTTGAACTATTCTGATTGTAAAGAATCTATTCTGAATTCTCAAGGAAAAACTTCTTTATTTTTCCTGTTTTTGTCATTTTATGTCCAAAAAACGACTTTGCCCCTTATGTGTTCGTTACAATCATTATAATCGTTGGGGCTTTTTAGAGGAACATCCATTTCGAAAATCACGTGCTTCACTTATCGGAAGAGACGAAATCAGAATTCAAAGTTCCTTGGTACTATCATTTTTTCCCTACATACCATTTTTTTTCACTCTTTTATTAAGACCCGGACAATGCCAAATGATATGAATGGGCATGACCAATCGCCACGTTGATGAAACCTCGATCAAAATTGAAAACCAAATGAAAAAACGCGACGTCATTTCCCGACGATATTTTTCAGATTTAGTCTTTCATCCGGGTAACTGGTTCCTTTTCATAGAGCCTGAGTGTACAATTCACTGGGACGTCGCATGGATTCCATGTTGTCCTTATCTTTTGACTGGGGATTCACGGCGATTACGTCACGAAAAAATCGTGAACGCCGTACAAAATCCAATGGGACCGTAACCAATCCATTTGGACCACGTTCCGACTGGTCTATTTTGATGGATCCAAACGGTTGGAGCTCGCTTGCAATTTTGGAGGTTTTGAGAGAAATGGCGTATTATTATCGAGATTATGGCGGACCAGCCATCGGGCCGGCATCCGAAGCGGAACTCGTCAAGTTGGCGAAGCTAGGGGTAATTTCCTCAACGACGGAGGTACGCAGCGGAATGTCACCCACATGGTTCGCCGCCACGAAAATACCGGGAATCGTCTTTACGGCTCAATCGGATGATATACCCGAAAGCACTCCGGAAAACGCGAACGGCGAAACAGAGGGTTTGGCCGCCGATACGGCAGATCCGGAAATATCAGCAAAATTAGCCTCCTCAGCCCAACATTTCACCCCCAAACACTGGTGGAGCGTTTTCGAAATAGGACTGGAAATCGGTTGCGTGACGATGATTGCCCACATTTTGTATTACACGCAACCGCCAACCAATGTGATCGCGACCTGCACCCATCGGATTCCATTTTCACCACTGGGCACGGTCATTGTTCTCGCGGCCGTGTGGGGAGTACTGTTGCTTGGTCGATTGATTCGGATTTGGCGGCAGCATTAAGCCCCCAGACGAGAATACCCGCATGGGGTACTCACGGTAGCGGCAGGCGTTCGGAATTGCTGTCGGATGATTCGGAAGCGTCGATTCCCGTAATCGTGGCGGTATGCGGAACACCAGCGGGAGGAGTTTCGGCGTGATCGGCATCCGGAGCGCGCAGATCACGTACACCATCTTCTTTGTAGTGCATGGTGAAAGCATCCTCAATGGAGTCCGCGCCGAGCAATTCTTGATGAATACGCGCGCGTTCTTGCTCGATTTGATGGGCCGTGGCACCGAGATATCGCAACAGCGTTTCGGCGAAGGCGAGAGAAAGTTCCCCCTCCCCGGCAAAAACAGCGTCCGCCCCCGCGAGCTGCAACGGTTTAATTTGGCTCACATAACTCGTTCGCGCCAAAATGCGTAATACTGGATTAAGTTCTCGCGCCTGTCGAATTACGTCGGCAACGGATCGCAACCCATCGGAACTGAGAATCATCGCCTCGGCGGTTTCGATCTCCGCCCCGCGCAGCGTTTGCACCGCGGAGGCGTCTCCGTAGACCGCTCGAATCCCATTGGCGTGCAATTGCCGCACGGTATTAAGATTCATTTCAATAATGATCGGTTCGATATGGTTTTGCTGCAGAATTCGTGTCACGATTTTGCCGACAGGTCCATAACCGACGATAATGGAGCGATGGAGTTCCTCATGCGAGGCGTTCCCAACGGCGTGCATATTATTCAATCGCAAGACGCGACCATTGAGTCGAGTCCATACGGCAGGCATTTTTTGCAGTTGTTTTTCGAGTGGTCCCACGAGCCGATAGAGGATCGGATTGAGTGTGATCGAAAACATGGAAGCCGCCACCAATAGGTTCGTCGTTCCGGGAGAGAGCACGCCGAGATCGCGTCCGAGATTGGTAAGAATAAACGAAAACTCGCCAATCTGCGAGAGCGACAATCCAACGGTCAACGCCGTACGCACAGGATAGCGTAACAGCAAGATCATGGTGAACGAAATGATCGGTTTACCAATCATCACGGCACCGAGAATAATCGCCAACGTGCCCGGATGTTCGAGCAGATGATTAGGGTCCAACAACATCCCGACCGAGACGAAAAACAGAACGGCGAAAGCGTCACGCATCGGAAAAGCGTCCGCGGCGGCACGATAACTAAATTCGCTTCGTCCGACGATCATTCCGGCGAGAAACGCGCCCAATGCCATGGACACGTCGAAAAACGCCGCTGAAGCGACCGCGATTCCCAACGCGCAAACAAGTACAGTCAATGTAAAAAGTTCACGCGAGTGTGTTTTGGCCACACGCTCGAGCAAAAGCGGAATCACACGACTCCCGATCACAAGTGAAAACGCGATAAGGAGCGCAATTTTGAACAACGCGATCCCCACAGCCAACGAAATGGATCCAACCGTACCCGCCTCAGCAGACGGAGCGTCTTGGGGCATTTGGGCAAACTCGACCGATTCGTTGGGATCACTCGCATCGTTCGCGGCCCGCTGTTCAAGTTCCTCCAGCGTGACGATGGAGACGGAGGCGGTTTCGCTACTTTGGGCAACGGGGGGCGGTGTCACCACAGGAAATTCCGGCTCAGTGGCTGAGCGTGGAAAAACGGCGGGCAAAATCACCAAAACGATCACCGTAAACAGGTCTTCGACGACCAGCCAACCGACCGCGATATGTCCGGCGGGCGTGTGTAAATCACGCGTATCGGCCAAAACACGAACTAAAACCACCGTACTGGCGACCGATAGCGATAGGGCCAAAACCAGTGCGGACGCCCAATTCATGCCAATGAGAAAATGAAGCAGCAGGGTCACCACGGTGGTCGTTGTCATGCTTTGCGTCAAAGCACCTGGCAGCGCGACCTTCCGAACGGCGAAAAGTTCCTTAAAATGGAACTCCAATCCAACACCAAACATCAGCAGTACGACACCGATTTCAGCAAACTGATCGGCCATCCCTTGATTCACGGCCAATCCTAGCGTATGGGGAGAAATCAAAATACCGGCGAGAAGATAACCAACTATCGGCGACAATTTCACACGAAGAGCGAGGTAACCAAAAACGACGGCAAAGGCAAGCCCCGTCGTCAGCGTCGTAATTAATCCAGCATCGCCCATGATGGGACTCCGCGTTTGTTGTCGAGGATAGTAAAATGGATAAAATTAAGCAATCCAATAACCGGTTGCTAAACGAAAGGTAAAGCGTACCGCACCGAGGCTTGGATGAGCGTAAAGGGTTCACCATTCCAATCCAATGGCACTCGGTACCATGGGAGTGGTAAGTATAACCGGATCATCAAATCTTCGGAATGGGAAAATCGAATATAGTGGTTCTATTTAAGCGGAAATACCCATTTGAACCATATTTCCGAATGTTACGTATGATATTTATTCCGTTGGATTTTGTGCGAAAGCCCGCGATTTTTCTCGATATTCGCTTGGGAAAAATTCCAATCCTGGCAATGTTTCAATCGAAATCTGTGGTTCCACGTATATCCCGCATGACAAAATGGTACCATTTCCATAGACGGGGTGGTTTGTTAAACTGGACAGCGTATGTGATTCGTATTTTGCTTCGTTGCGACCGCGTTTTATCGGCGACCATGTTCCCGCGCCGGGGTGCCCATAAAATGTCCCATGTGTCTCATCATGTGCGATCGTATACCTCTTGGGGTAAATTCCTGTCGAACGCAGATTCGTCCGACTCCGTGAGAGTCCGTCGGATCGTCCATGTGACGGCCCGGTGGCCATGGAAAAGTAGATTCGTCAACCAAACGCGGCAAGCCGCTTTTTTATAAGGATTTTGATTCCGATGAGTTCAGACATTCCACCCGTCCATCAACCGCCCCAACTCCCGAATCATCTGAACGACGTACAGTCCGATCAGGTTG
>JAQVKF010000177.1 GCA_028694795.1 Thermoguttaceae bacterium | reverse complement strand
CCAGTGATTTGAGCGACCAGACAGAAACGCCTCCGCTCACGAGCTGATTCATTGCCGCACGCTGGGACAGATTGGGATGTCCATAACGAAACAGGACCCAGTCGCCATAGACTCTGGCTGTTGACGTTTTGAGCGCAGGATCGTTATCGCCCGGGTCTTCACAGCGAAATGACTTCGTCAGATCTCGCACCCATGAGGAATTACCCAAATACCACGCGATTGGATCGTGAGCAAGGGCCTGTTGAGAATGTTGGAAAAATTCCGTTCCATTGCGGTCTAATTCAAAAATCGCCAAATTCCGCATCACAATCATCGCTCGACACAGCAAATCCGTTCGCTCTTTTTGGAGTACCGTTTCCCAATCCTCAGACTCCATCGCCCGTCCCATCGCCAACGTATCCGCAAAATCTTGACTCCAAAACGCCCAATGGATCGTTCCACCCACCAGCGATAACATCAGCAAAATCGGAAGCGAATATCGAAGCGACGCATTTTTCACCATTCCCGATTTTTGGATCATTCTTGACGAATTTCCTCGCGAAAGCTGCTTCGATTGACGAATTCCATACCAAACCGAGCCACTCGCCACGCCAAACATCGCCAACAGATTCAAACCGATCAGCACATACAAAAGTACTGGTGTAAATGGATCCATCACCATCGAAGTCGGTTCGTACCCCATGCTATTCGTAAAAATATATTCTGAAGCGCTGATACGACTCGCCCAAAGCCCGTAATGGATCAGCGGAATCACCACCGGCATCACGAGCAGCGTCGCACAAACACCCCATCGTTTCCATCGGATGGACGAACACGGTCTGGAAAATTCAACTATCAAACCGAGCCATCCCACCGCCGACGCAAAAAAACCACACAGCGGATATGCCAGCAAAACGACCACACCGCACGCCAACACACGTCCGAGAGAGGTCGGAATTTTTTGTACTCCATACAATAAGAGCAACGTACCAAACCATCCGGGAAGTATGGCGAAAAGCTGTGGCGGCAGCGAAAATTCATACACAAAATAGCTCACTGCGGGTTGAAGAATTAACCAAAAACAGACCGGTAGAAACGCTAATGGATAGCCCATTCCACGAATTCGGAAAATTTTCGCAAAAAGAACGCCCGTCCCCGTGGCCAACCCAGCCCAAAATAGGCCACCCAACCACGGCCACGCTCCAAATTGGAGCAACCAGAGCGTCACATAACGCAAAAAGCCTCCAATCTGACAAACTTGTTCCTTCCAGAAGAATGTGTCGTAGCAAAATAACGTTCCATTTTGGAGAAGATAGAGAAAATCACCCAATCGAATCGACCAAAACCACCAAACAAACAGAAAAAACGACCCTGTATAAATGACGTAAAAAGCGTCGGACTCGGGACGCAACGCCTCGGAGAGCATCCGTCGGAGAGCTTGCGTTCGCGGACGCCCTTTTCGCGGCGTTTTTTCCGCCCCATCGGCGGTGTTTCCGAGCATTCCCTCTTCCACAAAGGTTTGCGCATTCGCCAACGTACTTCTTGTCATTTCATCCGTTCCACGCGATTTTTCGCGTCGAGCATTTTTAGTAGCGATGGGAAGGTCATCCGAACGAGAGTTTTGCAAGCGACGTTTCGATTTCATAGGAACCTCCATGACCACCAAGGACGACAAGGCCATCGGGACCCATCGACCGCACGGCGAGAAACAAGGCGAATACCAATGGCTATCAGCAATCATTGGAAATACCGTTGCCGATTAGAACCGTATCCTTCCCCATTGAGTGGAAAAGCTCACACGTCCTTTTCCGCTAAGATCGCGTCAATGGATTGACGCAACCGTGTCTCGAACATGCGTGTGATTTCTTCGCCCGCTTCTCGCGAAAAAATCCGGGGATCAGTACGCACCAGCATCGATAAATTTCGATAATTACGGGTCACGCAAAAGACGACCGGCGTTCCAAGGCGTACGGGCGGCACCCCTGTGATACGTCGAATCCGTACATTTCCCGCAACGGCTAATCCATTTTCCATTGGAAATTTTGCGCCAAACGTTCGGATCGCGTTCCCGGCATTGGAAAGCACCGTGGTCGCGTAGTTTTTACCGATTTTGGTCATCATCAAGACGACACCCGGCACCGCCAATCCCGTTTGAATCCAGGAATTGAACATCATTCCCGCACGTGAACGGACAAGATTTTGCGTATTTCGCACCATTTCTTCGAGTAACAACGCCGGCTTATCGAACAGCGACGGCGACGGCCTCAAAAAAGTATGGCTCACACAATTCGTCGCGGAAAGTGTACGGGTATCCGGAATTCGCAAATCCATTGGCATATCGATACGTAACGGACCGTGCGGCTGTGTGGATGGATATTTTTCGTTCCATTCGTGCAGCACGATTGCCAAATCACGCAACATCAAATCGTTGAGCGAGAATTTTGACGGGTCCAATTGGGCATCAATTTTTCGGATTTTCGCCGCTTCAATCTCAAAAAAATGGAGTTGGGGTATTTCCGATAATCGTCGAATCGCGTCTACATCTGATATTTTGACCGCTTCGATCAAATCGGACACTGGCGGTTTTGCATCCGCGGCTTCGTTCACATTGGTAGTATGTTTCGATTCGTTATCATTTTTCGATTCCACGGCCCCTGACTTCGTGGAACCCATCGCGGCAACACTGGCAGCATGAGCCGTTCTGGCAACTTTGGCATTTTTGGACATTTCGGTCATTTGGGCAATCTCCGCCGTCTCCGTTTGGAGCAGGGCTTTCGAGAGATCACGGTCACCGGACAGAGCCAATGTCTTACGAAACACAAACCCGATCCCCTGGCTAATTTGCCAGGGTAATCGTTTCAAAATCGGAAATAGTCCATCGCGGCGGACACGCGGCACCAAAAACCATTGGCGGTTTTTCAATAATTGGTCATCATATTCCCGCAAATATTGGGGTGGCGGTTGTCCTTCCTTCGCGGTACGCAAACCGTAAGCCGTCAACAAATCGCCCAAAAATTCGAGAATTCCGACACCGTCCACACAGGCGTGATGCACCAAAAAGGTCAAACGACAGCGTCCACCGCCTTGGTGCACCCACGCTTTGACTCCGGGTTCCTTTCGAATATCGATCCACCCCCACGGCGTAAGCGACATCGGCGAGATAGTATTCAGTGGTTCTTGAGATTCGGTCTTTGCGTGGTCCACAGAACGGGAATCGCCGCTATGGAGGGAATGACCACGGTCGAATGTCTCCGCCACGTTTTCAGAAATGGTATACCATGTAATGGGAGGCGGCAAAGCTCCCGCGTCTTCCCAATGTCCCCAGAGGGTAAAGCCATTATATTTTGCGATGGCATGGACCATCGGATGTCGCACTCTCGCTTCGCCCCAAGCCGCCTCGAACGCCTCGCGTTGGAGTTCTCCCTCTAATTCCGTCACGATGACCGAGGTCATAGGATAACTTTCCGTATGATCCGCTAAAAAATACCGTTCAATGTAGGTCAGCGACAGCGGAAATAACGAGGGATGGGAGGAAGTCATTCGACGATGGTACCTTATGTTTGTTCCTATGGAAATGGTGTTTAACGCGAGTTTTTCGCGATCAATCGATTTTGCCCGGTTCGTTTCCACCAACAGGTTCTGGGAGAGTCTTTTTCGCCGACCTCTTTATTCTCTATTGTATACCGATTCTATGGAAATTGAAGGTTGATTGTACCCTTTCCAGAAACGTTTTTTCGATACGATTGCCAATATTCCCGATTAACCTGTATTTTATACGGCTCGGTCGTTCCCGAAATAACACGATGTTATCGAAAAAAGGCCATGGTCAATCAGCCTCTTCCTGATCAACCCCATTCATAGAAGCCAAAAGCGTCCCGTGAGATACGTAAGTATAGCAGATATCCCTTAAAGTACGCAAAAAAAGGTAAATTTCGTGCCATTATTTTAAAAAAGGATTTGCTTTCCGCGAACAAATTTGAGATAATCCTACACGGAGGGTTGTTTTAAGTAATCTCCAAAGATCATAGTCCGTTTGTTGTTCCATTCATTAAAGGAGGATTCCGAATGCACAGAAGTTCCCAAAATTCCAGGGGGTTTACCCTCGTCGAACTTTTGGTGGTAATTGCCATTATTGGTATTTTGATTGCGCTCTTATTGCCAGCAGTTCAGGCGGCACGTGAGGCCGCGCGTCGTACACAATGTACGAACCACTTGAAGCAGTGGTCCATGGCGGTCCACCTTTATGTAGACACAAACAACCAAATGCTTCCTTACGGGGCGCATATGCCGGGCGGAGCGTTGGCCAATGTCAAGCGACATGGTTTGATTCCACGTTTATATTCATTTATCGAGCAGAAGGCACTGGCTGACAAGTACGATTTCAAACTGAATTTTTATCAAAAGCCAAATAATCAGGAAGGCGACACCACCGGCGAGGGATATGTGGAAAATGCTGAGTTCGCGATCCTGTGGTGTCCAAGTGATCAACCTAAGAATCGCATTGCTCGTTCTCAGACGTATGGACGTGTTCGCGGTAATTATGTCGGTTGTCATGGAAATCGGCAATACACCAACGCTGATAGTGCACGCGCGACCGATCCGTTCTATGGTTCGGTATTTTGGCTTAACAAGCAGATTCCGCTCTCGATGGTACGCGATGGAACGAGTAACACGATCATGTTCTCTGAATTAACGCTTTCTCTAAACACCACTGACGGTGACAAACGTGGCGATATTTATAACGACGAGCGAGCGGGCGGCGGTTTCATGACGGTCACTGGTCCAAACAGCTCCACGCCGGATGCAATGTACGCGGGAACCTGTTTGGAACCGAAAGAGCCAGGACGTCCGTGTACGGAAGTCGAAGCCACGGAATATTATGCCGCACGAAGCCGCCATTCAGGCGGTGTCAATGCGAGCCTCGTCGATGGTAGCGTACGTTTCGTCTCGGACAGCATTGATCTCAAAACGTGGCAAAACGCCAGTACGATTTACGACGGTAAGACGGTAAATCTTCCATAATTCCGTCGTGTACGGTGTGATCTGCGCGGCAAGTCGGACCATTCCGTACAGTGATTCACATGGGTATTTCCATGTGAAAAATGTTTCCATAAAAAGAAGGATGGATTTCGAAACGTGTCGGAAGTCGACGGAAATCTAGCCGAGATCCGACCGTTCGGTCAGCCGTTCGCGAATGGGGCACCATGAACGAGAAGTCCGACATTCAAAAGAGAGGAATCGGAAAATCGATGAAAAAGTGGATCTTGTTATTAGGCGTCGTTGGATTATGTTTACCGCTCACCGGTTGCGGTAATGGAGTGAACAAAGTACCGATCAGCGGTACAATCAAAATCGGCGATGAATTTCCTGATGCGGGTGTGATTCAGTTCGATCCCGCGGATGGTGCGGGGCCATCGGATGGAGCACAAATTGAGCCAGGTGGCAAATTCACGGCGGAAGTAACCGCTGGCGAGAAGATTGTGCGAGTGCGTGCGGCCAAATGGGTGGGCGAGTTCGTACCCGATCCCGTTTTGAATCCGGGTAAAAAAGTCAAAAAGCCCAAAGATTTGACCAATGACAAACAACATTGGGCCTCCGACGCTACCAAGATCACGGCGGAAGAAGGTAAAACTTACGATATCGTTCTCGATGCGGCAAAAAAGTGACACCATCATGACGATTTTCAGTACGGCCACTGAACCATCTGTTCGACTAGTGTGGGTGGCGCGCCAATGTCGATCACATGCACGCGACCCACATAAGGAATCGCGGACGGTAGAAAAAAGCCCGGCTTCTGGGCGACAAAAGTGGCCGTATGCGTCGCGTGAATAGTCGAACGAGAAGGCAGACCGGAGTCGGCATCCAATCCGCTCGGCAGATCGACAGCCAGAATCGGCGTACCGCTCGCGTTGAGCTGTTCGATCACCAGATCCATCGGTGGACGCGGTTCGCCCATGGCTCCCGTTCCCAATAAGGCATCGACCACACACACCGCGCCGCGTAGCGAATTTTCCAACGCTGTCATCGCCGCCTCGACTGGCGATTCCATCAGTGGGTCGTCTAAGCGTCGCATGGGGAAACCGGATTGTCGAAGAATATTGGCGTTGACCGCCGCGTCATGTGGGTATTTCGCCGGTTCGCCGCAGTAAAAAAGTTCGACCGTATATCCACGCAGCGACAGATGTCTCGCGATCACAAAACCGTCGCCGCCATTGTTGCCGCGTCCACAGACGATGACAACGCGCCGTGTGGTCTGCCGCGATGGATTGTCTTCACCTCCAATTACCCCATTCGGCAAATTCACTTCAGTCTGCCCAGTCATTTCAGCCGTCCCATCGACCTCCTTTGGTCCAGTCGGTCGCTCCAACGGTAACCCCGCCTCCCATGTGGCCGCGATGTCCCCATTTTCTTCAGGTAACCGACGTTCCCATGGATGCGGTACCTCACCATCCACGTTTCCGTACGTTCGCATTCGGTGTGCGGGATTTCCACAGGCCAACCTCGTCATAACCGAAGCGACCGATGCAGCGTTCGACACCGAGGCATCCGTTTTTTGCCGCGTTGATGAGGCCAACGTTCCCGTTTGATCGAGATAAATGAGCAATTCGGCCACACCACGCCCGGCATTTTCCATCAAAATCACGCCAGGTACACCGAATTCGTCCACCGCACGCCGATCTAGTTCACGTGCTGCGGCTCGTGAAATCATCGCCATAGCCGGGAAAATAGGCATCGCAGGAAAATTAGGATCCATATGATTCCTTTCATGAAGTGGAGCCACGGAACGGTCCGCCCCTATTTAGCTGTCGAGCTGAACGGCATCAAATCGTTCACGAAGCGTATGGATTGCGTCGCGGATTTCCGGTTCCGAATCGACTAATTCGCGCACTTTACGACAACTATGCAAAATAGTCGCATGGTCACGTCCGGAAAAATAATGACCGATATCCCGCAAACTTTGCCCACAAAGAGCCTCCGCCAGAGCGACGGCACAGTGCCTCGCCACCACGATCGTCTGTTGGCGCGATTGTCCACGCAAATCGAGTAATCGCACCCCAAAATACTTCGCCGTCGCCTTAGCGATCTCATGAATGGACGGACGTTCCAACGTTTGACTCACCTCGTCCAAATAGCGTTTGACCTGTTCGCCGGAGAGATACCGCCGCCCATTTAGTTCCAACAACGCTCGAATCCACACCGGATCGGCCTTGAGCGTCATCAGCATTTTACGGACTAAACCGTGAATCACGGGCACCGTTCCCACCCACTGGGCCGCCAAAATCGCTACCGCCTCGTCAGTCAACTCCAAGCCTTCGAACATCGTCCAGTAGCGGATCAACCGACAACGTGTCGCATAAGACGGTGGCTGCAAACGAACATTCAACCCGCACAACACCCGGCTAACGAACATCGGACGCAATTGGGTCCATTCACCAGGAGGGCTGTCCGCGGTAAACAACACCGCACGTCCACGCTCTGCCGCCACATCCAGAAGCCGCAGCAGTTCCCGCTGTACGAGATCGCGACCCACCAGATTTTCCAAATCTTCCACAATCACCACAGACGCTTGCAATAACTGTTGACGCAATTCCGCCACGCGACCCGATTCAGAGGCATCGGCGAAATCATGCGTTAAATCTTGGGCCGTCGTTCGATAGACACGACGCCGGCGAAATTCATGTCGGATCGCATTTTCAATCCCCGTCGCCAGCAGTGTTTTCCCCACCCCCGCCGGCCCGTAAAGCAACACCGGAATGTAAGACTGTTTGCGTCCCTGTTGAAGTTCCAAGACGATATGCGGAACCAAACGGTTCTCTGGGCCGCAAAAAAAACCGAAAACGACCGATTCCGACGGCAATAAGCCCGACAGTTCCCTCTTTTCGGTTTCTTTCACTCGACGAACCATACGACTATTCTCTCATCTGGCATGGATTCCAACCACGATTCAGCACGCACTACGTATCCGGTCTCAAAAATTGACCATCGACATACCGTCTCCGGCACCCC